>NZ_JBGDVS010000004.1:0-382330 GCF_046551635.1 Salmonella sp. SAL04157
TTGCATGTGTTAGGCCTGCCGCCAGCGTTCAATCTGAGCCATGATCAAACTCTTCAATTTAAAAGTTTGATGCTCAATGAATTAAACTTCGTAATGAATTACGTGTTCACTCTTGAGACTTGGTATTCATTTTTCGTCCTAGGACGTTAAGAATCCGTATCTTCGAGTGCCCACACAGATTGTCTGATAAATTGTTAAAGAGCAGGTGCGACGCGGCTTTCAGCTCACCGTCGCGAGGTGGCGTATATTACGCTTTCCTCTTTCAGAGTCAACCCTGAATTTCAGGATTTTTCTCTTCAACCGACCGGCTGTTTGTGTGAAGTGATTCACATCCGCCGTGTCGATGGAGGCGCATTATAGGGAGTCGGTTCAGGAAGACAAGCGGAAAAATGCATTTTTGTTTTAACCGCTCATCTTTTATCCATAACGCTTATTTTTGCTGCTTTTTTATCGCCGATGGCAGGTCGGCAAGGCTGTTTAACACCCAGTCCGCCGCGTTTTCTGCTTCTGCCGTGACCGGTTTGCCCGTACGCACCAGCACTTTTGTCCCGACATTTGCCGCCGCTGCCGCCTGCATATCTTCCAGCTTGTCTCCCACCATATAAGAAGCCGCCATATCGATATGCAGGAAATCACGCGCCGAGATAAGCATTCCTGGATGCGGCTTGCGGCAATCACATACCTGGCGGAACTCTTCTATACTGCCCTGCGGATGGTGAGGACAATAATAGATGCCGTCCAAATCAACATCGCGATCCGCCAACGACCAGTCCATCCATTCGGTTAACGTTTCAAACTGCGCCTCGGTGAATTTGCCGCGCGCGATTCCGGACTGGTTCGTCACCACCACCAGCGCATAGCCCATTTTTTTTAGCTCGCGCATCGCGTCAATAACACCGTCTATAAACTCAAATGCATCGATTTCATGTACGTAGCCGTGATCCACATTAATGGTGCCGTCACGGTCGAGAAAAATTGCGGGTACAGACTTTGCCACCTTTTATAGCTCCTGAGTAAAGCAAGTGGCGCTAGTATCGCATGTTTCAGCAGGCAAGAAAGTGCTCATCGTATAAAGCCTGATTGATTTAGACGTCTGGATGCCTTAACATCCATTCTGTTGACGGCGTTGACCGTATTAGACAGACGAAAATGCCACGGCTAACTTAATTACGATAATAAATAACCAATGATTAAACTTTCGAATATTACCAAAGTGTTCCAGCAGGGGACGCGCACCATTCAGGCGCTAAATAATGTCAGCCTGCACGTCCCTGCCGGGCAGATTTATGGCGTCATTGGCGCCTCCGGCGCCGGTAAAAGTACGCTTATCCGCTGCGTTAATTTACTTGAACGCCCAACCGAAGGTAGCGTTCAGGTCGGCGGTCAGGAGCTGACAACGCTTTCAGAGTCTGAGTTGACCAAAGCTCGCCGTCAAATCGGCATGATTTTCCAACATTTTAACCTGCTCTCTTCCCGTACCGTGTTTGGCAACGTCGCGTTGCCGCTGGAACTGGATAACACACCAAAGGAAGAGATCAAACGCCGTGTCACAGAGCTGCTGGATTTAGTCGGTCTTGGCGACAAGCACGACAGCTATCCGGCAAATCTTTCCGGCGGTCAGAAACAGCGTGTCGCGATTGCCCGCGCGTTAGCCAGTAATCCAAAAGTATTGCTGTGCGATGAAGCCACCAGCGCGCTTGATCCTGCGACGACCCGTTCGATTCTGGAATTGCTGAAAGATATCAACCGTCGTTTGGGGTTGACGATTCTGCTTATCACTCATGAAATGGATGTCGTAAAACGTATCTGCGACTGCGTTGCCGTCATCAGTAATGGCGAGCTTATTGAGCAGGATACGGTCAGCGAAGTCTTCTCGCATCCTAAAACGCCGCTGGCGCAGAAGTTTATTCAGTCCACTCTGCACCTGGACATTCCGGAAGATTACCAGGCGCGTTTGAAAGCGTCGCCGGAAACTGACAGCGTGCCGATGCTGCGCATGGAGTTCACCGGACAGTCTGTGGATGCCCCGCTGCTTTCTGAAACCGCGCGTCGTTTCAACGTGAACAATAATATTATCAGCGCGCAGATGGATTACGCGGGCGGTGTGAAGTTCGGCATTATGCTAACGGAAATGCACGGCACACAAGAAGAGACGCAAGCCGCAATTGCCTGGCTGCAGGATCACCATGTGAAAGTTGAGGTACTGGGTTATGTCTGAGGCAATGATGTGGTTACTGGTTCGTGGCGTCTGGGAAACGCTGGCGATGACCTTTGTCTCCGGTTTCTTCGGTTTCGTGATTGGCCTGCCGGTCGGCGTATTGCTGTATGTTACGCGCCCGGGGCAGATTATGGAGAACGCCCGGCTGTATCGCTCCCTCTCCGCGGTGGTCAATATTTTCCGCTCGATTCCCTTTATCATCCTGCTGGTGTGGATGATTCCTTTTACCCGAATAATTGTCGGCACCTCCATTGGTTTGCAGGCCGCAATTGTACCGCTGACCGTCGGCGCCGCGCCTTTTATCGCCCGTATGGTGGAAAATGCGTTGTTAGAGATCCCTGCCGGGCTGATTGAAGCCTCGCGAGCGATGGGCGCCACGCCGCTGCAAATTGTACGTAAAATCCTTTTACCGGAAGCGCTGCCTGGTCTGGTGAATGCGGCAACCATTACACTGATCACCCTGGTCGGTTACTCCGCAATGGGCGGCGCCGTCGGCGCAGGCGGCCTCGGTCAAATCGGCTATCAGTACGGTTATATTGGATACAATGCTACCGTGATGAATACGGTGCTGGTATTACTTGTCGTTCTGGTTTATTTAATTCAGTTATCCGGCGATCGCATCGTCAGGGCTGTCACGCATAAGTAACGTTAAACACAACACAAATACTCATTAAGGAAATAAGCATGGCGTTCAAATTCAAAACCTTTGCGGCAGTGGGTGCTCTGATTGGTTCTCTGGCACTTGCGGGTTGCGGTCAGGATGAAAAAGATCCGAATCATATTAAAGTCGGCGTAATCGTTGGCGCAGAGCAGCAAGTTGCCGAAGTCGCGCAGAAAGTCGCGAAAGAAAAATACGGCCTGGACGTGGAATTGGTGACCTTTAATGATTATGTTCTGCCTAATGAAGCGCTGAGCAAAGGCGATATCGATGCCAATGCCTTCCAGCACAAACCGTATCTGGATCAGCAAATCAAAGATCGCGGCTACAAACTGGTTTCCGTTGGTAAGACTTTTGTCTATCCCATTGCAGGATATTCCAAAAAAATCAAATCTCTGGATGAGCTCAAGGACGGTTCCCAGGTCGCTGTGCCTAACGACCCGACCAACCTTGGTCGTTCCCTGTTGCTGCTGCAAAAAGTAGGGCTGATTAAACTGAAAGACGGCGTCGGTCTGCTTCCTACCTCGCTGGATATCGTGGAAAACCCGAAAAATCTGAAAATTGTTGAGCTGGAAGCGCCGCAGTTGCCGCGTTCGCTGGATGACGCGCAGATCGCGTTAGCGGTCATCAATACGACTTACGCCAGCCAGATTGGCCTGACGCCAGCGAAAGACGGTATCTTCGTTGAAGATAAAGATTCTCCGTACGTTAACCTTATCGTGACGCGTGAAGATAACAAAGACGCCGAGAATGTGAAAAAATTCGTTCAGGCTTACCAGTCTGATGAAGTGTACGAAGCCGCAAATAAAGTTTTTAATGGCGGCGCGGTGAAAGGCTGGTAAGTTTTAGGCTGATTCCACAATCTGTAATATTATTCAGGACGGGCTATTGCCCGTCTTGTCATTTATGCAAGCTCCTGATTCAATATCTGGCAATTAGAACATTCATTGAGGAAATATTATGCGTGCTTTACCGATCTGTTTATTGGCACTCATGCTGGGCGGTTGTTCCATGCTAAGCAGATCCCCTGTTGAACCCGTTCAAAGCACCGCAACCCCGCCAAAAGCGGAGCCGGAGAAACCTAAAGCGCCGCGTGCCGCTCCCGTCAGGATTTACACCAATGCTGAAGACTTAGTCGGCAAACCTTTCCGCGATCTTGGCGAGGTTAGCGGCGAATCCTGCCAGGCGACAAATCAAGACTCTCCGCCTAACATTCCAACTGCGCGCAAGCGTATGCAGATTAATGCATCTAAAATGAAAGCCAACGCCGTCCTGCTGCACAGCTGTGAAATTACCAGCGGCACGCCAGGCTGCTATCGTCAGGCGGTTTGTATCGGGTCCGCCCTGAATATTTCGGCGAAATGAGCAGCTTTCAGTTTGAACAAATCGGCGTTATTCGCTCCCCCTATAAAGAAAAATTCGCCGTTCCGCGCCAGCCCGGTCTGGTCAAAAGCGCCTGCGGCGAACTGCATCTGATAGCGCCTTACAACCAGGCCGATGCCGTTCGCGGCCTGGAGGCGTTCAGCCATTTGTGGGTGCTTTTCGTTTTTCATCAGACGATGGACGGCGGCTGGCGGCCAACAGTTCGTCCGCCCCGTCTTGGCGGTAACGCCAGAATGGGCGTTTTTGCCACGCGCTCCACGTTCCGCCCCAATCCGATTGGCATGTCGCTCGTTGCGCTAAAAGGTATCGAGTGCCGGAAAGAGAGCGTAATTCTGAAATTAGGCAGTCTGGATCTGGTGGATGGCACGCCGGTGGTGGATATCAAACCGTATTTACCGTTTGCCGAGGCCTTACCGGACGCCGCCGCCAGCTATGCGCAACAGGCGCCGATAGCTGAAATGCCCGTGAGTTTTACCGCTGAGGTGGCTCAACAGCTTACGACGCTGGAAAGGCGTTATCCGCAGCTACGGACATTTATTTGCGATGTGCTGGCGCAAGATCCTCGCCCGGCTTATCGTAAGGGTGAAGAGACGGGCAAAACCTATGCCGTCTGGCTGCATGATTTTAACGTGCGCTGGCGTGTGGTTAGCACTGGATTTGAAGTGTTTGCGCTGGAACCACGGTAATTTCACTCCCTTCTCTTTTGACATCTCTTGCACGCTGGTAAACTAAATCACTTTTTTTGTATCAGGCTCACATTGAGCCTGTTCGATCGTTCAACTGGAACCGTAACAACATGCGTACTAGCCAATACCTGCTCTCCACTCTGAAGGAGACACCTGCCGACGCCGAGGTTATCAGCCACCAGCTGATGCTGCGCGCCGGGATGATCCGCAAGCTCGCCTCCGGGTTATATACCTGGCTGCCGACCGGCCTGCGCGTCCTGAAAAAAGTCGAAAACATCGTGCGTGAAGAGATGAACAACGCCGGTGCTATCGAGGTGTCGATGCCAGTCGTTCAGCCAGCCGACCTGTGGCAAGAGAGTGGTCGTTGGGAACAGTACGGTCCGGAACTGCTGCGTTTTGTCGACCGTGGCGAGCGTCCGTTCGTACTCGGCCCGACCCACGAAGAAGTTATCACCGATCTGGTGCGTAATGAACTCAGCTCTTATAAGCAGTTGCCGCTGAACTTCTTCCAAATCCAGACCAAATTCCGTGATGAAGTGCGTCCGCGCTTTGGCGTGATGCGTTCGCGCGAATTCCTGATGAAAGATGCTTACTCTTTCCACACCTCTCAGGAGTCGTTGCAGGAAACCTATGACGCCATGTACGCCGCGTATAGCCGTATCTTCAGCCGTATGGGGCTGGATTTCCGCGCGGTACAGGCCGATACCGGTTCTATCGGCGGCAACGCCTCGCATGAATTCCAGGTGCTGGCGCAAAGCGGCGAAGACGATATCGTTTTCTCTGATGTTTCTGATTACGCGGCTAACATTGAACTGGCAGAAGCTATCGCGCCGCAAACGCCGCGCGCAGCGGCGACGCAGGAAATGACTCTGGTCGATACGCCAAATGCCAAAACCATCGCGGAGCTGGTGGAACAGTTCAACCTGCCAATTGAAAAAACGGTAAAAACGCTGCTGGTGAAAGCGGCGAAAGACAGCAAGTCTCCGCTGGTGGCTCTGCTGGTTCGCGGCGATCATGAACTGAATGAAGTTAAAGCGGAAAAACTGCCGCACGTTGCCAGCCCGCTGACCTTCGCTACCGAAGAAGAGATTCGCGCCGTAATTAATGCCGGCCCTGGCTCCCTCGGCCCGGTCAATATGTCGATTCCGGTCATCATCGATCGTACCGTTGCCGCCATGAGCGATTTTGCCGCTGGCGCCAACATCGACGGTAAACACTACTTTGGTATTAACTGGGATCGCGATGTGGCGACGCCTGTTGTTGCCGACATCCGTAACGTAGTCGCCGGCGATCCGAGTCCGGATGGTCAGGGAACGTTGCTTATCAAACGCGGTATCGAAGTGGGTCACATCTTCCAGTTAGGTACCAAGTACTCAGAAGCGCTGAAAGCCTCCGTTCAGGGTGAAGATGGCCGTAACCAGATCCTGACAATGGGCTGCTATGGTATCGGCGTAACACGTGTCGTTGCCGCGGCTATCGAGCAGAACTTTGACGAGCGCGGCATTGTATGGCCTGACGCCATTGCGCCTTTCCAGGTCGCTATTCTGCCGATGAATATGCACAAATCCTTCCGTGTGCAGGAGCTGGCGGAAAAGCTGTACAGCGAATTGCGCGCGCAGGGCATTGAAGTGCTGATGGACGACCGTAAAGAGCGCCCGGGCGTGATGTTTGCCGATATGGAGCTGATTGGTATTCCACATACTATCGTGATTGGCGATCGCAACCTGGATAACGACGATATTGAGTATAAATACCGTCGCAGCGGTGAAAAATCGCTGATTAAAACCGGCGATATCGTTGATTATCTGGTCAAGGCGATTAAAGGCTAAACGACATTTTGTTGGGATTGCCCGGCGCCACCCGGCAGATATGTAAAGGCCTCGCATCCTGCGAGGCCTTTTATTAGTGAGTGCAATCTTTACCCGGCGCAAACTTCGCGTTTTTATCGGCTATTAGCATTTTTACCGGCTCGCCCGTGTCCGGGTTCGCGGCAAACACAAAATGCCCTTCTACCGTCAGCAGCACCGGTTTTTCCGCTTCACCTTTCGCCGTCAGATAGCCGCGCTCAAGCTGGGCGTTACTGGCGACCGGCAGCCGTTTTCCGGTCGCACAATCGGTAAAGGTCGCCGCATCGGCCCTGTATACATACATACCACGCAACGGCATTGGCGTTACCGGCAGGCTGGCGGTAACAGGCACAAGCGTATAATTAAGCTGCGAAGCCACCGGATTGCCTTCTCTGTCGAGCATCTCCAGCGCATTGCCTTTCGCGCGATAATACGATTTCTCGCCATTGCTGTCGGTTAACACCAGTTTATCCGCCGTCCGCGCCCAGGTACCGTATGACGCAAAAGAGGAAGGTTCCTCGCGCACGCCCTGATAGCGCTCGTTCATCACCCATGTGCCGTCTTTTTCCAGAAACAGTGACGTTTCAATACCTTCACAATCCGCACAGGGCAGCACGCCGCGCCAGCTTTGCTGCATGGGTTTTAATTCCGCCGCCTGCGCAGGTTGCAGGGCGTCAACTTCCGCACGGTTATTACACCCTATCAATGCAAATAGCGTACAGGCTGCCGCTACTGACAATATTGCTGTTCTCACCATAAAATCCTTATGAAATTGCTATTCCTGCCCGTCAATCCAGTGGACGACGAACTTTGCCGCGAAGCGCCTTTACAGAAGATTTTTGCGCCTTTGAGGACAAACGGCGCTCCTTCGAGGCACGCGTCGGACGGGTTGCGCGACGTTTTTTCTGCTCCGCGGTGAATTCTTTTATGACGGCAACCAGCCTGGCGATAGCCGCTTCCCGGTTGAGCTCCTGGCTCCGGAACTCCTGCGCCTTAATGATAATGACGCCATCATCGCTTATCAGATGGTGGCTGGCCGTCTGCAAACGCTGTTTGTAATACTCTGGCAGGCCAGAGGCCCGAATGTCAAAGCGCAAATGAATCGCGCTAGAGGTCTTATTTACGTGCTGACCACCCGCGCCCTGCGCGCGAATGGCCGTAATTTCCAGCTCATTATCGGCTATGGAGACCGTCCGGGAGATGGCAATCATGAGGGCTGTTGCCAGGCGGTTAGCTGTATTTCCAGATTATTCCGAGCATCAGAAAGCCAGATTGCGCCGTCCTGAATCGTCGCCTGTAGCGTCATGGTACGATCGGCAAATTCACTGAGCTGCGCCAGTTGCCCGTCATCCAGATACCAGACGGACAGGTTAGCGAACTGCGCGCACTTGCTTTGATGCTGCTGCCACCAGATTTGCGCCGCCCGGGAGTTATAAGCAAAGAGCGCGACGTCGCTCGCCTGAGTACAGGCTTTCTTAATACGGCGCTCATCCGGCAGCCCCAGCTCTATCCAGAGATCGATGCCCAGATGATCGTTGCGCAGCCAGGCCTCCGGCTCATCTTCCGCGCTGAGCCCGCGTGTAAACTGCAACCGTTCATCAGCATATTTTATCCATGCCAACAGGCGCAGCATCATGCGCTCCTGCGTTTCAGAAGGGTGACGCGCCAGCGTCAATGCCGCATCCAGAAACCGGTTGCGATCAAGGTCAGCCACATTGACGACGGCTTTATAAATTGTCGCTTTAAGCGCCATGAGAAAACTCCTTTCGAATCAGGCGCCCATTGTAGCGAAAACCGCGCTAAAAGGCTGTTAACGAATCTTTTACCCACTCGCGTCAGGCGCTGATATTGCGCAAATGAGTATGGTATAGTCACCTTGCTAAACAAGATTTAACTTCGTAGGCTTAGACTTGCATCCACGGTTAAGTCAGAATGCTGACAGGAGGGCATGTGGAAAAATATTGTGAGTTAGTACGCAAGCGGTATGCGGAAATCGCCAGCGGAGACTTAGGGTATGTCCCGGATGCGCTGGGTTGTGTATTGAAAGTGCTTAATGAAGTGGCGGCAGATAGCGCCCTTTCAGAGTCGGTCAGGGAAAAGGCAGCTTATGCTGCCGCGAACTTACTGGTGAGCGATTATGTCAATGAATGAAACGTATCAACCCATTAATTGCGATGACTACGATAGTCTTGAGCTTGCCTGCATGCATCATTTAATACTGACGCTAACGTTAAAAGATGGCGAGGTTTTGCAGGCAAAAGCGAACGATTTGATCTTACGTAAAAACGTAGAGTATCTGCTTGCCGAGGTTTCCGGCGAGTCTTGTGAACTTCGTCTCGATAAAATCGCCAGTTTCAGCCACCCGGAAATTGGTACCGTGGTAGTTAGCGAATCCTGAGTATTTTGTTGCCGGATGGCGGTGCAAGCACCTTATCCGGCCTACGTTCCATGCGATACGTAGGCCTGATAAGCGCAGCGCCATCAGGCATGCCAAACCAGACTCACCCCTTCTTTATCTTCTGCTGCTCCCTCACGCGTCACAAAAACACCCGCAGCCGCAATCAGCGTTTCGCCGTAAAACAACAGCGGCGTGGTGTCTCGTCGCCAGGGCGGGATCCCCTGCTCCTGCCAGATTTTCTTTAATTTACGTCCACCGTGACGTCCCACAATGTGTAGCAACCCTGGCGCCTTAAACCGAATGCTGACGGATTCTTCCTCTCGCGGTCGGCGCAGTTCGCCCCCAGGAACGAGCTGTACCGTCCCTAAGCCGGCAGGCAGCGCCAGCGGTGTTTGCCAGACGGGCCAGGCGACCGTCGTTTCGTGTTGTCCGGCCACGGATTTAATCCACCACAGTTGCGACTGATAACGGCGAATCTCGTGATCGCCAAAGCGTAAACAGGGAGAGGCATCGTCGCGCGCCAGCGCCACCTCCTGCCAGATACGTTCCAGCGCGTCACGAGAGGGCATCGGCGCATTACGCATCGCCAGCCAGCGACGCAAAATCGCCGCCCGCCGTACATCGCTCATCGACATTAATGGAGAGAGCCGCAATGTTCCCTCCGTCGTGATACAGTCCGTAAGATCGCTGGCCAGAAGCTCGTCCAGCAGCCTTTCTTGCTCGGCGCAGAGCGTCGCGCTACGGGCTACCGCCGCAGGAAAATGCGGCCAGCGCTGCTGCAAGAGCGGAAGCGCGCGCAGGCGTAAAAAATTGCGATCGTAGGCGTCATCCTGATTGCTTTCATCTTCAATCCAGCATAAGCCATGATGCACAGCCCACTGTTCCAGCGTCTTCCGCGTTTCTCTCAACAGCGGGCGAAGAAGCAGAGTTCCGGCAAAAGGCGAGCGTTCTCCCATCGCGGAAAGTCCGGCCGGACCACTGCCGCGCTTTAACGCCAGCAGGAATGTTTCACACTGATCGTCAAGGTGCTGCGCGGTTGCCAGCACTTCGCCAGGCAATAGCGTCTGTGCGAACGCCCGGTAGCGCGCTTCACGCGCATGGGCCTCGATACCCAGGCCATTATCCGCCAGCGTCACCCGCTCCACTACCAGCGAAACCTGCCAGCGTTCGCATACGGTTTCGCAATGCCGCACCCAGCTATCAGCATGAGGGCTTAAACCGTGATGAATATGGATAGCACGCAGCGTAACGTCAGGATGGCGTTCTCGCCACAACACCAGTTGATGCAGAAGCACCGTAGAATCCAGGCCGCCGCTAAAGGCAGTCAGAATACGGCGAGAAGAGAGTAACGAGGTATTCAACGTGAGAGTGGTCATGATCCATGCTTATAGTGACTTAGCCCGGCAACGTTACCTGGCGAGCGTCTTAATGACAAGCCTTACTGCTCATACAGCTCAAGCGGTAAACCGTCCGGATCGTTGAAAAAAGTAAAGCGCTTCCCGGTATACGGATCGATGCGTATCGGTTCGCACTTAACCTGATGCTTTTCCAGATGCGCAACGGCGTTTTCCACATTTTCCACGCTGAAAGCCAGATGGCGCAAGCCGCAGGCTTCAGGTCGGCTTGGACGCGCCGGAGGGAAGGGAAAAGAGAAAAGCTCAATTACATACTGCCCGTTTAGCGCCAAATCGCCCTTCCACGAGTCACGCTCTTCCCGCCAGGCTTCGCTTAGCAGATCGAACCCCAGAATATCGCAGTAAAACGCCTTGCTCACCGCATAGTCTGTCGCAATGATCGCGATGTGATGAACCTGTTTTAATCCCAGCATAGCGTCTCCTTTATTGATTATCAGTACGTTACTCGTCACATTCCCGTCAGGCAAGCTAACAGGCGTGTTTTAAGACTCGTACCTGGTACACCCCGTCTTCATTCCGTTTCGCGCCGTGAATATCCGTTTCAAAACCGGGATAATGCTGGCCAATCGAGCAGAGCATCAGCAGAAAATCGAGCACGGCCCGACTCTGTTGCGTGATCCTCTCGCCGGGCATCAACAGCGGAACGCCTGGCGGATAAGGCAGGATCATATTCGCGGAAACGCGCCCTGGCAGTTGATCGAGCGCCACGGTTTCCACCTCGCCTTTGATCTGACGCTGCCAGGCCTGGTGCGGGGTCATGATCATCTCCGGTAAAACCTCGAACGCCCGCAACATCAGCCCCGGAAGATCGTGCTGGCGGATCAGTTTATGGATCCCCTGCGCCAGATCCTGAATGCGCATATTGCGATAAAAATCCGGATCTTCCGCATACAGATCCGGCAACATATTTTTGACGCGCAGGTTAAGATCGTAGGCGCGTTTAAATTCCGTCAGCCCGCGCAGCAGCCCCATCGCACGGGTCTTATCAATCCCTATGCTGAACAAAAACAGCAAATTATACGGCCCGGTTTTTTCCACCACCACGCCTCGCTCATCGAGGAACTTCGCCACCAGCGCGGCGGGTATCCCCTCTTCGCTCATGTTGCCCTGTTCATCCATCCCCGGCGTCAGGATTGTCACCTTAACCGGATCGAGAAACATATGATCGTCATCAGCATCGGTGAAGCCATGCCAGGTTTCTCCCGGCGTGACCGGCCAGCATTCGGCCTCATCAACCTCTTCCGGCTGCCAGATATCAAAGAACCAGCTATCGGACTCTTCACGTAACCGCTGTACCTCTTTACGAAAATGGAGCGCCCGCTCCACCGAACGATTAATCAATCTTTTCCCTGGATTGCCGCGCAGCATCGCCGCCGCGGTCTCGATAGAGGCGACAATGGGATAGCTCGGCGATGTGGAAGTGTGCATCATAAACGCTTCGTTAAACGTCTCTTCGTCATATTCCCCTTTGATATGAATAAGCGACGCCTGCGAAAAAGCCGCCAGCATTTTATGGGTGGATTGCGTTTCGAAAATCACTTTTCCGGGCACCCGATCGCCGCTCATCCCGCTTTTCCCCTGGTAGATCGGATGGAAATGGGTATAGGGTACCCAGGCGGAATCAAAATGGATCGAGGGAACGTCCAGCATCTGCTTGATCCAGTTAGTGTTATACAGCAGACCATCGTAAGTAGAATTGGTGATAACCGCATGAACCGGCCATTGCGCCTGCGCGGTTTCCGCCACCTTACGCGCAATGCTGTCGCGGGTAAATTCACGCTTAGGAATACCGCCGAGAATACCGAGCGCATTGCGCGTCGGCTTCAACCAGAGAGGCACCACATCGCTCATCATCAGCAAATGCGCCAGCGATTTATGGCAATTACGATCAATAAGTAGCGTACTTCCCGCAGGCGCGGCATACATACCGACAATTTTATTCGAGGTCGACGTACCGTTCGTCACCATATAACTCTGCTCGGCGCCAAAAGTACGGGCGATATACTCTTCCGCTTCCAGATGCGGCCCGGTGTGATCCAGCAGCGATCCCAGTTCAGTCACCGAAATCGACACATCGGCCTTTAAGGTATTGCCGCCAAAAAAGTCATAAAACAGACAGCCTGGCGGGCTTTTCTGATACGCCGTTCCCGCCATATGACCCGGCGTACAAAAGGTATATTTTCCTTCTTTGGCGTAGGTAAACAGCGCTTTGGTAAACGGCGGCGTAATATTATCGAGATATTCGTTTGTATATTGATGAATGCGTGTCGCGATATCTTCAGCCAGCCCCAATGCATACTCAAAAAACCACAGCGCCATGCGCATATCGTGAACGCTAACGTCCAGCGTGGAGTTGGTATTGATAAAGGCGTAGAGAGGAAGGTATTCATTTAGCTGGTTGATTTCGCTACAAAGGTCGAGACTGTATTCATCCCAGTCAAAAATAACGCCGCAGATGCGCGGGTTATGTTCAATAAACTTCAACAAGTCAACGCTATTTTGCGGCCAGATAATTTGAAATCCCAGGGATTGTAATGCACGCTCAAGCTCCTTGATGGGTTCATCTTTATAATAAACCCCGTGCGGCCCCATAATGGCGATGATGTTCATGCTTTCTCCTGAAAAAACCTGAGATAAGCATAGTAACAATCCTGCCGATGCAAAGCACCGACAGGATTTATCTTATTACAATGCGTTCCATGCATCGGCCCAGGCAATCCCTACGCCGGGCTCATAGTAGGCAGGCGCAACATTACACCATGAGCCTTCCGGGAACGGTTTGCACTGGTACAATGCGCCATTATTGTTGACGATGTCGCCCGGATTCCATTTCTGGCTGCTGCTCCAGGCAGGGTAGCTGGTGGTCTTATCTTCGTCATCCGCAGCGGCGGCCTTCGCTTTCACATTCAGCGTATAAACCGCAGTGCTGGAGAGCGTACCGTCGCTAACAGTCAGATTCACCACATACTGGGTGTTCTGAGTGACATCCGGCGCGTTGAAAATCACAACGGCTTTATCCTGGCCGCTCAGCGTTTTGCCATCCTGCGACATCCAGGTATAGGTGAGCTTGTCGCCATTCGCGTCGGTCGATCCTTCCGCGCTGAGTGAAACCGGGCTACCAGCTTCCACCGCCCCGACCGGCCCGGCAATGCGCGCGACGGGCGCCACGTTTTCATCCGTCACTGGCGCCGGAGTTGGCGTGACATCCGGTTCAGTGGTTCCGTTATCATCGACGACATTAACGTTGAAATAATGCTGTACACATTTCGTGTAGTCGCCCTCTTTAAAGGCGGTATACGGCGTCTGATATCCCACTAACTGGCAGGAATAGGTTTTACCGTCCGCAGTATCGGCGCTCCAGCCCCAGTCTTGTTCCCAATAGATCGGTAACGCGCCAGCGCCGCCTTCATCGAACTGCTTCATCTTTTTACAGCCCAACACTTCGTCCGCCGGCACCGGCACTTTCAGGTAGTTGGCAAACTCTTTGTAGTAGGCGATACGGTTAAGCGACTGCGCATTCTCATCTGCGCCGCCGCACTCCACGCCGCCATTGATGATTTGAATGGTGACGCCGAAACCTGATACCAGGCCGTTTGCTTTATCGCGATCGTTTGGCTGCCAGGTACCGTCAATCACATGTAGCATAGACGGCTTCGGCGGCTGCGGATACACAAAGAAGAAGACGGCGCTCGCCAGGTTCATCCAGGTATCCGCCACCAGCTCGGGTTTATCCAGCAGAGGGCGAACGTCGCCATACATCGCGTCAGAGAAAGGCCCATAGTTGTAGTTATAAGAAAGCTGTTTTGCCCCGCGACCAAAATAGCTGAGGAAATCGCCGTCCTTATCTTTACCGCACGGCCAGGTCTGGCCCTGCCATACATCCGGGTTACATTCGCCGTTGTAGCCGCCTTTCTGCCCTTCTGTCCAGCCGACTTCGCGCAGATAGACCAGCGCCTGACGCCATTCCGGAATGTCACGCCAGCTTTCGTGACCGCCCGTCTCCTGGGCAAAATGCGCAAACATAGTAGCCAGGGTTTTACGGCAGATAGCGTCGCTATCGCGTCCATCGGTGTAGGTACCACAAACCGCCGGGAATTTACCTATCGCTTTCAGGAAGTTAGAGTAAGTGTATTCCGGCGCGCGCATCGGGAACAGATAATCCCAGTCGGCCTCTTTCAGAATACTTTCAACGCGTTTTACGTTTGCCGGATTAGCGGCGCGCCCCGGTTCGATTTGTTCGACCGCGCTGTTATCCAACGTCTGGATAGAGGATTTCACTGCCTCCATTAACGGAAAATCCGTCAGCGCTTTCTCTTTCGCCGCCAGATCGCTGGCGTTGATGGTCATTGGCTCACTACTGCTAAGCAGCGGCGCGGCCTGCGCACCGGATAAGCTCAACATGATTCCTGCCGCCACGGCGCTGAGCGCCAGTGTTTTTTGCAATCCCATAATTTTCTCCTTGAAGGGTAGTTCACTGCCTGCCCTGGCCACACGCCTGGCAGTTGCTACAGTGTCAGGGAGAACATGCTGTTGCGTTTAATCACATCAACTCATCGGCGTCTCATTTTTCCTCGTCCAAAAAAAAGAGGCCGGATTATCCGGCCTCCTGGGAAAATGAGGTAAATGATTAGGCGTAACCGTAGCTCATCAAACGCTGGTAACGACGGTTTTTTAAATCATCGGTGCTTAACACATCGAGATCGGCTAAATCTTCCAGCAGCTGCGCTTTTAGCGACGCCGCCATCGCTTCCGGATTACGGTGCGCGCCGCCCAGCGGCTCCGGAATGATGGAATCGATTAGCTTCAGCTCTTTCAGACGCGGCGCGATGATACCCATCGCTTCAGCAGCCAATGGCGCTTTGTCGGCGCTCTTCCACAAAATAGAGGCGCAACCTTCCGGGGAGATAACGGAATAGGTGCTGTATTGCAGCATATTCACTTTATCACCCACGCCAATCGCCAATGCGCCGCCGGAGCCGCCTTCGCCAATCACGGTGCAGATGACCGGTACGTTCAGACGAGACATCTCACGCAGGTTGCGGGCGATAGCTTCAGACTGACCACGCTCTTCCGCGCCCACGCCAGGGTAAGCGCCCGGGGTGTCGATGAAGGTGATAATCGGCATGTTGAAGCGTTCAGCCATTTCCATCAGGCGCAGCGCTTTGCGGTAGCCTTCCGGCGCAGGCATGCCAAAGTTACGACGAATTTTTTCTTTGGTTTCACGACCCTTCTGATGACCAATGATCATCACCGGTCGCCCTTCCAGACGCGCGATACCGCCGACGATGGCTTTGTCATCCGCATAGGCGCGATCGCCCGCCAGCTCATCAAACTCATCAAACGCCAGACGGACATAATCCAGGGTGTACGGACGCTGCGGATGGCGCGCCAGTTGGGCTACCTGCCATGCGCCGAGATCGGCGAAGATTTTGCGCGTCAGTTCTACGCTTTTTTCGCGCAGGCGATGGACTTCTTCATCGATATTAATATCCAGTTTCTCATCCTGGCGGCTTACCGCAGTCAGAGAATCGATTTTCGCTTCCAGCTCTGCTATCGGCTGTTCAAAATCAAGGAAATTCAGACTCATAGTATTCCTGTATTAGTCAAACTCCAGTTCCACCTGCTCCGAACCAATGAGGCCACGCAGATCGTTAAGTAAACGATCGCTCGGAGAGACACGCCACGTTGCGCCAAAACGCAGCCGCGCACGCGCATCCGCCCTCTGATAGTAGAGATGTACTGGAATGGTCCCCGAGCGGTGGGGTTCCAGAGACTGACGGAGTCGGTTTAAAAGCTGGTCATCAATTTGCCTGTCCGTCAGCGAGATAGCAAGCCCGCGAGCGTATTTTTCGCGAGCTTCGTCAATATCCATCACTTCGCGGGCGGTCATTTTAAGCCCCCCGCTGAAGTCATCAAAGCTGACCTGTCCGCTGACGATAAGTATGCGGTCTTTTTCCAGCAACTGCTGGTATTTATCCAGCGCGTCGGTAAATAACATCACTTCCAGACGCCCGGAACGGTCATCCAGCGTACAGATGCCGATACGATTGCCGCGCTTGGTGACCATAACCCTTGCGGCAATCACGAGCCCCGCAGCCGTGGTGACTTTACCACGTTCTGTCGGATGCATGTCTTTGAGCCTTACCCCGCCGACATAGCGCTCAATTTCTTTTAAATACTGATTGATAGGGTGGCCCGTCAGGTACAGCCCCAACGTTTCACGTTCCCCATCTAACACCACCTGCTCCGGCCACGGCTGGCAGCTGGCATAGGATTGCTCGATTTGCTCCGGCTCTTCCGCCAGTACGCCGAACATATCCGCCTGACCGATAGCTTCCGCTTTGGCGTGCTGGTCGGCGGCTTTCAGCGCATCGCCCAATGAGTTCATCAGCGCGGCGCGGTGCGGCCCCAGGCGGTCGAACGCCCCGGACATGATCAGCTTTTCCAGCACCCGGCGGTTGAGCTTTTTGGTGTCGGTCCGCGCGCACAGATCAAACAGTTCGCGGAAATAGCCGCCCTGATTACGCGCGTCGATGATCGCTTCGATCGGCCCTTCGCCGACGCCTTTGATCGCGCCGATGCCGTAGACGATCTCGCCCTCATCGTTAACGTGGAAATGGTACAATCCGGAGTTAATATCCGGCGGCAGAATTTTCAGTCCCATCCGCCAGCACTCGTCCACCAGGCCGACGACCTTCTCGGTGTTGTCCATATCGGCAGTCATCACCGCCGCCATAAATTCAGCCGGATAGTGCGCCTTTAGCCATAGC
Source organism: Salmonella sp. SAL04157 (assembly GCF_046551635.1). Taxonomy (NCBI): domain Bacteria; kingdom Pseudomonadati; phylum Pseudomonadota; class Gammaproteobacteria; order Enterobacterales; family Enterobacteriaceae; genus Salmonella; species Salmonella sp. SAL04157. Next base: position 17,376 of record NZ_JBGDVS010000004.1, read on the forward strand.
GTCTGATAAGAAACCAGCGCATAAGCGGCGGAGTGCGATTTGTTAAACCCGTAACCGGCGAATTTCTCCACCAGGTCAAAGATTTTCATCGCCAGTTCGCCGTCGATACCGTTCTTTTTCGCGCCCTCTTCAAAAACGGAACGCTGTTTGGCCATCTCTTCCGGCTTTTTCTTACCCATCGCACGACGCAGCATATCCGCGCCGCCGAGAGTATACCCGGAAAGTACCTGGGCAATCTGCATCACCTGTTCCTGATACAGAATGATGCCGTAAGTCGGCTCCAGTACCGGCTTCAGGCTTTCATGCTGCCACTGAACGTCCGGGTAAGAGAGTTCTTCACGACCGTGCTTACGGTCGATAAAGTTATCTACCATCCCTGACTGCAACGGGCCGGGACGGAACAGGGCCACCAGTGCGATCATATCTTCAAAGCAGTCCGGCTGCAGACGTTTGATCAGATCTTTCATGCCGCGCGATTCAAGCTGGAAGACCGCCGTGGTTTCCGAGCGCTGCAGCATGTCGAAGCTTTTTTTATCGTCCAGCGGAATGGCGGCGATATCCAGCGGCGGCTCGCCATTCTTCGCCCGCCGCTTGTTGATCATCTCCAGCGCCCAGTTGATGATAGTCAGCGTACGCAAGCCGAGGAAGTCGAACTTCACCAGCCCGGCATATTCCACGTCGCTTTTATCAAACTGGGTAACCGGATGCTTGCCCTCTTCATCGCAGTACAGCGGCGCAAAGTCGGTAATTTTGGTCGGCGCGATGACCACGCCGCCAGCGTGTTTACCGGCGTTACGCGTGACGCCTTCAAGCTTACGCGCCATATCGATCAGCGCTCTGACCTCTTCATCCGCCTCGTAAATTTCCGGCAGTTGCGGTTCCGCTTCAAAGGCTTTTGCCAGCGTCATGCCCGGATCGGGCGGCACCAGCTTCGAGATACGATCGACAAAACCGTACGGATGCCCCAGCACTCGGCCCACATCGCGGATAACGGCTTTCGCCGCCATCGTACCGAAGGTGATAATTTGCGATACCGCATCACGCCCGTACATGTCTGCGACGTGCTCAATCACCTGGTCGCGTTTCTCCATACAGAAGTCAACGTCGAAGTCAGGCATCGAGACACGTTCCGGGTTCAGGAAACGTTCGAACAGCAGGTCAAATTCCAGCGGATCAAGGTCGGTAATTTTCAGCGCGTAGGCCACCAGCGAACCGGCCCCGGAGCCACGTCCCGGCCCTACCGGCACGCCGTTATCTTTTGACCACTGGATAAACTCCATCACGATGAGGAAGTAGCCAGGGAACCCCATCTGGTTGATAACTTGTAGTTCAATATCCAGACGCTCGTCATATTCCGGGCGACGCTTTTTGCGCTCTTCTTCGTCCGGAAACAGGAAAGCCAGACGTTCTTCGAGCCCCTCTTTCGATTTTTTGACCAGATAATCTTCGGTGGTCATATCGCCGGTCGGGAACTGCGGCAGGAAATATTCACCCAGACGCACCGTTACGTTGCAGCGTTTGGCAATCTCCACCGTATTTTCCAGCGCCTCCGGAATATCGGCGAACAGTTCGCACATCTCATCGATGCTGCGCATATATTGCTGCGGCGAGTAATTGCGCGGACGCTTAGGATCGTCAAGCGTGAAACCGTCGTGGATCGCGACACGAATTTCATGGGCGTCAAAATCATCGCTTTCAAGAAAACGGACATCGTTTGTCGCGACAACCGGCAAACCACGTGCCTCAGCCAATTCAACCGCAGCATGGAGATAGGTCTCTTCATCCTGTCTGCCGGTACGGATCAGTTCCAGAAAGTAGCGATCGGGAAAATGCGCTTCATAGAAAGCAACGCACTCCTCCACCAGCGCCTGGTTGCCGCGTAGCAGACAGCGGCCTACGTCGCCCATGCGCCCGCCGGAAAGCAGGATCAAACCTTCTTTAAGCTCTACCAGCCAGTCGCGCTCGATAATCGGGCCTGCCGCGCCGTAGCCGCGCTGATACGCTTTCGAGATCAGCAACGTCAGGTTCTGGTATCCCGTATTATTCGCCGCCAGTACCGTCAGATGAGTCAGCTCATCTCCCAGCAGTTCGTTGTGAACGTTAAAGTCCGCCCCGACGATGGGTTTAATGCCCGCGCCATGACCCGCTCCGTAGAACTTCACCAGACCGCAGAGGTTGGTAAAATCGGTGATCGCCAGCGCAGGCATACCTAATGAGGCCGCCTTTTTCACCAGCGGCCCGGTCTTCGCCAGCCCATCGATCATAGAGTAGTCGCTGTGCACCCGCAGGTGAACGAAACGTGGTTCAGACATCTTCAGATTTCTCGATACAAGAATCAGGACACAAGTCCCAGAGCGCGTTTAACAGGCGCAAAACTGCGTCGGTGGTGCGCCGTCGCGCCATACTGTGCCAACTTTTCCAGATGAAAAGCGGTTGGATAGCCTTTGTGCTGCGCAAAGCCATACTGAGGAAAAACGATATCCAGCGCCGCCATTTCTGCGTCGCGGGTGACTTTCGCCAGAATAGACGCCGCGCTAATCTCCGCCACGCGGCTGTCTCCTTTCACCACGGCCATTGACGGCACAGGCAGCGCCGGACAGCGATTGCCGTCGATCAGCACATATTCTGGCGCAATATGCAGACCAGCGACAGCGCGCTGCATGGCGAGCATGGTAGCGTGCAAAATATTCAGCTCATCAATTTCATGCGCTTCCGCGCGTCCCAGACTCCAGCTTAACGCCTTTTCTTTAATCTCGTCATACAATGACAGACGACGCTTTTCAGACAATTTTTTGGAATCATTCAGACCGACGATCGGACGAGCCGGATCGAGGATCACGGCGGCGGTCACTACGGCGCCCACCAGCGGGCCACGGCCCACTTCATCCACACCCGCCACTAAATGGGTGTGTGGATAAACAAATTCGATCATTGTGCTAACTCCAGGACGGCATCTGCCGCCTGCTCATCGGCATTACAGCGGATCTGCTGATGCAGTTCACGGAAGGTGTCGTGCATCGCATGGCTGGTTTTACCGTTCGCCAGTAGCGGCAACAGCGCTTCGGCGAGTTTTTGCGGTTCGCACTCTTCCTGCAACAGCTCTTTGACTAATTCTCTTCCCGCCAGCAGGTTAGGCAAAGACACATACTCCGTTTTCACCAGACGTTTCGCCAGCCAGAAAGTGAAGGGCTTCATACGATATCCCACTACCATCGGGCATTTTGCCAGCATACACTCCAGCGCCGCCGTGCCTGAGGCCAGCAGAGCCGCGTCGCTGGCGATCATCGCCTCGCGCGCCATGCCGTCCAGCAAATGAACGGCGAGATCCGGCGCAACCTCCGCTTTAATTTTTTCAAACTGCTCGCGGCGTTTCGCGTTCACCAGCGGCACTACCACTTCCAGATCGGGATAGCGCTGTCGCAGCAATTGTGCGGTTTTCAGGAAGTCTGCGCTGAGCATTTCCACTTCCGCGCCACGGCTGCCAGGCAGTAGCGCCAGACAATGGGCGTCATGCGGGATACCCAGCACGTCGCGCGCCGCATTTTTATCCGGGTCCAGCGGCATGGCATCCGCCATGGTGTGACCGATAAAGCGGCACGGGACGTTAAATTTATCGTAAAACGCTTTTTCGAAAGGCAGAAAAGCCAACACCATATGGGTGGATCTGCCTATTTTGAAAACGCGTTTCTGTCGCCAGGCCCAAACAGACGGGCTGACATAATGAATGGTCTTAATCCCTTGTTTTTTCAGATTACCTTCGAGGGTAATGTTGAAATCAGGGGCATCAATCCCGACAAAGACATCGGGCTTGAGTTCGGTAAAACGACGGGTCAGATCGGCGCGGATATGCAACAAACGGCGTAAACGACCGAGCACTTCAACAATGCCCATGACCGCCAGCTCTTCCATTTCGTACCAGGCTTCACACCCTTCGGCCTGCATACGCGGCCCCGCAACGCCCACAAAGCGGGCGTTGGGTACGCGCGCTTTCAGCGCACGAATTAAGCCTGCGCCAAGAATATCGCCGGACGTTTCACCGGCGACCAGGGCAATCGTTAAAGGACGCTGTGCCGCCATTAACGAATCGGACCGCGCGTTGAACGCTCAAAGAACTCGGTAAACGCCTTCACTTCCGGATGCTTTTCAGCAAGTTCAGCGATTTCCAGCTTCGCTTCGTCGAGCGTTTTACCACTGCGGTACAACAGTTTGTAGGCATTACGAATCGCCACCAGCCCTTCACGGCTAAAGCCGCGACGCTTCAGCCCTTCGATATTTACCCCGAACGGCGTCGCATGGTTACCCTGCGCAATCACATACGGAGGGACATCCTGAGCCACGCCGGAGCAGCCGCCGACCATCACATGCGCACCGATAATGCAGAATTGATGAACTGCCGTCATACCGCCGATGATCGCAAAATCATCGACTGATACGTGCCCCGCCAGCGTGGCGTTGTTGGCGAGGATACAGCGATTACCTACCGTACAATCATGTGCGACATGCGCATTGATCATCAGCAGGTTATCGCTACCCACCTTCGTCAACCCACCGCCCTGCACTGTTCCACGATGAATGGTGACGCTTTCGCGGATGCGGTTACGATCGCCAATTTCCACACGGGTCGGCTCACCCGCATATTTCAGATCCTGGTTCACTTCACCGATAGAGGCAAACTGATAAATCTCGTTGTCGCGGCCGATTTTGGTTTGACCATTCACGACCACATGAGACTTCAGTACGGTTCCCTCACCAATTTCGACCTGCGGCCCAACAATACAAAAGGGACCAATGTGGGCATTAGCGCCAATTACAGCGCCGTCTTCCACAATGGCGGTAGGATGAATAAAGGCGGATTTATCAATCACGAATCAGGCCTCCCGGCTACGAGCACACATCATGGTTGCTTCGCACACAACTTTACCGTCGACCAGCGCAACCCCTTTAAAGCGGGTCAGGCCACGGCGCGTTTTCTCGAAAGTGACTTCCATGATCATCTGATCGCCTGGCACCACCGGACGCTTAAAGCGCGCTTCATCAATACCCGCGAAATAATACAGTTCGCCAGGTTCCAGTTTACCAACGCTTTTAAACGCCAGAATACCGGTTGCCTGCGCCATCGCTTCCAGAATCAGCACGCCTGGCAAAATCGGTTTGCCCGGGAAGTGTCCCTGGAAAAACGGCTCGTTGACGGAGACATTTTTCACCGCACGCAGAAAACGACCTTCTTCAAAGTCCAGCACGCGATCGACCAGTAAAAACGGAAAACGGTGCGGCAGAAGCTCTAAAATCTCTTCAATCTGCAGAGTATGAGTGTTAGTAGTCAAAATACTCTTCCTGTCCAAATATACAAAAAGGCAATAATAACACGGCCTGCCGCAATCGTATGAATGTGACAGGCCGGAAAAGAATGGCAACTACAAGGCGGAACGTTAGTCTTGTTGATTAACCTTGCGCTCAATCGCTTTGAGACGCTTGCTCATATCATCAATGTTCATCACCAGTGCAGCAGTTTTACGCCATACTTTGTTAGGTTGCAGCGGAATGCCTGAGGAGTAGACGCCCGGCTCCGTGATGGGACGCATCACCATACCCATGCCAGTTACCGTGACTTTGTCGCATATTTCCATATGCCCATTGATCACGCTGGCGCCGCCAATCATGCAGTAACGGCCAATCTTCAGGCTACCCGCCATAATGACGCCACCGGCAACTGCCGTATTGTCGCCAATCACGACGTTATGTGCAATCTGGCACTGATTATCAATAATCACGCCATTGCCAATAACAGTATCATCCAACGCGCCACGGTCAATGGTGGTACAAGCGCCGATCTCGACACGATCGCCAATAATGACCCGGCCCAGTTGTGGGATCTTCACCCAGTTGCCACGATCGTTAGCGTAGCCAAAACCGTCCGCGCCGATCACCGTACTGGACTGGATCAGGCAATTCTCACCGATCTGAATGTCGTGGTAAATCGTTACGTTCGCCCACAAGCGTGAACCCGCCCCGATTTTGCTATTTTTTCCGACGAAACAGCCTGCGCCGATAACCACGTTATCGCCCAGTTGTACGCCAGATTCAATCACCGCATTCGCGCCGACTGAAACATTGCTACCCAGCGTTGCCGTCGCATCAATCACGGCGCTTGGCGCGATATTCTGCGCGGGCTGCGGCGTAGTATCTAAAATTTGCGCCATGCGCGCGTAGGTCAGGTAGGGATTTTTAACTACCAGCGCCGCGCTCTTAGCAAAAGGAAGATCGTCCTGCGTCATGACAACCGCAGAAGCCTGGCATAAACCTAAGTGTTCACGGTACTTAGGATTTACCATAAACGTAATGTGGCCTGTTGTTGCAGATTGCATGGACGCAACGCCGGTGATGACGATATCGCCATCACCGTGTAATTCTGCATCCAACTGTTCTGCTAAGTCAGCCAGTCGAATTGAAGGCATTACTTATTTAACCTGTTTCAGTACGTCAGCGGTGATGTCTTTCACATCGCTGCTGTTGTAAGCAACGGTGTTTGCGTCTACCACCAGATCGATACTCTGGTCGTTAGCCACTTTTTTCACTGCAGTCTGGATACGAGTCACCAGTTTGTTGCGTTCTTCGTTGGAACGACGAGCGCGATCTTTCTCAAAAGCCTGCGCTTTTTGCGCGAAAGTCTGGCGCTGAGACATCACGTCTTTTTCCAGCTTAGTACGATCGCTACCTGCTTTCATGGATTGCAGACGCTGCATTTTAGATTGCAGATCAGTTTCCATTTTTTGCAGTTCAGCCGCACGGCCTTTAAATTCGTTTTCCAGTGTATTGGATACACCCGTCTTCTGCGCAACCTGTTGGAACAGATTACCCATGTTGACGATTGCAATTTTGTCAGCAGCCTGTGCGGACGTTACCATCGCCAAACCAAGACCTGCAGCTAATAACCACTTTTTCACAATAAACTCCTTACCATCCCATTTGCACCCGAAGGTACAGCTCTTTGCGTGGCCTGGCGATCCCTGGGGGCATCGCCAAAAGTCATCGCTACACTACCAATGCATTCCTTTGCAGTGAACAATTACCAGGTTTTACCAATGTTAAACTGGAACTGCTCGGCTTTGTCTCCATCGTACTTTTTAAACGGCTGGGCGTAGGAGAAGACCAACGGCCCCAATGGGGACATCCATTGTAATGCGATACCCGCGGACATACGGATGTTGCTCGGATCGCTGTAGTCCGGATAACCAGAATACTGGCTGGAATCCCAGTTAGTATCCCAGACGGTCCCCATATCCCAGAAGAAAGAAGTACGGACCGAATTAGCATATTTCTCGCTGATAAACGGCGTCGGCGTGATAAATTCCAGGCTGGCGACCGCCATCGCGTTACCCCCTACCGCATCATCCGACTTACACATATCTTTTGCGCCGTCCTGCGTCGCGCAATCGTAGTCTTCATCAGCATCGTAATTTTTAGGGTTATAGGGATAATAGACCGCCTTAGGACCAATGGTATTGGACTGGAAGCCACGAACGGTACTGGAACCACCGGCATAGAAGTTCTCATAGAACGGCATTTCTTTACCGCCTAAACCATCGCCATAACCAAAGCGGGTACGGCCCAGAATGACCCACTTATGATCGTTATCGATCGGTACATAGGTCGCGGTATCCAACGTCGCTTTATAGTATTCGTTATCCGATCCCGGAATCGTCACCTTACCCGTCAGGTTGATACGCGTACCTTCCGTCGGGAAGTAACCACGGTCTAGTTTGTTGTAGGTCCAGCCGTAGTTAAAGGTGAAGTCATCAGTGCTAAAACTATTATCCTGATCATTAGTACTCGGATACTGACCCATTGATGCCAGATAACGCCACATTGCAACCTGCGGTTCCATATTGGACAGGGAGTTATGCACATACCCTAAACCAGCACGCAACGTGTTGTACTCGTTGATGGGGAAGCCAAGCGTCACATCCGTACCGTAACTCTTGTTGGTATAGTCGGATAGATCCGCATCGTCCGCCTGGAAGTCGTTATAGAAGATACGACCACCGAGGCTCACGCCGTCAACGGTAAAGTATGGGTTAGTAACGGACAGTTCGCTGTAGGTCTGGTAGTCGTTTTTGGTGCCGTTAATCCCCACGGAATAACCGGTACCTAACCAGTTGTCCTGCTGAACGCCGGCCTGGAAGCTCACGCCGCTTTCTGTACCGTAACCGATACCGAAGTTGAAGCTACCGGTGTTGCGCTCTTTCACCTTGTACACCACATCAACCTGATCCGGGCTACCCGGAACGCGCTGCGTGTCGGTGTCGACGGTTTCAAAGAAGCCGAGACGGTTCAGACGCTCTTTCCCCTGGTCAACCAGGTCGCTGCCCAGCCACGCCCCTTCCATCTGGCGCATTTCACGGCGCAGAACGGAATCTTTTGAGGTATCGTTGCCTTCAAAGCGGATCTTACGCACGTAGAAACGGTTGCCCGCATCGACGTTCACGCGCAGTTTTACGGTTTTGTCAGCATCGTTAATTTCAGGCTGTGACTGCACGCGCGGATAGGCGTAACCATAGCGACCCAGAAGCTTTTTGATGTCATCTTCCATTTTGGTCACTTTGGTGCCGTTATAGAGCTCGCCCGGTTCAATTTTCGTCAGGTTCTCAATTTCAGCGGAATGTCCGGCCAGGTTACCGCTTACCTGAACCCCGGAAAGCTTGTACTGATCGCCTTCGGTGATATTGACGGTGATGTAGATCCCTTTCTTATCCGGCGTCAGACTCACTTGCGTGGAGTCAATATTGAAACGCGCGTAGCCGCGATCCAGATAGTAGCTACGCAAGGTTTCAAGGTCGCCCGCCAGCTTCTGTTTCTGGTATTTACGATCGCCGACGACGTTCCACCACGGCACTTCGTCACGCAACTGGAAATGAGAAATGAGTTCTTCGGTGCTAAAGGCATGGTTACCGACGATGTTGATCTGTTGGATCTTCGCCGATACGCCCTCCTGGAACACCAGTTTAAGATCAACACGGTTGCGCGGCAGCGGCGTGACGACCGCCTTAACGCTGGCGCTGTATTTACCTACGCTATAGTAAAAGTCTTCCAGACCTTTTTCGATATCAGACAGCGTGGTGCGATCCAGAGACTCGCCAACACGTACGCCAGACGCTTCGAGGTTTTGCTTGAGCATGTCATCTTTCACCGACTTGTTCCCGGAGAAAGTGATGCTGGCAATGGTCGGACGTTCTTTTACCTGAACCAGAAGGGTATTACCATCGCGCAGGACGCGGACGTCCTCAAAGTTGCCGGTGGCGAACAGAGCGCGAATGGTGTTACTGATATCTTCATCATTAACCGTGTCGCCTGTGCGCACCGGCATACTGAGGAGAGCCGCACCAACGGCGACTCGCTGCAGGCCTTCGAAATGAATGTCCTTCACTACGAACCCTTCAGCACCGTATACGGTGGCGCTGCTGAACAGCAGCGACGCTATGAGCAACTTTTTCATCGCCATCGTTATTATGCGTTCTTCCTAACTAACTCTCTTACAACCGAGAGAAATCATTGAAAAGTGCAAGCCCCATTAACAACACCAGCAAAATCGAGCCAATGCGATAACTAAAGTCTTGAACCCGCTCGGATACCGGCCCGCCCTTAAGCTTTTCAATCGCCAGGAACAGCAGATGACCCCCGTCAAGAACGGGCAGCGGAAACAGGTTGATTATCCCTAAGTTCACGCTGATTAGCGCAAGGAACATCAGGTAATAAATCACCCCGAACTCCGCTGACATCCCAGCCCCCTGAGCGATAGAAATCGGCCCACTGAGGTTGTTCAGTTTCACATCACCGGTTATCAATTTACCCAGCATACTGACCGTCAGCTTCATCAACTGCCACGTCTTATCCGTGGCTTCGAGGATGGCGCTAAAAGGCCCATACTGGCGTATAGTCTTGTACTCTTCCGGCAGAGGAATAATTTTAGGCACCACGCCTGCAAACCCTTCCGCCTTTCCGTTAACCGATTTCGTATCCGGCGTTAACGTCAACGACAAGGCGCTCCCCTGCCTTTCAATCTCTAACGCTAACGGCTTACCGGGATTATCGCGTACAAACGTCACGAATTTCATCCACTGCGTTAACGGCTGACCATCGACTTTAACGATCCTGTCGCCCGCTTGCAAACCCGCTTTACTGGCTGCGGAATTCGCCTGCACTTCTGACAGTACCGGTTCAATCTGTGGCCCGCGGGGCCGAATCCCTAAAGAAGATACAGGATCTTGCTTATCAGGCTCAAATGCCCAGTGACGTAAATCAAGCGTTTTGTCCTGCCGCTGGTCGCTGCCAAACGGCGCGACGCTCACCGTCGTCTGCTGATCGCCAATTTTGGACACCAGTTGTAAACGCACGGCATCCCAATCAGGGGTTTCGATACCATCAACAGCTTTAAGTTCCGTACCAGGCGCAATTTGCGCCTGCGCAGCAATCGAGTTGGGCGTTATTTCGCCAATGACCGGACGAACGCCAGGGACGCCGATGATAAAGACCAGCCAGTAAGCAAAGATAGCAAAAATGAAGTTCGCAACCGGACCTGCGGCAATAATTGCGGCGCGCTGGCCCACCGTTTTGTTATTGAAGGCGTGACGACGCAATTCCGGCGCTACCGGTTCGGCGCGTTCATCCAGCATTTTGACGTAGCCGCCCAGCGGGATCAGGGCGATGACATACTCGGTGCCGTACCGATCGGTACGACGCCAGAGCGCTTTGCCAAAACCGATGGAAAAGCGCTCAACTCGCACACCGCAGCGCCGGGCAACCCAGAAATGACCAAATTCATGCACAGTGATCAGCACGCCCAGTGCGATGATGAATGCAGCCAGATTCCAGAGAATACTCAGCATAAAACCTTCCGTTAGAGCGTCCTGAACACCAGTAACAACAGGCAAGCAAAGACCGGTACGGCAGCCGTCAGGCTGTCAATTCGGTCCAGAATGCCGCCATGGCCTGGAATCAAGTGGCCGCTATCCTTAATTCCTGCTTCGCGCTTAAACATACTCTCGGTGAGGTCGCCCAGTACAGAAGCCAGAGCCGCCACCACAGAGCAAATCAGCAAGATAACAGGCGCAACATTCAGATTCGCCCACATACCGTAACCCCATGAGATCACGGCAGCCGTAGCAAGCCCGCCGATAAACCCTTGCCAGGTTTTACCCGGGGAAACCTTCGGCGCCAGCTTATGTTTGCCAAATAATTTACCAAACATATACGCGCCAGAGTCCGCTCCCCAGACCAGGATCATGACATAGAGTAGCCATATTGCGCCACTGTAATGATTCTCGTCATAGTGCCAGGCGCGCAGCGCCAGCATGCCCCAGAAAAATGGCACGATAGTTAACAAACCGAAAATGAGACGCAATGTTTTTGAGTTGCGCCAGATTGTCGCCGAACCGGGATAAAATAGCACCAGCAGTAGCGCGACAACCCACCATCCTAACGATGCCCAAAGCGACATCTCAACCAGCGGTTGACGAATGTTGTGATGATACTCAGGCAACAAAAATAGCATCAGCGCCAATAACAGACCACACAGCACCGCCAGCCAAACCCGCTGTGAACGCGCGGCGAAACCGCTTAACTGTCCCCATTCCCACGCGGCCAGCATACAGACAACCAGCGTAATAATGGCGAACCCCACCGGCGGCAATAAAAAAAGCGCAGCGATGACCGCGGGTATTAACACAAAAGCAGAAATCAGGCGATACTTCAGCAAAAGCAACCCCCATCAGGCTTTGTCATCACCAGGCTCGGTACCGCCGAAACGACGCTCTCGATTAGCAAAGGCATGCAGCGCACCTTCAAAGTCTTGTTCATCGAAATCGGGCCAAAGAACATCCGTAAAGTAAAGTTCGGCATAGGCAATTTGCCAAAGCAAAAAGTTACTAATGCGATGCTCTCCCCCAGTCCTAATTACTAAATCCACAGGCGCCAGCTCATGCATACAGATTTGCTGGCCTAGTCTCTCTTCATCAATCTGATCGGGGCGCAGCACTCCAGCCTGCACCTGTTCCGCCAGTTGTCGGACTCCCTGGACAATATCCCAACGTCCGCCGTAATTCGCAGCGATATTCAGCGTTAGACCCGTATTATGGGCGGTAAGCGCTTCTGATTTGCGAATACGTTCTTGTAAACGTGAGTTGAATCGGCTGATATCGCCGATAATACGCAGGCGAACGTTATGGCGGTGCAGGCTTTTGACTTCGCTATCCAGCGCCCACACAAACAGCTCCATTAACGCGCTCACTTCCTGCGCCGGTCGGTTCCAGTTTTCACTACTAAAGGCATACAGCGTTAACGCATCAATACCGTTATTGGCAGCAAAAGAGACCGCTCGCCGGACGGACTTCGCCCCGGCTTTATGCCCAAAGGCCCGGATCTTCCCTTGCTTTTTCGCCCAGCGACCATTGCCATCCATAATTATTGCAACATGACGGCAGCCATGCGCTGGCAAATTTTCGCTTACTGGTTGAGTTGCAGACAACATAACGCGTTTTTTGTCCCTGAAAGGATTTAGCGGTACTCAGGAATACTGAAGCCTTTATACACATTCTCTTCGGTCCGCTTCGCGGATGGCTGCGCGTCATCGCCCCTGTCGTGCGCTGTCTGCGCACGCCGGGAACGTATTCGCCTGCCGTCCCGATGCGTCCTGAATGATTTTGTGTATCCACAAAAAAGCCGTGTAAAACCACGGCTAACCTGACCGAAAAAAGCCAAAAACCTGCGATCAGGTGGCGCAGACTATATCACCGAAGCCCAACGCTAACAAATAGCACGATCTTCTGTCGCGGGATAATCGTCAGCGTGAGAGCCGTATCACTTGTTTTCTGGCTACTTCACGCGCGATGGCGTCAACCTGCAATACGTCCTCAACGCTTGCCGGTTCCTGTAAATCCATCCTCTCCAGCACCGCTAAATTGAGCCCGGCGATATCGGTAAAACGAATCTGTTGCGCCAGAAACGCGGCAACGGTGATTTCGTTTGCCGCATTGAGCGCCGTCGTTGCCGCCTGACCTTGCTCAAACGCCTCCATCGCCAGCTTCAGGCATGGATAACGCTGATAATCTGGCGCGCTAAACGTCAGCGCGCTGAGTTTGCAAAAATCGAGCGGCTGCGCGCCGGACGCGACGCGATTCGGCCATGCCATCGTATGCGCAATAGGCGTACGCATGTCAGGTTCTCCAAGCTGCGCCAGGACGCTGCCGTCCTGATAACGCACCATCGAATGAATGACCGATTGCGGATGGATCAACACTTCCATCTGACGTGCGCTGGCATTAAATAACCAACGCGCTTCAATGTATTCCAGACCTTTATTCATCATGGTGGCGGAGTCGACGGAGATTTTCCGCCCCATCGACCAGTTCGGATGACGACATGCCTGATCCGGCGTCATCGCTGCCAGATCGCACATTGGCGTTTCACGAAACGGGCCACCAGACCCGGTAAGCAAAATCGACGTTACACCATTTTGCTCAAGGTCAGCGTATCCCAGATTATGCTGAATAGATTGCGGCAAACTCTGAAAAATCGCGTTATGTTCGCTATCGACGGGTAAAAGCCGGGCGTTGCTGCGTTTTACTTCGTCCATAAACAGCCGCCCGCAGGTCACCAGCGATTCTTTATTCGCCAGCAGAATCGTCTTCCCTGCGCGGATCGCCGCCAGGGTCGGCAGTAAACCAGCCGCGCCCACAATGGCCGCCATCACATGCCCGACCTCATCAAGCGCCGCCATCTCACAGGCAGCCTGCTGACCGCTCAGAACCTCGGTGCGGCTGCCATGCTGCTGAAGCATTATTTTGAGCTGTTCTGCGCTCGACGTATCGTCCATCACGGCATAACGCGGCGAGAACTCCAGGCACTGCTCCGCCATGCGGGCGACATTTTTACCCGCCACCAGCGCGATAACGCGGAAGCTATCAGGATTATGGCGCACCACGTCCAGTGTGCTGCAACCAATAGAGCCGGTCGAGCCCAGAATGGTTAATTGCTTCATGAAACGTCCAGAAGTGTTGAAACGGAATAAAAAGCAAAACGCCGCACAGGAGACCTGATAATGTCTTCTGCGCGGCGCTTTGTACACCACTCATCCGCCAGGTTTAGCGGTGGAATGAGTTTATATCTGCGTACAGATCAATCAGAACTGCATCAGTTCTGCTTCTTTATCTGCCAACGCCGCATCAACTTTCTTAATTGCCGCGTCGGTCATTTTCTGTACTTCTTCCTGAGAGCGACGATCGTCATCTTCACTGATCGCTTTATCTTTCAGCAGAGCTTTTACTTTATCGTTCGCATCACGGCGGACGTTACGAACGGCGACACGCGCCTGCTCCGCTTCGCCACGGACAATTTTCGTCAGATCTTTACGACGTTCTTCGGTCAGCGGCGGCAGCGGAACGCGAATGTCGGTGCCCGCAGAGCTTGGATTCAAACCGAGGTCTGACGCCATGATCGCTTTTTCAACGGCTGGTCCCATAGAACGGTCAAACACGTTAATTTTTAAGGTACGGGAGTCTTCTACTGTTACGCTTGCCAACTGGCGCAGCGGGGTCGGAGTGCCATAGTATTCTACGACAATACCATCCAGCAGGCTGGGAGAAGCACGACCCGTGCGCACTTTGCTGATTTGGGTTTTGAACGCTTCAACGCATTTTTCCATGCGTACTTCAGCATCTTTTCTGATATCGCTAATCACGTTACGAATCCTTGAAAACTAGTCTCAGTCAGACCAGACGGTCACACAATACAAAGATGTGCTAAGTATAGTCTCGTTTAATTTCTGCCAGGTAATAAGACCCGTCAATAGAACAGAATCTTACCCGTATTTGGCGCTCACGGGAATTATTCCGTGATTAACGTCCCTTCTTTTTCGCCCATCACCACACGACGCAGCGCGCCCGGTTTGTTCATGTTGAAAACACGAATCGGCAGTTTGTGGTCACGAGCCAGCGTGAACGCCGCCAGATCCATCACTTTCAGCTCTTTATCCAACACTTCGCTGTAGGTCAGCTGATCGTACATGGTCGCGGAAGGATCTTTTGCCGGATCGGCAGTGAATACGCCATCCACTTTGGTCGCTTTCAGTACGACATCCGCTTCAATTTCGATCCCGCGCAGACAGGCCGCAGAGTCGGTAGTGAAGAACGGGTTACCCGTACCTGCAGACAGAATCACAACACGGTTATTACGCAGCAGGCTAATAGCCTCGGCCCAACTGTAGTTGTCGCATACGCCGTTTAAAGGAATTGCCGACATCAGGCGGGCGTTCACATAGGCGCGGTGAAGCGCATCACGCATTGCCAGGCCGTTCATGACGGTGGCCAACATGCCCATGTGGTCGCCCACAACGCGGTTCATCCCCGCTTTTGCCAGACCTGCGCCACGGAACAGGTTACCACCGCCAATCACCACACCAACCTGAATACCCAGTTCAACCAGTTCTTTGATCTCCTGAGCCATACGATCCAGTATGCTTGCATCAATACCGAAGCCTTCCGTACCCTGCAGAGCTTCGCCGCTTAATTTAAGCAGAATGCGTTTATAGACGGGTTTTGCATTGGTAGCCATGTTTCTTTCCTGAGACTGTCAACGATTGATATGAGTTAATTCCGGCGACATTGTACGTCGCATTTCAGCGCAGACGCCAGGCGTCGGCTGATTTTACAAGAGAGGCGCAAAAAGAAGCCGCCCTCAGGCGGCTCCTCAGGAAAATCAGGACTGCTTAGACATCGCAGCAACTTCTGCTGCAAAGTCAGTCTCGACTTTCTCAATGCCTTCGCCCACTTCAAAGCGGATGAAGCCAGTCACGTCAGCGTTGTGCTCTTTCAGCAGTTGGCCAACAGATTTGCTCGGTTCCATGACGAAAGGCTGACCAGTCAGAGAAACTTCGCCGGTGAATTTCTTCATGCGGCCTTCAACCATTTTCTCTGCGATTTCTTTCGGCTTACCGGACTGCATCGCGATGTCCAGCTGTACCTGGTACTCTTTCTCTACCACGTCAGCAGACACGTCTTCCGGCTTAACGAATTCCGGCTTGCTTGCCGCAACGTGCATCGCCAGCTGTTTAACCAGCTCTTCGTCAGCGCCTTTAGCAGCAACCAGAACGCCGATGCGCGCACCGTGCTGGTAAGAACCCAGAACGTCGCCTTCCAGGGAAGCGACGCGACGAATGTTGATGTTCTCGCCAATTTTCGCTACCAGAGCAACGCGCTCTTCTTCGAACTGCGCTTTCAGGACTTCTACGTCAGTGATTTTGCCAGCAACAGCGGCGTCCAGCACTTTGTCAGCAAATGCCTGGAAGCCAGCATCTTTAGCCACGAAGTCAGTCTGGCAGTTAACTTCCAGAATGAAAGCGACGTTACCGTCGATTTTGGTTTTGATTACGCCGTCAGCAGCCACGTTGCCTGCTTTTTTCGCCGCTTTGATAGCGCCGGACTTACGCATGTTTTCGATTGCCAGCTCAATGTCGCCATTCGCTTCAGTCAGCGCTTTTTTGCAATCCATCATGCCTGCGCCAGTACGCTCACGCAGCTCTTTTACCAGGGATGCGGTAATTTCAGCCATTCTAAAATCCTCGAAAGATTTGATCTGCCCGGCATCAAACCGCACAGATATAAAAGTGAAAAAGGGGGCCATATACAGGCCCCCTAACCAAACGTGATACTACCTGGTCTATAAGGGCTCTCCCCTTCATATTTCGAGCCGCAGGTGCGTTGCCTTCACTCGCTCATCCCGGTCACTTACTGATGTAAGCTCCCGGGAATTCTCGAGCTTGCCGCCTTCCTGCAACTCGAACTATTTTAGGGAGTTATCAAGCCTTATTACTCGGCTTCTACGAAGCTTTCTTCCGCCTGGGAAGCCAGATCCTGAGAACGGCCTTCACGAACGGTTGCAGCGACAGCGCCCAGGTACAGGCTAACAGCACGGATTGCGTCATCGTTACCCGGGATAACGAAGTCAACGCCGTCCGGATCAGAGTTGGTATCAACGATAGCAAATACCGGGATACCCAGGTTGTTCGCTTCTTTGATAGCAATGTGCTCGTGGTCAGCATCGATAACGAACAGAGCGTCCGGCAGACCGCCCATGTCTTTGATACCGCCCAGGCTGTTTTCCAGTTTCTCAAGCTCACGAGTACGCATCAGCGCTTCTTTCTTGGTCAGCTTTTCGAAAGTACCGTCCTGAGACTGAGTTTCCAGGTCTTTCAGACGTTTGATGGACTGACGAACTGTTTTCCAGTTAGTCAGCATACCGCCCAGCCAGCGATGGTTCACGAAGAACTGGTCGCAGCTGTTAGCAGCTTCTTTCACCGCTTCGCTTGCAGCGCGTTTAGTACCAACGAAAAGGATTTTACCTTTACGAGCAGAGATCTTGTTCAGTTCAGCCAGAGCTTCGTTGAACATCGGTACAGTTTTCTCAAGGTTGATGATGTGAACTTTGTTACGCGCGCCGAAGATGAAAGGCTTCATTTTCGGGTTCCAGTAACGGGTCTGGTGACCAAAGTGAACACCAGCCTTGAGCATGTCGCGCATGGAAACAGTTGCCATGATTTAAAACCTCTATAGATTAAGTTGGGGTTATGCCTCCACGTATCCCATATTACCGACCCCAAAGGGCACCCCGGAATATGTGCCGATACGTGTGTGTTGTTACACAAAGTGAGATTTGTCGCTCCCGTTCATCGTGTGTAGTCTTCGAATGGATCGGAAGTCCGGCGCGCTTTATACCACAAATACGCCACCGACACCAATAATTGTTGGCACTCAATGCTGAATTGAACGATGAATTTCGTGTTACAAGCAGGCGGCAAATTTTTGCATCCCCTGGAGCTTACGGCTAATAAGTGACTGGGGTGAAAAAATGTCGCCAACGCACCTGTGGCACGAAAGGCGAAGTTCAGAATGATTCTCAATTTGGCAGGGTACACCCCTGACTGATACCATTGTCAGCACTTACACAATTATTGCCGAAATCATCGGCACTGATGGACAGAATTCATGGCTATCTCTATCAAGACATCTGAAGACATCGAAAAAATGCGCGTCGCGGGCCGTCTGGCAGCCGAAGTGCTGGAAATGATCGAACCGTATATCAAACCGGGCGTCACCACCGGCGAACTGGACCGTATCTGTAACGATTACATCGTTAACGAACAACACGCGATCTCCGCCTGCCTCGGCTACCACGGCTATCCGAAATCCGTCTGTATCTCTATTAATGAAGTGGTGTGCCACGGCATTCCGGATGACGCTAAACATTTGAAAGATGGTGATATCGTCAACATCGACGTGACCGTGATTAAAGATGAATTCCACGGCGATACCTCGAAGATGTTTATCGTCGGCAAACCGACCATTCTGGGCGAGCGTCTGTGCCGCGTCACGCAAGAGAGCCTGTATCTGGGCATCAAAATGGTGAAACCGGGCATCCGCCTGCGCACCATTGGCGCCGCCATCCAGAAATATGCCGAAGGCGAAGGTTTCTCCGTGGTACGTGAATACTGCGGACACGGTATTGGTCGCGGCTTCCATGAAGAACCGCAGGTGCTGCATTATGATGCAGACGATGGCGGCGTCGTGTTGCAGCCTGGCATGACCTTTACCATTGAACCGATGCTGAACGCCGGGGATTACCGTATCCGCACCATGAAAGACGGCTGGACGGTAAAAACCAAAGACCGCAGCTTGTCTGCTCAGTACGAGCATACTATTGTGGTAACGGAAAACGGCTGTGAAATTCTGACGCTGCGTAAAGATGACACCATCCCGGCGATCATCACACACGACGAATAATGTTTTGCCTGATGGCGATGCCTTCGCATCTTATCAGGCCTACAAATTACACCTTTACTCAAAATCATTCGAGTTGCCTCAAGGCGGCAAGAGAGTGAATCTTCAGGAGCGTACATAAGTACGTGACTGGAGTGAACGAGCGCAGCCAACGTAGAAGCAACTTGAAGGATGAAGAGTAAATACGTAGGCCGGATAAGGCGTTCACGCCATTATCCGGCTTTTTAATGGGTGGCGCATATGAATACTCTTCCTGAACAGCACGCGAATACCGCACTCCCCACCCTCCCTGACCAGCCGCAAAACCCTGGCGTCTGGCCGCGCGCTGAACTGACCGTCGCCGGTATCAAAGCCCGCATCGACATCTTTCAACACTGGCTGGGAGAGGCATTTGACAGCGGCATTTGTGCTGAACAGCTTATTGAAGCCCGAACCGAATTTATCGACCAGTTGTTGCAACGCCTGTGGATTGAGGCCGGTTTCGGTCAGATTGCCGATCTGGCGCTGGTCGCCGTCGGCGGCTATGGACGCGGCGAACTGCATCCGCTTTCCGATATTGATCTGCTCATTTTAAGCCGCAAAAAGCTGCCCGATGAACAGGCACAAAAGGTCGGCGAGCTGCTGACTTTATTATGGGACGTCAAGCTGGATGTCGGGCATAGCGTACGTACGCTGGAAGAGTGTCTGCTGGAAGGTCTGTCTGATTTAACCGTTGCGACAAACCTCATCGAAACGCGCCTGCTGATCGGTGATGTTGCTCTGTTTCTGGCACTGCAAAAACATATTTTCAGCGAAGGTTTTTGGCCGTCCGACAAATTTTACGCCGCCAAAGTAGAAGAGCAGAACCAGCGCCACCAGCGCTATCACGGCACCAGCTATAATCTGGAGCCGGATATTAAAAGCAGCCCCGGCGGCCTGCGCGATATCCATACATTGCAGTGGGTCGCCCGACGTCACTTCGGCGCTACCTCGCTCGATGAGATGGTGGGATTCGGCTTTTTAACCCCCGCAGAGCGCGCGGAGCTCAACGAGTGCCTGCATATCCTGTGGCGCATTCGCTTTGCGCTACATCTGGTGGTCAGCCGCTACGATAACCGCCTGCTATTCGACCGCCAGTTAAGCGTCGCTCAACGCCTTAACTACAGCGGCGAGGGCAATGATCCGGTTGAGCGGATGATGAAAGACTACTTCCGGGTTACGCGCCGGGTGAGCGAACTTAATCAGATGCTGCTTCAGCTATTTGACGAGGCGATTCTGGCGCTGCCTGCGGATGAAAAACCACGTCCTGTTGACGATGAGTTTCAACTGCGCGGCACGCTCATTGATCTGCGTGACGACACGCTGTTTATCCGCGAACCGCAAGCGATCCTGCGCATGTTTTATATGATGGTGCGCAATAGCGCGATCACCGGCATCTACTCTACGACGTTACGCCATTTGCGCCACGCCCGCCGCCACCTGAGCCAACCGCTGTGTTACATCCCGGAGGCGCGCACTCTGTTTCTTAGTATGCTGCGCCATCCCGGCGCGGTCAGCCGCGGCCTGCTGCCTATGCATCGCCACAGCGTACTGTGGGCTTATATGCCGCAGTGGTCGCACATCGTCGGACAAATGCAGTTTGACCTGTTCCACGCATACACGGTGGATGAACACACCATCCGCGTAATGCTCAAACTGGAGAGCTTCGCGAAAGAAGAGACGCGCCAGCGCCATCCGCTATGCGTCGATCTCTGGCCGCGGCTTCCCCATCCGGAACTGATCCTGATCGCCGCGCTGTTCCACGATATTGCGAAAGGACGCGGCGGCGACCATTCGGTACTGGGCGCGCAGGATGTACTCACCTTCGCCGAACTGCACGGTTTGAACTCACGCGAAACGCAACTGGTCGCCTGGCTGGTGCGCCAACACCTGCTGATGTCAGTCACCGCCCAGCGCCGCGACATCCAGGATCCGGAAGTCATCAAGCAGTTCGCCGAAGAGGTGCAAACCGAAACACGGCTGCGTTTTCTGGTCTGCCTGACCGTCGCGGACATCTGCGCGACCAACGAAACCTTGTGGAATAGCTGGAAACAGAGCCTGCTGCGCGAGCTGTACTTCGCCACTGAAAAACAGCTCAGACGTGGAATGCAAAATACGCCGGATATGCGTGAGCGCGTGCGTCACCATCAGCTTCAGGCGCTGGCGCTGCTGCGAATGGACAATATTGATGAAGCCGCGCTGCACAAAATCTGGACCCGCTGTCGCGCTAACTATTTTGTTCGTCATAGTCCAAATCAGCTCGCCTGGCACGCACGCCATTTATTGCAGCACGATCTGAGCCAACCGTTAGTGTTGCTCAGTCCGCAAGCCACGCGCGGCGGAACCGAAATTTTTATCTGGAGTCCGGACAGACCCTATCTGTTTGCCGCCGTCTGCGCCGAGCTGGACAGGCGTAATTTAAGCGTCCATGACGCGCAGATCTTTACCACTCGCGACGGCATGGCAATGGATACGTTTATCGTTCTGGAACCAGACGGCAGCCCGCTGGCGGCGGATCGCCATGACGTTATTCGCACCGGTCTTGAACAGACCATTACGCAGCGTAGCTGGCAGCCGCCGCAGCCGCGTCGGCAACCGGCAAAGTTACGGCACTTTACGGTCGAAACGGAAGTCAATTTTTTGCCCACCCATACCGACAGAAAATCATTCATGGAATTGATCGCGCTCGATCAACCTGGTCTGCTGGCCAGGGTCGGACAAATTTTTGCCGATCTGGGAATTTCGCTTCATGGCGCCCGAATTACAACCATTGGTGAACGAGTAGAAGATTTATTCATAATCGCCACAGCGGATCGGCGCGCACTTAATAATGTGCTGCAACTTGAGGTGCAACAACGGTTGACAGCGGCCCTCAATCCAAACGATAAAGGGTAGTGTGTTTATTTATATGAAAGAGTTTAACAATGCAGCAGTTACAGAACGTTATTGAGACCGCTTTTGAGCGCCGCGCCGATATTACGCCGGTTAATGTAGATACCGTGACCCGAGAGGCGGTAAACCAGGTCATTTCTCTACTTGATTCCGGCGCGCTGCGTGTCGCAGAAAAAATCGACGGTCAGTGGGTCACTCACCAGTGGTTGAAGAAAGCGGTTCTGCTCTCTTTCCGTATTAACGATAACCAGGTTATCGACGGTGCGGAAAGCCGCTACTTCGATAAAGTCCCGATGAAATTCGCTGATTACGACGAAGCGCGTTTTCAGAAAGAAGGCTTCCGCGTCGTTCCGCCTGCAGCCGTTCGTCAGGGCGCATTTATCGCCCGCAACACCGTGCTGATGCCGTCTTACGTTAACATCGGCGCCTACGTTGACGAAGGCACCATGGTTGATACCTGGGCGACGGTGGGTTCCTGCGCGCAGATTGGTAAAAATGTTCACCTTTCCGGCGGCGTGGGTATCGGCGGCGTACTAGAGCCGCTGCAGGCTAACCCGACCATCATTGAAGACAACTGCTTTATTGGCGCGCGTTCTGAAGTCGTGGAAGGCGTCATTGTCGAAGAAGGTTCCGTCATTTCCATGGGGGTATACCTCGGCCAGAGCACCAAAATCTACGATCGCGAAACCGGTGAAGTTCACTATGGCCGCGTACCGGCGGGCTCCGTGGTCGTTTCCGGCAACCTGCCGTCAAAAGACGGTAAGTACAGTTTGTACTGCGCGGTGATCGTGAAAAAAGTCGACGCCAAAACGCGTGGCAAAGTGGGCATTAACGAATTATTGCGCACTATTGATTAAGCGAGTGAAAAGCGGGGGCGACAGCCCCCCTTTGCATTACGGCGAATGCGGTAACACGGTTTCCGGCGCAATCTTTGCCGCAAATGCCGAAGCCAACGCAGTCAAAACGACATAACCGGCAACCAAAGTCCAACTGTTATCATAGACTGCGCTTAACGCTTTAGCGATAAACGGCGTGAATCCCCCTGCCACAACCGCCCCCAACTGAGCGCCAATTGATGAACCGCTGTAGCGTACAGGCGGATGAAACAGTCCGGCGAAAAAAGAAGGTTGCACGGCATTCAGTGAATTATGACCAATGTTAATAAGCAGAACGTAGCCCATTGTCATCAGTATGAGCGAACGGCTTTCCAGCAGCCAGAAAAAGGGAAAAGCCATTGCCGCGACAAAAAGCGCGCCGAAAATATACACCTGACGGCAGCCACGCCGATCCGACATGATGCCAAATAGCACGTGCATGGGATACGCCAGCAGACAGGTGAACATTACAATGTACAGAATAGTCAGGCTGGCAATCCCAAGCTGCGTCGTCGCCCAGGAAACCGCGAAGACGGTGGCAAGAAAAAAGGGAACGCTTTCCGCAAAACGTAGAATTATAATCAGCAAAATGCTGCGCCATTGTTCTCGTACCACTTTGACCACCGGCCTTTCTTCTTTTTGCTGCATATGCTTAATGGCCTGCTGCTTTTTAAACGCACGGAAGACAGGCGTCTCATCCAGACGATGACGCATATATAATCCAGGCAGCACCAAAAGCGCACTGAGCAGAAAAGGAATACGCCATCCCCACAATAACAACGCATCCTTCGGTAATTGGGTCACGACTATAAATGCGCCTGTCGCCAATAATTGTCCCGTGAGTCCTCCTGTTTGCGATAGCGCGCTTAACCGCCCCCGGTGCTTTCCAGCAGCATATTCCACGACCATTAACATGGCGCCTCCCCATTCGCCTCCAACCATAAATCCCTGCAGAAAACGCAGAATAACCAGTAAGGCAGGCGCCAGCGCGCCAATACTGGCGTAAGAAGGCAGGCAACCGATGAGAAACGTGACCGCGCCCATCCCCCCTAACGTGATTAATAACGTGTTTTTACGCCCAAGCGTATCTCCCCTGTTGCCAAAAAATAGCGCGCCCAGCGGCCGGGAAATAAATCCCACGCCGAAACTGGCAAAAGAAGATAACGTTGCAGTCAATGGGCTGGCGCCAGGGAAAAAAAGCGGGCCAAATACCAGCGCGCTTGCCAGGCCGTATAATAGAAAATCATAATATTCAATGGAGTTTCCTATCCAGGCGGAAATCACCACCCGGCGAATAGTAGCATTATACGTTCCGGACATAGACTCCGCCTCTCAAGGTTATCGACCACTACCTCCGGTCAATTTTCCACACTGACCTCAAACGCTTTCTCTATAAACGGAATATCGCGTTGAATTACTTAAACTATCAATAACCACCGCCCTTTTACTCATGACGTTGCCGAGACGTCTTCTGCGATCAACCGCGCTTTTTTTGTATCCATTGGTGGCGAAAAACCAACTTTTCGTTAATTATTCAAAAGTTATAGTGTGATGAAGGATACCGCTATGTATGACAATCTAAAAAGTCTGGGCATTACCAATCCTGAGGAAATCGATCGTTACAGCCTGCGGCAAGAAGCCAATAACGATATCCTGAAAATCTATTTTCAAAAGGATAGAGGTGAATTCTTTGCTAAAAGCGTGAAGTTTAAGTATCCACGCCAGCGTAAAACGGTGGTGGCCGATGGCATCGGTCAGGGTTATAAAGAAGTACAGGAGATTAGCCCTAACCTACGCTATGTGATTGACGAGCTGGACCAAATCTGCCAGCGCGACCGCTCAGAACTCGATCTCAAACGTAAGATCCTCGACGACTTGCGCCACCTGGAAAGCGTCGTCGCGAATAAGATCAGTGAAATCGAAGCCGATCTGGACAAGCTTACCCGCAAATAAAAAAGCTGCCGGGGCTTCATTTCGGGCCCCTCTCACTCTGCTGCTCCCTCTCATCCGCCTCACGGCTACCACCATTTTTCATCACTATGCCTCACAGCGGCTCAATACATATCATTTCGTTATCCTGCTGTATTTATTAATAAAAATAAAAAGCTATGTTCATCCTCCCTATTTATGGAGGTTATATGACTCAGGAAATCACGCTAACATGTTATTCGCTGCCTGCGGCCCCCGGACTGGATAACATCAAATTTGAAAAGGGGCGCGAGCACGACCGCCAGGCGCTGGGATTTATTCTGCCAGCGAATACGCAGCTGCAAATCCGCCAGCCAAATAACAACGCCGGTAACGCCAGACTCCGTCTGCTGTGCAATGACTCAGCGTGTGAGAAATCGCTTACGCTGAACGGCAACTGGCAAACGATCAGCACAACGGTCGATTCCGTTCCCTTTATTGATACCCTCTTTTTTGCGCAGGGCGGCGAGTTTTCGGTGATCTACCGACAGCCAACCAGCAATAAAAATTTGCCACACTGGCGTAAGGGGCAATCCGAAGACACTTTTTTCCAGACCTGGGAAGAACAGGCGTCGCCTTTTGCCCTACTGGAACTGGACCGCGTGCGTTTTCTGCTGCCCTGGGCGGATCGCGCTAATGTCATCAACGCCGGTATCACCGCGCTGGATGCGTACTATACGCGAGTGATCGACGCCTATAATGACTGGACTGGTCTCAGCGATAGCCCTGCTTCGCCGCTTAATCAAAATGTCGCTAACCGCTATTTTATTAAAGCGGATAAACACGGCGTCGGCGCGGCTTATTATCTCCCCTGGTGGTGCGCGCAAACGGCAGCAACATTAAGCCAGGGGTGGATCGATAATGTCGCCACGCAGTGGACGATTCTGCATGAAATCGGTCACGGCTATCAGGGCGTCTTTATGAATGACGTCGACCTGCCAGTCGGTGAGGTGTGGAACAACATTTACGCCGCGTTTTTCCAGCAGCTTAACCTGAACCAGGGGAACCATCTTTATACCGACGGCTGGCTCTATGATTACGGGCGACAGTCTGAGCAGGAGTTGCAATTCATTACCTATCTGCGGAATCGCACGCCGATTAGCGCCTGGGGCGTCCGACCCCGTCTGCAATTTCTGATGCTGATGTTATTTAAAGGCGGAACAGAAGCCTTCCGGGTGTTTAACCAGAACTACCGCGCGCTGGGTGCTGGCGAAAACTTTTTGCCCTGCGAGCATCGCCTGACCGATCTGCTGGCGGACGCCATCGCCACAGCCTCAGGTTATGACGTCGCGCCGTTTATTCAGCTGTGCGGCTTACCGGTCGATGCGTTCACCCGCGAGCAGATCGCCGCACAGGCGGTAAAACCCGTCTGGCCGCTTTACGATCTGCTGCCGGAGCGCGAATGGGAAAGCGCGCGCCAGCAGTTGGGACTGGACTCTTTTGTCTGGCTGGTTGAAAACGCCGAGCTGGCGGCGCTGAACAAAACGGGAACGCTCACGCTAACGCTTAATATCGATCAGCCGGAGCAACTTTATGGACGCGCCTTAACGCTACACGACAACGCCGGCAACACGTATACATTGCCCGTCAACGACAGTACGCTCACGTTAACTCCCCTGCCCATTGGCATTTACCATCTCACCCTGCCCAAAGGGCGATCGCAGAAATACCGCCCAGACACGGACTATGTGGTTATCCGCGAAGGGGAAAACGCGCTTACCGTTAATTTCACCGCCTTGCAGGACAGCGCCGCGCATAATGAGCAGTTGATTTTCCTCGGCTACGGCGACATGCCCTTCGCCCGTTTAGCCGTGGATCATGAGGCCAGACAATTAGTTCTGGACATCACGAAAGCCACGCCGCACAGCTACTTCGCGAATACCTTATACGCCAGCATAACGGTGTTAACCGCCAGCGGCGAAAAGGTTTTTGAACGTAAGATGAACGGAACAAACTGCGCCACCGGAAAAATTGTGGTGCCGTTTAGCGACCACTACCATCTTTATCTTTATCATGCCGAGCCTGGCCGCCTGAAAGCCTCGCCGGGCTATCTGACATTGGTCTCGTCGACGAAATATCAGTTACTGCGTCTTGATAGCGAAGGGCTTTATCATTTTTCGCTCAACAACGATCCTGCCGCAGATCTCCAGGCTATGTTTATCCATCGCGCAGATGCTATCCGCGCCTGCCCTTCATTGATGGCGCAACCTTATGCCGCTTGCAAAAACGATCTCTGGCTGATGCTCTCCCACATTGAAGAGCCGACCCGTAGCGCGTTAATGCGCGACAGCGTTGATGTGCTGCCGACGGATAACAGCGAGCCGGGCGAAGGCATCGGTAAAGGCGTGACGTTGCAGTTACGCGGACAAGGCGACAGAACGTTTTGCCAGCTTGCTTACGATAATCGGCAACAGCGCATGACAATAGAAACACTGGCCGGGCAGCCTCATCCCTACTATACCGCGACATACAGCACGCTCACGGTGAAGGAGGAGTCCGGCGAGGTTATCTATAGCCGTCATTATGATGGCATCACCCACTATTCAGCCGATAGCGATACGGTTGTTTTGCAAGCGGGAATGTACATTGAGCTCTTCCATGACGAACCTTACCGTTGCAGCGCCATCAATGAAACGACCGGGCAAAACGTCACGCTGAAAAAACACAACCGCTGGCGCGTGGTGGGCGATGGGCTGGAGGTCGACTCACCGGAACAAACGGAAGAGAAAAATACCTCCGATGCTGCCGCATTATATGGCGATAAATTCAGCTGGCAGCTTATTGGCAAGGAAGAAAATGGTTTTGCCAGTATGGAAATAGACATCCGTGCGCAACAATTTATCTTTACCGCATACCCAATTGTGCCGCATAGCGACTTCGCAACGGAATATGCGGCAGTGACGATTTATAATACGCGCGGTACGGTGGTTTACCGTCAGTCGATAAAAGGTTCAGTGCAGCTTGGCGGCTATACTGACGTCTGCGGGCTGGATGAGGATTATACGATTGAGGTCTTTCATGCCGAGGGCGCAGATCAGTCGGTTATCCGCAACCCGCTCAATGGCGAAAGCTGGCCGCAGCCGCAACACGTGATCTGGCAGGTCACGGCGCGGGGATTGCAGCGCCTGACCACGAATTAACCCCACCCCATCACAGCGTCTTCGGGCGCTGTGAGATTACGTTGTCGGATGACGGCTTTGCCTAATCCGGCCTACCTCTTCGCCCAATCTCCCTGCTCTGGTCAGCGAAGCGCTGCCGGACTTAACGCTGTTCATCCAGCTGTAGCGCCACATACAGCAACAGCCGATCGTCAAAATTTCCCAAATCCAGCCCGGTCAGTTCCGAAATACGATTTAGCCGATATTCCAGCGTGTTACGATGAATAAACAGTGCCTTAGAGGTCGCCAGCGGCTGGACATTATGGCGAAACCACGCCGTCAGCGTCCGACGTAATAATCCGTTGTTATCCATCGCTTTGAGTTTTACCAGCGGGCGCGCCAGCTCATTGGCCTGCCAGCCGCCACGCAGGCTATCTAACAGAACCGGCAGCATCAAATCCTGATAAAAATAGCTGCGGCTTTCTGGCATCCGCTGTTTGCCGACCATCATCGTGGTGCGCGCCGTGCGGTATGAGCGTGCAATACTGCCCGGCCCGGTAAAGTAATTGCCCAGCGCCACGCGAAAACGTAGCTGACCATTCTCTTTCATTCGCGAGATAAGCTGCTCTACGCGCTTACGATGATCTTCAGCATCCCAACGACCAAACGAGTTTAAAGCGGGTTTGAGCACCACCATCTCGGTGAGAGACACAATGGCTATCAGGTTGTTACGCTCCGGCGTGGTAAGCGCATTCTGCAACTGCTGAAGTTCCGCCATTGCGCTATCGACGCCAAGCTGGCCGCTATCGACTTCCACCACCGCCGCCACACGTGGCTGGTTCAAATCGATCCCCAAACGCTGCGCCCATTCCACCAGCGCCGGCGTATTTTCTTCGGCCTGAATCAGGTTCATCACCAGCTCTTCGCGCAAACGGCTATCCTGCGCCAAAAGGTGCATTAACCGCGACTGCTCCAGCATCATTTCGGCAGTCATACACACCAGTTCGCCATATTTACGCAGATGCTCTGGTTCGCCGGTGAGGCCGATCACGCCGACAATTTCGCCCTCAAGGCGTAAGGGAAGATTAATCCCCTGACGCACCCCGTGCAGGTGTCGCGCCACGGCGTCGTCGATATCCACAACCCGGCCCTGCGACAGCACTAACAGCGCGCCTTCGTGCAATTCACCAATACGTTCCCGATCGCCGCTGCCGATAATGCGCCCGCGGGCATCCATTACGTTGATATTGGTATCGATGATGCGCATAGTGCGCGCCACGATATCCTGCGCCATTTTGGTATCAAGATGCCAGCCAGCCATAAATCCCTCCTGTGAGCAGAGCACAAGCATAAGGAAGATGACAAGTCTCGACATTGTGCAAATGCACAAAACAGTGCAAAGAAGTATGGAGTTGTGGGGGGTTTCACAGAAAAGTGTTGCCCCCTTCCATGGCGGAAGGGGGACAAAGGTGATTACTGCATCAGTAAATAAATAGAACTATCACCACGCTGAATATTCAGCGCCAGCACCGACGGCTTGCTGTCGAGAATCTTACGCAGCTCGGCGATATTTTTCACCGGCTGCTGGTTAGCGCCGATAATGACATCGCCTTTTTTGAGGCCAATTTGCGCGGCGGGTGAATTCGCTTTCACGCTGCTCACCACAACGCCTTTATCCTGGCCTTTATTGCTCATTTCAGCGCCTTCAATCCCGCTGAAGATGGTGCTGGAATCAACCTGACTCTGGCTGCTCTGCTGCAGTTCCAGATTAACCGTAATCGCTTTACCTTCACGCAGCAGACCGAGGCTGATTTTGCTGCCGACCGGCATAGTACCGACCTGAGCGCGCAGCGCCGCAAAGCTGCTGATCGGTTTACCGTTCAGCGAGGTAATGACATCCCCGGCTTTGATACCCGCTTTCGCCGCGGACGAATTCGGCATCACCTGGCTGACGAACGCGCCACGCTGGGCGTCGACTTTCATCGCTTTCGCCAATTCGGAATTCAGCTCAGTCCCCATGATCCCCAGTTCGCCGCGTTTCACCTGGCCGTATTCCACCATCTGCGACGTCAGGTTTTTCACCATGTTACTGGGGATAGCGAAGCCGATACCGATGTTGCCGCCGTCCGGCGCCAGAATCGCGGTGTTAATACCGATCAGCTCACCGTTCAGGTTCACCAGCGCGCCGCCGGAGTTACCGCGGTTAATCGCGGCGTCGGTCTGAATAAAGTTCTCGTAATTTTCTACGTTCAGGCCGCTACGCCCCAGCGCCGAAACGATACCTGACGTCACCGTTTCGCCCAGACCAAACGGGTTACCAATAGCGACGGTATAATCCCCCACGCGCAGCGCGTCGGAGTCCGCCAGCTTAATCGCCGTCAGGTTCTTCGGATTCTGAATTTGAATCAGCGCGATATCAGAACGTGGATCTTTGCCCACCACTTTAGCATCGAATTTACGTCCATCGCTAAGCTGTACTTTAATCACGCTGGCGTTATCAACCACGTGGTTGTTGGTAACGACGTAGCCCTTCGCGGCGTCAATAATTACGCCGGAGCCCAGCGCCATGAATTTCTGTTGTTGACCGCCGTTGCCGCCGTTACCGCCGCCCTGGCAGAACGGAGAATTCTGGAACGGAGAACCGCCCTGGCAGAACGGGGAGTCATCGCCAAAGAACTGCTGGAAATTACGCGGCATACGCGGCGTATTCACCGTGGTGCTACCTTCTACATTAATACTGACCACCGATGGCATCACTTTTTCGAGCATCGGTGCCAGGCTTGGCATCTGCTGGGCAGTCATTGCTGAAGAGGACGTTTCAGCCGCCGTGGCAGACAGAGGCGACAATGCCAAACCTAAACTCAGAGCCAGTGCACTCATTGCTAATGTGGTTTTTTTCATGTGTTTCAATCTCGATTAACAGGTAACGCAAAATTGCTGTGTACGTCAGATTCATTTTATAACGCGAAGTTCCGGAACAAAGTTTCTGGAAAAAGTAAAAATTTATTGTCCATCTTTACAAAAGTCCATTTACTGTTCGACCGCCATCAAACGCCGATATTCATCCCATGCGTAAAGGTCAGTCATCCCGCTGATATAATCCTGAATCAACCGACAGCGATAATAATATTCCAGTACCGGGTACTCCGCCGAATCCGTAGGTAATTTACTGACGACTTCCACGTAGGCCAAACGATGGCGCGTAGAAAGTTTCTGAAATAAGCGCGATTCTATGGGGAAGCGTTTCAACCGTTCTTTTTCCACCAGCTCGCGAAAGTCGTTAAGCGACAAACTTAATAGCGGCTGATAGATATCTAATAACCCGCTGATCACCCGGTATCCCTGTAGTTCAAGCTGTTCTACATCCGGATGGCTAAACACATGTTCAACCGCCACATTCTTATAGAGTTCAAGCAGGCGGCTAAAACCGCTGGCATCTTCCAGCAACGCCTGATTGAAGGTACCGGCAAAAATCTGCGGCAAATTATCAATAAAACGCTGAGCGGCATAGGGCACCAGTTTATTTAATGTATTTACCCGTAAATACATAAAAAACTGATCTTCGGTACTGCGGCTTAATGTATTGGCGCGTGATTTTTCCCACGCATTTCCTACCACCAGCTCAAACAGCGAATCCTTCTCATGGTGGCCCCACGCGTGATATAAATGGTGGTAAAGCTGCTCAACGCTAAAGATTCTTTTCTCTACCGCGTCTTCAAGATCGGCAACACAATAAGAAATATCATCTGCGGCTTCCATAATCCACGTTAATGGAAAGCGACTGTAAGGCGCTAACTGCAGTTCTTTACGTAACCTCTCAATATACTTCTCTTCAGAAAGATAATAGCCCGGTTTCTTCATTAAATAGCGATGGGAATCCGGCACCGGCCCTCGCCACCATGCCGGACGGGTATATTTTAAAATTCCGCCAACCTGCGCCCAGGTAAGATTCATCCGCATGAGCGTATGTACCAGACGAATTCCCTGTGCATTGCCTTCAAAATGGCAGATATCCTGACGTACCTTGCGGCGAATATCGTTCAGATTTTCTTCGCCTTCCTGTAACCGTAGCGAGGAAACCACACAGCGATCATGCGTGAGCGGCTGACTTTCCGCATCTTCCGGATGCAGCCGCTGACGAAACCAGTCATTGATCGCCGCCTCGCCAAAATGACCGAACGGCGGATTACCGATGTCGTGCATCAGGCAGGCCATTTCCACAATACTTTCAAAGGGACCGGTCAGCGCATCCAGACCGTACTCCTCCAGTCGGTTTTGCTCTTTCAGGCGGCTTAAAATCTCTTTCGCGATATAACGCCCCACCTGCTGCACCTCCATCGAATGCGTCAGGCGAGTACGTACTGCGGCATTGCGCTCCAGCGGGAAAACCTGCGTTTTTTGCTGCAAACGGCGTATAGCCGGAGAGTTGATAATCCGCCCGCGATCGCTTTCAAAAATCCGCAGGATCTCATGTTCCGTCTTTACGCCCTGCGGTGAACGATAACGACGATGCCAGTTAATTTTATTTCGGAAATCGATCGATGCCATATTCTCTCCCCGCCTGAGAAATGCGCTTCCCCATAAGCGCATGATAAACTATGCCCTCAAAACTGACTTATCGCGAGTAAATCTATGAAAATCGGCATCATTGGCGCAATGGAAGAAGAAGTTACGCTGCTGCGTGACAAAATTAACAACCGTCAGACGATTACGCTGGGCGGCTGCGAAATTTACACCGGCCAGTTGAACGGCACCGAAGTGGCGTTGCTGAAATCTGGTATCGGTAAAGTCGCGGCGGCGCTGGGCGCAACGTTGCTTCTGGAGCACTGCAAACCGGACGTGATCATCAATACCGGTTCCGCAGGCGGTCTGGCGTCCACGCTGAAGGTCGGCGATATCGTCGTCTCTGACGAAGCGCGTTACCACGACGCTGATGTGACCGCTTTCGGCTATGAATACGGGCAATTACCGGGCTGTCCGGCCGGATTTAAGGCCGATGATAAACTGATCGCCGCCGCAGAATCCTGCATCAGAGAGCTGAATCTGAACGCGGTACGCGGCCTTATTGTTAGCGGCGACGCGTTTATTAACGGCTCCGTCGGGCTGGCAAAAATTCGGCATAACTTCCCCGACGCGGTCGCCGTAGAGATGGAAGCCACCGCTATCGCACACGTCTGCTATAACTTCAACGTGCCGTTCGTGGTGGTACGCGCTATTTCTGACGTGGCCGATCAGCAATCGCACCTCAGCTTTGACGAATTCCTCGCGGTGGCGGCGAAACAGTCGACTCTGATGGTCGAGACGCTGGTACAGAAACTGGCGCATGGCTAAGCAAATGTTCAGGGCGCTGGTCGCCCTGCTGCTTACGCTCCCGGTGTGGCTTTACGCTACGCCGCGCGTCATTACCCTCTCTCCCGCCAATACGGAGCTCGCTTTTGCCGCCGGGATTACGCCCGTTGGCGTCAGCAGCTATTCCGACTACCCGCCCGAAGCGCAAAAAATAGAACAGGTCTCTACCTGGCAGGGAATGAATCTGGAACGCATTGTGGCGCTGAAGCCGGATCTGGTCGTCGCCTGGCGCGGCGGTAATGCGGAACGCCAGGTAAACCAACTGACGTCATTAGGTATTAAGGTCATGTGGGTGGACGCGGTAACCATCGAACAGATCGCCGACACGCTCCGTCAACTGGCCGCCTGGAGCCCGCAGCCGGAAAAGGCTCAGCAGGCAGCGCAGACATTGCTAAACGAGTACGCCGCGCTCAACGCCGAGTATGCCGGTAAAGCTAAAAAGCGCGTCTTTCTTCAGTTTGGCATGAATCCTCTGTTTACCAGTGGTAAAGGGTCTATTCAACATCAGGTTTTGACGACCTGCGGCGGAGAAAACGTCTTTGCTGACAGCCGCGTGCCGTGGCCGCAAGTCAGCCGTGAGCAGGTGCTGGCAAGGCATCCCCAGGCTATTATCGTGGCCGGAAAAGCGGGCGAAATTCTCAAAATTGAACAATACTGGGGAAACCTGCTAAAAATTCCGGTTATTCCGCTTAACAGCGACTGGTTTGAACGCGCAAGCCCGCGTATTATCCTCGCCGCAAAACAACTCTGTAATGCGCTTTCACAGGTGAATTAGAGCCTGTCTTACCAGGCTCCCAGTGGGGATTCGACAATGCTCGTCTATTGGCTGGATATTGTAGGCACGGCTGTATTTGCTATCTCTGGCGTGTTGCTGGCCGGGAAATTACGTATGGACCCGTTCGGCGTCCTGGTGCTCGGCGTCGTTACTGCCGTCGGCGGCGGGACAATCCGCGATATGGCGCTGGATAACGGCCCGGTATTCTGGGTTAAAGATCCTACCGATTTGGTCGTCGCCATGGTCACCAGTATGCTGACCATCCTGCTGGTTCGCCAGCCAAGACGTCTGCCGAAATGGATGTTGCCGGTACTGGATGCGGTCGGGCTGGCGGTGTTTGTCGGCATTGGGGTGAATAAAGCCTTCCTCGCTGAAACGGGGCCATTAGTGGCAGTCTGTATGGGCGTGATTACCGGCGTCGGCGGCGGGATTATTCGCGATGTTCTGGCACGCGAGATTCCCATGATCCTACGCACCGAAATCTATGCCACGGCCTGTATTATCGGCGGGATTGTTCACGCCACCGCGTTTTATACGTTTTCAGTACCGCTGGAAAGCGCCAGCATGATGGGTATGGTCGTCACGCTGTTCATTCGGCTGGCGGCCATTCGCTGGCATTTGAAATTGCCGACGTTTGCACTGGATGAAAACGGACGTTGATATTGTTTTGCCCGATGGCGCTACGCTTATCGGGCCTACAGGAAAGATGTTGTAGGCCGGATAAGACGCTCGCGTCGCCATCCGGCACAACGAACAGCAATCAAATGCTGAAGGAAGAGCCACACCCGCAGGTACTTTTCGCATTCGGGTTGGTTACAATGAAGCGGGAACCTTCCAGACCTTCGGTATAATCCACCGAACCACCCACCAGATACTGCAAACTCATCGGGTCAACCACCAGGCCAACGCCCTGTTTTTCGATGGTCATATCCCCTTCGTTCACCTGATCGTCAAAGGTAAAACCATACTGGAAGCCGCTGCAACCACCGCCGGTGATATACACGCGCAGTTTCAGATTCGGGTTATCTTCGTCAGCGATAAGACTTTTTACTTTATTCGCTGCTGCGTCGGTAAACTGCAGCGGCAGCGCTACGTCATCACTCATATTTTGCTCCAAACGACATCGGTAATTGGATAAATTTTCACCCAATATTGGCAGTCATTATCTAATACCCTGGTAATTCGTTCAAGTATTCTCGCCCGCAGGCGCATTCTGGTTTTTCGCCGCCTGTTCCGCATCCTGCTTCGCCAGAGTGCGCGCCAGGATGGTTGAGTATAACGGTTTCCCGCCCAAAAACTGGGCTAATAGTGTCGCGCCAAGACAGGTGATAATCATTGGCAAAATGAGCTGATAGTTATCGGTCATCTCCAGCACCAGCACAATCCCCGTCAACGGGGCGCGCACCGACGCCGCCATCAGCGCCCCCATCCCGGCAATCGCAAAGGTACCGGCCTCCAGGTGATACTGAGGGAAAAGCACTGCCGCCGCCATACCGAAGGCCGTACCAAGCAGCGTTCCCAGCGCCAGCATCGGGGCGAAAATGCCCCCCGGCGCGCCGGAAGAAAAGCAAAGCAGCGTCGTGACCACCCGGGTAATAAAGATGAACAGCAGTAGCCCGACGCTAAAATTACCTGCCGCGGCGATAGGAATAAGGTTAAATCCGCCGCCTGCCGCTTCCGGCTCAATCAACCCCAGAATACCGCACAGGCCGCCGATCGCGCCGCCCATAAGCACCCATTTTTTAATTTCGCCGCCATGAAAGCGCTGAAACATATCCTGGGTACGCAGCACCAACGAATTAAATACCGGCCCGACGCAGCCAAAAATAATACCGAGGATAAGGTATAACCACAGCGTGTTAACCGGCGCATCAGACAGTTTGCCGACTTCAATAATCGGCGCTTCGCCGTTAAATATGCGGAACACAATGCTCGACATGATGACGCCGGTAAACACCGCTTTAATCGAAATCAGGTTGTAGCGAAACTGCGGGCGCATCTCTTCAATAATAAACAGGATACCCGCCAGCGGCGCGTTAAACGCCGCAGAGAGCCCCGCCGCCGCGCCGGTCGCCAGCAACGTATGCCGCGCTTCGGCGCTGCGCATACGAAAAACATCCAGCACCATGCGCCCCAGGTTGCCCCCGATTTGCACCGTTGGCCCTTCGCGCCCTAACACCATTCCTGCGCCCAACGTTCCCATCCCGCCGATAAACTTCACCGGCAACACGCGCCACCAGCGCACCGGACGTAACTCCTCCAGCGCGCCTTCAATTTCCGGGATACCCGAGCCGCCGGCTTCCGGTGCAAATTTTCGCACCAAAAAATAGCCGACCATCGCCAGTAACGCCGAAAGGATAAAGGCCAGCGGCCAAAGCAAAAACGCATGGTCCGCGACCTGAACCAGCGCGCCAATGCGCATGTTTTGTACCCAGGAAACCGCCTTTTCAAAGGCGACGCCAACCAGTCCGGTAAGCGTGCCGACAACGGCCGCCATGAACAGGATGGCCAGCGGCGTTTTATCCCGCTGCATTAACCGGCGAATCTGATCTCTGCGCCGTAAGCGCACAATTTGCTGAGCTAAAAAGGTGGAAGTGTCTGTTTTCATCAGAAGATCATTAATTGGTAATACAAATCTAAAGTCGGCATTCTACTCGCCAACGCCGTGAAAATCCCCTGCAAATCGTATTGTTTCAAATGCGTAAAACTTTCATAACCTTCTCTGAATAACTTAGAATAGCGGGTATTCACTTTTTCTACGAACCAGGAATCTTTCCATGAGTAAGTCTGAAAATCTCTATAGCGCGGCCCGCGAGCTGATCCCCGGCGGTGTGAACTCCCCTGTTCGCGCCTTCACTGGCGTGGGCGGCACCCCGCTGTTTATCGAAAAAGCGGACGGCGCGTATCTGTACGATGTCGATGGCAAAGCGTATATCGACTATGTCGGTTCCTGGGGGCCAATGGTACTGGGGCATAACCACCCGGCTATCCGCAATGCGGTGATCGAAGCTGCGGAGCGCGGTTTAAGCTTCGGCGCGCCAACCGAAATGGAAGTGAAAATGGCGGAACTGGTCACCAACCTGGTGCCGACCATGGACATGGTGCGCATGGTGAACTCCGGCACCGAAGCGACCATGAGCGCTATTCGCCTGGCGCGTGGTTTTACTGGCCGCGATAAGATTATCAAATTCGAAGGCTGCTACCACGGCCACGCAGACTGCCTGCTGGTCAAAGCCGGTTCTGGCGCGCTGACGCTCGGTCAGCCGAACTCACCGGGCGTGCCGGCAGATTTCGCGAAACATACGCTGACCTGCACTTATAACGATCTGGCGTCAGTGCGCGCGGCGTTTGAACAATATCCGCAGGAAATCGCCTGTATCATCGTCGAGCCGGTGGCGGGCAACATGAACTGCGTCCCGCCGCTGCCGGAATTCCTGCCCGGTCTGCGCGCCTTGTGCGATGAGTTCGGCGCGCTGCTGATTATCGACGAAGTGATGACCGGTTTTCGCGTAGCGCTGGCCGGAGCCCAGGATTACTACGGCGTCGTGCCGGACCTGACCTGTCTGGGTAAAATCATCGGCGGCGGGATGCCGGTAGGCGCGTTTGGCGGTCGTCGCGATGTAATGGATGCGCTGGCGCCGACGGGCCCGGTTTACCAGGCGGGCACCCTTTCCGGCAACCCTATTGCGATGGCGGCCGGTTTCGCCTGCCTGAATGAAGTCGCCCAGCCCGGCATTCATGAAACGCTGGATGAGCTTACCACCCGTCTGGCGGAAGGTTTGCTGGAAGCTGCCGAAGAAGCGAATATTCCGCTGGTCGTCAACCATGTCGGCGGCATGTTCGGGATTTTCTTCACCGACGCTGAGAGCGTAACCTGCTATCAGGACGTGATGGCGTGCGACGTTGAACGCTTTAAGCGTTTCTTCCACCTGATGCTGGAGGAAGGCGTGTATCTGGCGCCATCGGCGTTTGAAGCGGGTTTTATGTCGGTCGCACACAGCATGGACGACATTAATAATACCATTGACGCCGCACGTCGGGTGTTTGCGAAATTGTAAAGGATGAATTGCCGGGTGACGATTACCCGGCCTACATTCTACGCCGTAGGCCGGATAAAGCATTTATGCCGCCATCCGGCAAACTCAGCGGCTCTGTTTACGTAGCAAATAGATAAAGTACGGCGCGCCAATAAAGCTTGAAAGCAGTCCCGCCGGGATCTGATACGGAAATAGCGCCATCCTGCCGCACCAGTCGGCAAAGACCAGTAAAACGCCCCCTGCCAGCGCCGAGATGACCATATGCGGCATCGTCCGGCGAAAACCGAGCATCCGCGCAATATGCGGCGCCATCAGTCCAACGAAACTCAGCGGCCCAATGGTCATCGTCGCGGTTGCCGTCAAACAAGCCGCCAACGCCAGCAGCGCGATACGCGACGGCGTAAGCGCCATGCCCACCGCGCGCGCGGCATCGCCGCCCAGTGGCAAAATCGTTAACCAGCGGCGACACAATGGCACAATTGCCAGCAAAATCACCATTACGATCGCGGTTCGCGTAACCTGCCCGCCAGTGGCGTTATAGGTAGATCCTGCGATCCAGGTCAACACTTCCGCCATCCGCGGGTCGCCGCTCGCCTGGAGCATCATTAGCAGCATGGTAAACGCGGTGCTGAGCGCCATCCCCGCCAGCAACATCCGTTGCGGCGAGAAACCGCCGCGCCCGGCGGCTATCATAATAATCAGCAGTGTCGCCGCCGCGCCCAGGCTTCCGGCGGGCAGTAGCCAACCGAAGGCATTCCCCGGCACCAAAAACAGCATCAACACCACGCCAAACGCGGCTCCGGAACTGATCCCCAGCACTTCCGGACTGGCCATTGGGTTACCGGTCAGACGCTGAATAATGCAGCCCGCCACCGCCAGCATGACACCCGCCATTAACGCCGCCAGTATCCGCGGCCAGCGCCACGGCATCAGTTCTTCAAGCAGCGTTCCGCTCGCCCACGTCCAGCCGTGCGCATCGCGACCAAAAGAGAGCGCGCCCCATGTTGCCAGCAGCAGGAGCACGCCACCGGCAACGGCAAAAGCGAGGACATGCCGACGTTCCGCCGCCACACGATCGCTGGCGTTCATATCCGGCGCGCTCATGCTTTTAAGCCGCGGCAGCAGCCACAGGAGCAGCGGCGCGCCGATTAACGCCGTCACTGAACCGGTGGAGACCTCCATCCATACGCGGGTGAGCCAAAGGATAATCTGATCGGATAGCCACAAAATAAGCGCCCCAATGAGCGGCGCCAGCATCAGGCGCGCCAGCAGACGTCTTGCGCCAAGCATTTTCGCCAGCAGCGGCGCAAACAGGCCGATAAAACCGATAATGCCCACCGCGTTGACCAGCAGCGCGCTCAACACAATCGCCAGCGACAGCGCCGCCAGACGCGCTAACGACAGCGCCAGCCCCAGATTACGCGCAACGCCGTCATCCAGCCCCATCAGCGTCATCGGACGTAGCAACAATAACGTGAGCATCACACCGCCCAGCAACTGCGGCCACAGACGCTGCACGCCGCTCCAGTCGGTTTGCGTCAGCGTTCCGGTGCTCCATAAAAACATGCTTTGCAACTGATCGTGGTGGAAAATCACCAGTAACTGGTTGATTGCGCCACAATAGAGGCTAACCACCAGCCCGGCGAGGATTAGGGTCACTGGCGACAGACGTTTGCCCCACGCCACGCCGAACACCAGCGCGCCGACGATACAGGCTCCCGTCAGGGCGGCAAACTGCGTCGCCAGCGCGCCGGGAATCGCCCATAGCGTAGTCACCGTGATCCCCAATTGCGCGCCGGTCGCCACGCCCAGCGTGGTCGGTTCCGCCAGCGGGTTACGCAATACTTGCTGGAACAGGACGCCTACCAGCCCAAGCCCCGCGCCCACCAGCAGCGAAATCGCCAGTCTTGGCAACAGGCTGTAATGAAAAATCATCTGCTCAATGATGTCGATATCCGGTGACCAGATAGCCTGTTGCCACTGGCTGCGCGGTAGCGCAACGGAGAAGTTAACCGATGTCAGCCAGCAGGCGGCAACAAACAGCGCCAATAACAGCAACGCCGGATGGCGGCTTCGCCTTATCCGGCCTACAAAGCACCCGAACCGTAGGTCGGATAAGGCGTTTTTCGCGCCGCCATCCGGCATTTCACGTTTTCTGCTCACGCTTTGCCTCCCAACACGTTATTCAGGATGCGGACAAAATGCATCGTGGAGAGGGTCGCGCCATAGAACCAAACGGCGGGCACCCGGTGAAAGCGCCCGGCGCGGACAAACGGCATGGCCTGCCACAGCGGCGTTGCCATCAGCGCGTTCATATCGGTGCTATTCCCGTGATCGAAGCAGATCACATCCGCTTCTTTATACATCGCCAGCCGATCGATGCTGACCGCCGTACTGCCCCAAAAGTTGGTTTCACCCTGCCAGGCATTGACGATGCCATACTCGTCCAGCACCTCCTGGAACAGGCAATTCGGGCCGAGCACCAGCATATGCCGCGGATCGATAAGCGTCGTCATCAGTAACGGACGCCCCCCGCGGCGGATAAAATGCGGCTTCTGGCTGGCGATGAAGCGATCGTATTGCGCCAGATGTTTTTCTGCCGCAGCTTCCAGATTCAGCGTCTGCGCCAGTTCAACCAGCGAGCGTCGGGCCACCGCCAGCGGCTTTTTGCCGTCGCTAAAATCGAACCCGCGCCCCGGCGCGATCCGCGCCAATTTTTCCGGCGAGGGTCCGTAACCTGCCGACCAGACCATAAACGACGGCTTCATCTCTGTCAGCAGTTCGAGATTGGGTTCAGTGCGAAGACCCACATCAATCACCGAATCCGGTAACGGCGGTTCGCTAACCCACAGCTTATAATTTGGCACGTCCGCCACGCCATAAGGCGTAATACCGAGCGCCAGCAGCAGCTCAACCGGCAGCCACTCCAGCGCCACAATCCGGCGGGGATCGATAGCGGCAGCCTGCGCCGTATTCATTTGCCACAGCAGCGGCGAGAGCGCCATCGCCGTTAATAAACGGCGGCGAGTAAGAGGATATAAATCACGCATTAATACACAAAACTCACAGGTGCCGCGCCCGCCGGATGCGGAAGGATACCCATCGGGATACCGTAAATCTGTTCCAGCGTGTCACTGCGCATCAGTTCCGCAGGCGTTCCTTGCGCAATCATTTCACCGCCGCGTAGCGCGACTAAATAATCACAGTAGCGGGCCGCCATGTTGATATCGTGCAGCACCGCAACCACCGTCAGCCCGCGCTGCTGGCTTAAACGATGCACCAGCGCCAGCACGTCAACCTGATGGGCGATATCCAGCGCTGACGTCGGCTCATCCAGCAGCAGACAACGGCTGTCCTGCGCGACCAGCATGGCAATCCACGCGCGCTGGCGCTCGCCGCCGGAAAGACTGTCTACCAGACGATGCGCCAGCGGTTTTAAGCCGACCAGCGTAATCGCCTCGTCTACTTTTTCCCGGTCCGCGACGCCAAAGCGTCCCAGCGCGCCGTGCCACGGATAGCGGCCAATCGCTACCAGTTCGCGCACCGTCATTCCTTCCGCCTGCGGCAATTGTTGAGGCAGATAGGCAACTTTGCAGGCAAACGCCTTGCTGCTCCAGCTCGCCAGCGGCTGATTGTCGAGCAGAATATCCCCTTCGGAAGGCGGCTGATGGCGGCCCAGCATTTTTAACAGCGTGGATTTACCGGAACCATTATGGCCGATAAGTCCGGTGACGCGACCTGCGGGAAACGTTAACGAGAGAGGGTGTAAAAGCGTGCGGCCCGGCACACGAAAGGCGACGCTTCGCAGCGCAAAGGTGGTATCGGAATGAATGTGGTTTTCCTGCATCGCAGCCAACTTGTAAAACGGGCACGGCAAGCCGTGCCCAAAAAGAAATTAGAAACGGAAGGTTGCCGTTGCAACGACCTGCCGTTCTGCGCCCCAGAAACAGCCGTAGGTCTGGAAGCAGCTGGCGACGTATTCGCGGTCGAGCAGATTATTAACGTTAACCGCAATGCTGGAGCCCGCCATACCAAAACGCGCCAGATCGTACTTGACGACCGCATCCATCACCGCTGCGCTGCCTACCTTGAAGCTATTGGCCGGATCGCCGTAACTGGAACCAATAAAACGACCGCCTGTTCCCAGCGTTAAACCTGACAACGGACCGTCGTTGAAGGTGTAATCGCCCCACAACGACGCCATGTGTTCAGGCACCTGCTCTGGCGTATTCCCTTTCAGATTAGTGTCTTTCGTGTATTCAGCATCAGTATAAGTGTAAGACGCCGTCATATTGATGTTAGCCGTCAATGCTGCTTTGGCTTCCAGCTCTACACCTCGCGCACGAATTTCGCCTGCCGGCACCTGCGCTAATGGGTTGGTTGGATCGGCGGTCAGGTTATTGGTTTTGGTCAGCTGATAAACGGCACCCGTAACAACAACCGGCATGTCTTTCGGTACATATTTCACCCCTGCTTCATATTGCTCGCCTTTTGACGGCTTGTAAGAAACGCGTGGGGTGCTCCACAAATCGAAGGCGCTTGGCTCGAAAGATTGGCTATAGCTGAAGTAAGGTGAAATTCCATTATCGAATACGTAGTTTACGCCACCGCGCCAGGTGAACTGGTGGTCATTACGTTCAATATATCCTTCTGTCGACGTAGTGGAATTCTGACGCACCGTTGTCGCTTGTTTAGACCAGTCATAGCGGCCGCCGAGAGTAAATACCCACTTATTCCATTCCGCCTGATCCTGAACATAGAGGCCTGTTTGTTTACTTTCGTTCATCTGGTACGGCTCAGCGCCGCCGAAAGCAAAGTATTCAGGATGGTAATTGTTATAGAGATCGATTGACGGCGCGCTACCAAACGTCGCGTTAATATCATTACGCATACGCATGAAATCGACACCCGTCAGCAACGTATGATCAATATCGCCGGTCGCGAATTTACTTTCCAGTTGTGTATCTACGCTGAAATTCTGTAAACGCTCGTTGTCAACGATAGTACCGCGGTTAAGCGTATGGCCGTCCGCCGCAATCCCCGTGCCATAGACGCTTTTTTGCGCGGTTTTCATTTCGACAAAACGTAAATTCTGGCGCACGGTAAAAGTGTCGTTGAAGCCATGCTCGAAACTGTATCCCACCATTTTCTCGTTACGAGAATAGGTGTTGTTTGACGCCCCTTCGTTGAAATCCGTTGGCAGACGTTTACCATTCGGTAATGGTTCAACCGTTCCCTCTTTCGGCAGCCATCCGTAGTAGCCGGTCTCTGGTTCGTTCTGGAAATAAGAAAGGAACGTAAAATTCGTTTTCTCATCCGGACGCCAGGTAAAAGAGGGCGCAATCGCATAGCGCTGCGACTCAGAACTCTTTTGCTGTTCGTTTGTCGAACGCGCCAGTCCCGTCAGACGATATGAG
Organism: Salmonella sp. SAL04157; assembly: GCF_046551635.1. Lineage (NCBI taxonomy): Bacteria > Pseudomonadati > Pseudomonadota > Gammaproteobacteria > Enterobacterales > Enterobacteriaceae > Salmonella > Salmonella sp. SAL04157. The sequence goes on from NZ_JBGDVS010000004.1 coordinate 60,629, forward strand.
AACTCACCGTTGTCATCCAGGGAATCACTAAAATCAAAACCGGTCTGGAACAAATTGTCCGTCCCCATTTTGAATTGAATTTCTTTCAGCGGCTCAGTAGTCGGCCGCTTGCTAACCATCGAAATGATACCGCCCGGGTTGCTCTTACCGTAGAGAACGGACGTTGGGCCACGCATCAACTCAACACGCTCAAGCATGTAGGGATCAATAACCGCATCGTTGTAGAAGTTCCCCTGCAATTTCAGGCCATCCAGATAATTATTCTGGCTCAGGCCGACGGAAGAAAAGCCACGGATAATCACGAAGTCATAGGTATTGGAAGCGCCGCGGCTGCTTACCGTTACACCCGGCGTGTAACCCAACGCTTCTTTTACTGACTGGAATTGATGCATCTGCATCTCTTCGTTAGTGACCACCGAAACCGACTGTGGCGTTTTTTCGATAGGTGTATCAGTTTTGGTGGTGGTGGCGGAACGCTTCGCGGCGATGGTCGGAGCCGGTCCCCAGGCGCTTTCCTGCGCGGCAGGCGCTGCGGTTACGGTAATGGTTTCTTCTTTCGGTTGAACCGCCGCCTGTGCATAGACAGACATGCCGCTAACCGCTGTGGCTACTACAACTGCGATTTTACGCAGTGAGGAGTTTGGCTGAGCAGTTTTAAGACGCGCCATTGGTATATCTCTGATGAAAGTGAATGATAACGTAAACGATAATTATTATTATAACCGCAGCATGATAGGCGAAATATCGTCGCAATGGCAAGCGATACGCGGCCCTACGAAAACTAAGGGGTTAAGAAACAACCAGATGAAAAGGAAGGGTTAATAAATTAGACTGAAATGTTATTTATGGAGGATTTGCCGGATGGCGACGTAAGCGTCTTATTCGGCCTACGTCGCACATAATGGGGTCGTAACGGTGTAGACCGGGTAAGCACAGCGCCACCCAGCACTATTACCGTGATTAATTGCCGCCGAACATCTCCTTAATCCAGCCGGCAACGCCGTCGCTCTTCTCTTCTTTCGGCGGCTGTTGCTGCGCAGGCTGCTGCGGCTGAGACGACTGATCGAACGGATTGCCTGACGGCTGCTGTTGCTGCATCATCTCGCCCTGCTGGCACAGCGTATTTGGATCGTCCGTCCAGACCGGCAGAGTGCGCATACCGCCGCTACAGACAAAATTACCGTCGTAATCAACGCCCATATCTACCACATCTTCCGGCGGCGTCAGAACTAAAGGCGTCGGCGTCTGGTTCGCCAGATAGCGCTGGTAAATCGCCATCGCGCCGCTGGCACCGTACAATTTCGTCGGCTGGTTGTTATCACGGCCTACCCAGGTGATAGTCACCTGGCTGCCGTCGATACCGGCAAACCAGGTATCGACATTGTTGTTTGTCGTCCCGGTTTTACCCGCCAGATGCAGACCCGGATATTTCGCGCCAAGCTGACGCCCCGTACCACGCTGGACGACCTGCTGCATTGTCCATAGCGTCAGGTAAGCCGCCTGTGCCGGTACGGCGCGTTCAGCTTGCGGATAACTTTGGTACAGCACCTTACCATCTTCCGCAATAACCGAACGCAGCGCTGATAACGGCGCGCGATTTCCGCCGCTGGCGATAGTCTGGAACGCTTGCGCCACTTCGATCGGCGTCAGGTTCAGCGCCCCTAACAGCATCGCCGGAACCGGATTGAGCTGATCTTTCGGCACGCCGAGCTTCGTCCAGGTATCGGTTACCGCCGGTAAACCTAACGCCATCCCCAGATTGACCGTCGGTACGTTCATTGAGCGAGTTAACGCATCCACCAGCATCACTTTCCCGCTTTCGCTGTAGCGACGATCGTCGTTCTGCGGCGACCAGACCTGACCATTCGGCTGGCGCAGAGAAATCGGCGCATCGGCAATCCAGGTGTTCAGACGGTATAAGTTCGGCTGACTTAACGCGGTCAGATAGGTCGCCGGTTTCGCCAGCGACCCGATGGAACGGCGCGCCTGCATGGCACGGTTATAGCCGGCATACTGCGGCTCCGCCCCGCCAACCATCGCGCGCACCTCGCCGCTAAAGCGATCCACCACCACCATCGCGGTTTCCAGATCGCTCAATTTACGCTGCTTCTTCAACGCCGGAATGCCTTCGACAACGGCTTTTTCTGCGGCATCCTGCGCCACGGAGTCAAAGGTGGTGAAGATCTTCACGCCGGAGAGATCTTTAATTTTATCCCCTAGCTTCGCCTGCAGTTCCTGACGAACCATCTGCATAAACGCTGGCTGCGGTGAAATAACGCCGCCGCGCGGCTGTACGCCAAGCGGACGTGCGCTCAGCATGTCATAGAGTTCCTGATCGATGATTTTCTGCTGCTGTAACAGGCGTAACACCAGGTTACGACGCTCCAGCGCCAGTTTCGGGTTGCGCCACGGGTTATAAATCGACGCCCCTTTTACCATCCCCACCAGTAACGCCTGCTGATCGAGGCTCAGTTCCTCTACCGGACGACCAAAGTAATACAGGCTCGCCAGCGGAAAACCGCGAATTTCATTGTCCCCGCTTTGACCGAGGTAGACCTCGTTCATGTACAGCTCAAGAATACGATCTTTACTGTAACGGGCATCCATGATCAGCGCCATGTAGGCTTCATTCGCTTTACGCCAGTATGATCTTTCGCTGGAGAGGAACAGGTTCTTCACCAGCTGCTGGGTCAGCGTACTGGCCCCCTGCACCGTGCGTCCCGCCGTCAGGTTGGCCAGCACCGCACGCCCGATAGAGTAAAGACTAATGCCATCATGCTCATAGAAATGACGATCTTCCGTCGCCAACAGCGTATCGACCAGCAGATCCGGGAAACCGCTGCGCGGGACGAATAAACGCTGCTCGCCATTTGGCGAAGAAAGCATGGTGATAAGCCGCGGATCGAGACGGAAGAAGCCAAACTGGCGGTTGTTATCCAGATTGACGATGGTTTCCAGACGCCCGTCACTGAACGTCAGCCGCGCGCGCACCTGCCCTTCTTTGCTGTCCGGGAAGTCAAACGGACGACGGATCATCTCAATGCTATTGGCCTGCACGGTAAATTCGCCGGGACGGGTCATCTTCGTCACCAGACGATACTGCGTCGCTTCCAGCAATTTCACCATCTCGTTTTTGCTGACAGGCATGTCTGGCTCAAGGTTCACCATCCGGCCATATACCGCCGCCGGAAGCTGCCAGACCTTGCCATCAATACGGCTGCGGATTTTTTGATCCAGATAGACGCCGTAAATGGCGAACAGCACCACAAAAACGATAAACAGTTTTAGTAATAGCCACAGCCAGCCGCGCTTGCCACGAGGCTTACGCCCTTTGCCCTTACCTTTACGCGGCATCGGTTCTTCATCCTCATAGTCATCATCATAATCGTCGTCATGCTGCCGACGACGGCTCACCTTTTGTTTCACAGGACGTGACGGTTTCCCCTTACGTCCAATCGGCTCGCGGTCATTCCCCGCCATGCTTTTTCTCCGCAACATACAGGCGCAAAGGCCCGATTCTCTATTCTTCCGCCAGACGACAGAAGAAGAAATCTCTCAATTTACCCTTTTGCCGGATGGCGATTAACGCCTTATCCGGCCTGGAGGCAACGTATAACACGTCACGAATACTTCTTCGTGCGCCGCGTTGGGGCCGTATTCGCCGGATCGTCCGGCCAGACATGTTTGGGGTAACGACCCTTCATCTCTTTTTGCACTTCGCGATACGCCCCCTGCCAGAAAGCGCTTAAATCGCGCGTAATCTGTAGCGGTCGCTGCGCAGGCGAAAGCAGTTCCAGCACCAGCGGCACGCGGCCCTGAGCGATGGTTGGGGTCTTCGCTTCGCCAAACATTTCCTGCATTCTGACCGCCAGAGCGGGCGGGTTATCTTCATGATAACGAATCGTTATTCGGCTTCCCGTCGGCACAGTGTAATGCCCAGGCAGTTCACTATCCAGACGTTGCAGCATGGCATAGTCAAGCAGTCCCCGTAACGCCTGAGTCACATTCAGAGATTTCAGACTCCGTAACGACTGTACGCCTGTCATGTGCGGCAGCAACCAGTTTTCCAGAGTCGCCAGCAGCGACGCCTCATCCACGGCAGGCCAGTCATATTCCGGCAGCCATTTCGCCGCACAGTGCAGACGCAGACGGAACTGCTCCGCTTCCGGCGTCCAGTTAAGGACGGCCAGACCTTTATCGCGGATGCCGTTCAGCATCGCCTGATGAAGCTCCTCTTCAGACGGTTTCGCCAGTGGCTGAACGCTAACCGTCAACTGTCCAATACGCATTCTGCGCCACGCTTTCAACGTTCCCTGCGCTTCGTCCCATTCAACCGTGTCAGACTGGCGCAGTAAATCAGGACACGCCTGAATCAGCGAGGCGATATCCAGCGGCTGCGCCAACAATATTCGGGCGTCCGGCGAGGCGCTACCTTGCAGCAACAGCGGCGCGATCAGCCATTCATGACGTCCCAACGCGTCATCCGCATCTAACATCGCGCCCATACCATTGGCTAACTGATAGCGCCCTTCCTGACCACGACGCCGCGCGATGCGGTCGCTAAACGCTCTGGCCAACAGCGGCATAATAAGCGCGCTATCCGGCTCGCCATTACGCACCTGCAGCCGTTTTAAAAGCTGCTGGCTACGCTGCTGCCAGCCCGGCTGTCGCCGCGAAAATAGCCCGCTTAAATCCGTACCGCCGCCGCGCGGCGGGTCCTCAAGGATGGCCGCGAGCATGGCGGCGGTGGCGGCGCTATCGCCCTCGCCGGCGTTGACTAACATCGCCGCCAGACGCGGATCGTTACCCATTGCCGCCATTTTCCGGCCCCGCGCGCTTAACCGCTCGCCCTCCAGCGCGCCTAACATCAATAATAAACGGCGGGCGGCCTGAAGATTCACCTCCGGCGGCCTGTCCAGCCAGAAAAGCGATGCCGGATCGTGACATCCCCACTGCAACACCTCCATCAACAAACCGGAGAGGTCGCTGTGTAAGATTTCCGGATCGCTTTGCGCCGCCGCCCGCTCCGCCTGTTCTTTTGCCAGCAGATGTAAACAGATACCCGGCGCCAGTCGTCCGGCACGCCCCGCGCGCTGCGTCATTGACGCCTGACTGATACGCTGCGTAACCAGCCGCGTCAGTCCCGTTCGCGCATCGAATCGCGCCACGCGCTCCTGAGCGCTATCGACGACCAGACGAATCCCTTCAATCGTCAAACTGGTTTCGGCAATGTTAGTCGCCAACACCACTTTACGCATCCCGGCGGGGGCGGGAACAATCGCTTTGCGTTGCGCCTCCAGAGACAATGCGCCATACAGCGGACAAAGCAGGACATCGCTCCCTACCCGCGACGCCAGATGTTCATGAACGCGCTGTATTTCGCCTACTCCGGGTAAAAATAGCAGCAGCGAACCGTTTTCATTGCGCAGCAGTTCCGCTGTCGCCATCGCGACGGCTTCATCAAAACGCAAATGCGCCGCAAGCGGTTGATAACGTCGCTCCACCGGGAACGCGCGCCCCTCCGAGACGATCGTCGGCGCATCAGGCAGTCGCTGACAGAGCCTGTCGTTATCCAGCGTCGCTGACATGATTAACAGCCTCAGATCGTCACGAAGCCCTTGCTGGATATCCAGCAACAGCGCCAACGCTAAATCCGCCTGTAAACTGCGCTCATGAAATTCATCCAGTATCACCAGCCCCACGCCGCGTAATTCGGGATCGCGCTGAATCATTCTGGTCAATACGCCTTCTGTCACCACTTCCAGCCGGGTACGCGGCCCCACGCAGCTTTGCGCGCGCATCCGGTAACCTACCGTTTCGCCAGGCTTTTCATTCAACGCTTCCGCCAGACGCTGCGCGACATTACGCGCCGCCAGACGACGCGGTTCAAGCAGGAGGATTTTTCCAGCAACCGGACCTTGTTGCAGGAGTTGCAACGGCAGCCAGGTGGATTTCCCCGCCCCGGTAGGCGCGGACAACAAAACCTGCGGCGCGGTTTTTAGGGCTGTCAACAATTCAGGCAATACGGCGGCAACGGGCAATGACGTCACAAACGGCTCCACGGGGTTAACTTTCTTTGCGCCGCATTGTAGCATCGTGTTAATCCATAACCGAGTATCCCTATGTCTGAGCCAAAACGGCTGTTTTTTGCGATTGACTTACCCGACGACGCGCGCACGCAAATTATCGCCTGGCGCGCCGCTCATTTTGCGTCTGAAGACGGACGCCCCGTCGCAGCGGCGAACCTGCACCTGACGCTGGCCTTTTTAGGCGACGTCAGTAACGATAAGCAGCGCGCGCTTGCGCAACTGGCCGGACGAATTCGCCAGCCGGGCTTTACGCTACATCTGGATGACGCCGGTCAGTGGCTGCGTTCACGCGTGGTGTGGCTGGGGATGCGCCAGCCGCCGCGCGGGTTGTTGCAGTTGGCTAATATGCTGCGCGCGCAGGCCGCCCGCAGCGGTTGTTACCAAAGCCCGCAGCCTTTTCACCCGCATATTACGCTGCTGCGCGACGCCAGCCATACGGTGGCTATCCCGCCGCCGGGCTTTTGCTGGTCATTTCCGGTTACGTCATTTGCGCTTTACGCCTCTTCGTATGGGCAAGGCCGTACCCGCTATGCCGAGCTGCAGCGCTGGACGCTGGGCGAATAATAATGAAGGAATGTCGATGCTATTCTCCCCCCCTTTACAACGCGCTACGCTGATTCAGCGCTATAAACGTTTTTTAGCCGATGTGATCACCCCTGACGGTACGACGCTTACGCTGCACTGTCCTAATACCGGCGCGATGACCGGCTGCGCCACGCCTGGCGATACCGTCTGGTATTCGACATCAGAAAATACTAAACGCAAATATCCGCATACCTGGGAATTGACTGAAACGCAATCCGGCGCATTCATTTGCGTGAATACGCTGCGGGCGAACCAGCTAACGAAAGAAGCGATTCAGGAGAATCGCCTGCCGGCGCTGGCGGGGTACAATATTCTGAAAAGTGAAGTCAAATATGGCGCCGAGCGCAGCCGTATAGATTTTATGTTACAGGCAGATTTCCGCCCGGACTGCTATATTGAAGTGAAATCGGTCACGTTAGCGGAAAAAGAAAACGGTTATTTTCCCGACGCCATCACCGAACGAGGGCAAAAACATCTTCGGGAGTTGATGGGCGTTGCGGCGGCAGGTCATCGCGCGGTGGTGGTGTTCGCGGTGCTGCACTCCGCCATTACACGTTTTTCACCCGCACGTCATATCGATATAAAATACGCGCAGCTATTGAGCGAGGCTCAGAATAAAGGCGTGGAAGTTTTAGCTTATAAAGCAGAACTTTCAGCCCAAAAAATGGAACTGAACGAACCAGTACCCATAACGTTGTAGTGGAATAACAGCCTGATTATTAAGTATTCTGGCCGCGTGCGTAAATACGCTTTTCCTCACAGGGTTGTCAAGTGTTACGTTTAGATAATTGCTATCCGGAAAAGCATCTGCTATTTATAGCGACCTGATTTTCCCCCGAACATGGGGATCGATAGTGCGTGTTAAGGAGAAGCAACATGCAAGAAGGGCAAAACCGTAAAACATCGTCCCTGAGTATTCTCGCCATCGCTGGGGTGGAGCCGTACCAGGAGAAACCGGGCGAAGAGTATATGAACGAAGCCCAGCTATCGCACTTCAAGCGTATTCTTGAAGCATGGCGTAATCAACTCCGGGATGAAGTCGATCGCACTGTGACGCACATGCAGGACGAAGCCGCCAACTTCCCCGATCCGGTCGATCGCGCCGCGCAGGAAGAGGAGTTTAGCCTGGAGTTACGTAATCGTGACCGTGAGCGCAAACTGATCAAAAAGATCGAGAAGACGCTGAAGAAAGTGGAAGATGAAGACTTCGGTTATTGCGAGTCCTGCGGGGTGGAGATTGGTATCCGCCGCCTGGAAGCGCGTCCAACAGCCGATCTGTGCATCGACTGCAAAACGCTGGCTGAAATTCGCGAAAAACAGATGGCGGGTTAATCCCGTTCGTTTCTACCCTATTTATGACAGGCGGGAGTTTTCCCGCCTTATTCTTTATTGCCCGCAGCATGACTGACTCACACTATATTGGCCGTTTCGCGCCGTCGCCATCCGGCGAACTGCATTTCGGCTCGTTAATCGCCGCCCTCGGCAGCTATCTACAAGCCCGTGCGCAACGCGGAATTTGGCGCGTTCGTATAGAGGATATCGACCCCCCACGTGAAGTTCCCGGTGCCGCAGCGACCATTCTGCGCCAGCTGGAACATTACGGCCTGCACTGGGATGGCGAGGTCTTATGGCAATCACAGCGTCATGAGGCTTATCGCGAGGCGCTGGCCTGGCTTCACGAGCAGGGACTGAGCTACTACTGCACTTGCCCCCGCTCGCGCATTCAACGTCTGGGCGGTATTTACGACGGCCATTGCCGGACGTTATACCACGGGCCGGAGAATGCCGCCGTCAGAATTAAACAGCAGCATCCGGTGATGCGTTTCCATGATGCCTTGCGCGGCGACATCCAGGCTGACCCACAGCTGGCGAGCGAAGATTTTATTATCCACCGCCGCGACGGACTGTTTGCTTATAATCTGGCCGTGGTGGTCGACGATCATTTTCAGGGGGTGACGGAGATCGTCCGCGGCGCAGATTTAATCGAACCCACTGTCCGACAACTTTCGCTGTATAAACAGTTTGGCTGGCGTGCGCCAGGTTACGTGCACCTTCCGCTGGCGCTCAACGAACAAGGCGCTAAACTTTCCAAGCAAAATCATGCCCCTGCGCTTGCGACAGGCGATCCGCGCCCGGTACTGGTCCAGGCATTGCGCTTTTTAGGCCAACGCGCCGTCGTAGCGTGGCAGGAGATGTCTGTTGAGGAGTTGCTACGCTTTGCGGTGGCGCACTGGAGGCTTGCAGCCGTACCCACATCGGCTAATGTAAATCCGGCATTCTCAAATGCGTCTCGCTGAGCTATGATTAGCCGCTATTTTTGCTCATCGTCTTTCGCATTGCTGCGGCGTTAATGATGCTTACAGCCCAGGTCGCGTTATTCTCTTGCGCCCGTCTGCCGTAATGCGAAAGACATAGAGTAAGTTGATCTTATTAATGTATGACACTACCGAGGTGCGCTATTTTTACCCGAGTCGCTAATTTTTGCCGTAAGGTGTTAAGCCGCGAGGAGAGCGAGGCAGAACAAGCCGTCGCCCGTCCACATATGACGATTATCCCGCGTGAACAGCACGCTATCTCCCGCAAAGATATCAGTGAAAATGCCCTCAAGGTACTGTACAGGCTGAACAAAGCGGGCTATGAAGCCTACCTGGTCGGCGGCGGCGTCCGCGATCTCCTGCTCGGCAAAAAGCCGAAGGATTTCGACGTGACCACCAACGCAACACCGGATCAGGTACGGAAATTATTCCGCAATTGCCGTCTGGTGGGGCGTCGTTTCCGCCTGGCTCACGTGATGTTTGGCCCGGAAATTATCGAAGTGGCAACGTTTCGTGGTCATCATGAAGGCAGTGAAAGCGACCGTACGACCTCCCAGCGTGGGCAAAACGGTATGCTGCTGCGCGATAATATCTTCGGCTCTATCGAAGAAGATGCCCAGCGCCGCGATTTCACCATCAACAGCCTTTACTACAGCGTGGCGGATTTTACCGTGCGCGATTACGTCGGCGGGATGCAGGATCTGCAAGAAGGCGTGATTCGCCTGATCGGCAATCCGGAAACGCGCTACCGCGAAGATCCGGTTCGAATGCTGCGCGCCGTGCGTTTCGCTGCGAAGCTCAATATGCGTATCAGCCCTGAAACGGCTGAGCCAATCCCGCGTCTGGCAACCTTGCTAAACGACATTCCTCCCGCGCGCCTGTTCGAAGAGTCGCTGAAGCTGTTGCAGGCGGGGAACGGTTTTGAAACCTATCAACAACTGCGGGAATACCACCTCTTCCAGCCGTTGTTTCCTACCATTACGCGTTATTTCACCGAAAACGGCGACAGCGCAATGGAACGCATCATTGCGCTGGTGTTGAAGAATACGGATAACCGCATCCGTAACGAAATGCGCGTTAATCCGGCATTTTTGTTTGCCGCCATGTTCTGGTATCCGCTGCTGGAAATGGCGCAAAAAATCGCTCAGGAGAGCGGTCTGGCCTATTACGACGCTTTCGCGCTGGCCATGAATGACGTGCTGGATGAAGCCTGCCGTTCGCTGGCGATCCCGAAACGTCTGACCACGCTTACCCGTGATATTTGGCAGCTTCAGTTACGGATGTCCCGTCGTCAGGGCAAACGCGCCTGGAAGCTGATGGAACATCCCAAATTCCGCGCCGCGTTTGATTTGCTGGAGCTGCGCGCTCAGGTGGAAAATAATACTGAGCTGCAACGTCTGGCGCAGTGGTGGGCCGAGTTTCAGGCTTCCGCGCCGCCGGAACAAAAAGGAATGCTCAACGAGCTGGACGACGATCCTGCTCCACGCCGCCGCCGTTCACGTCCGCGCAAACGCGCGCCGCGCCGCGAGGGCACCGTATGACGATCGCGTATATCGCGCTTGGCAGTAATCTGGCCTCTCCTCTGGAGCAGGTCAATGCCGCCCTGAAGGCTATCGCCAACATTCCCGATAGCCGTATCGTCGCGGTTTCTTCGTTTTACCGCACGCCGCCGCTTGGCCCACAGGATCAGCCCGATTACCTGAACGCCGCGGTGGCGCTGGATACCGCCCTCGCCCCCGAAGAATTGCTTAACCATACCCAGCGCATTGAGCTGCAACAGGGCCGGGTGCGCAAAGCGGAACGCTGGGGGCCGCGCACGCTGGACCTCGACATTATGCTGTTTGGCGATGAAGTCATTAACACCGACCGTCTGACGGTTCCGCACTACGACATGAAAAACCGCGGTTTTATGCTGTGGCCGCTGTTTGAGATCGCTCCAAAACTGCGCTTCCCCGACGATGGCGTCGCGCTGACGCAGCTTGTTCATCAACATACCCCCGCACCAGCATACTGGTAATTTTTAATTAATATTATTTTTAAGAAACCTGTATTATTACTTCGCTCACTAATTAATGGAATAAATCCAATCGTTATTTTCACTTAAAAGATTGTTTAGCAAAAATGAATGTCATTTATATGTAAAATTATTAAATTGATTCAGTGAATTCATTAACATCCCTCTCCCCCTAAAGCCGCTTTTTTTGCAGATTTAATGTACTATCTTGTTTTTAAACATCATTAAAAAACATATAAATCTAATCAGCATTTTTGCTTTTGAAAAAAAATTCACCACAAATATCGTTTAAACAAACATATAATATTTCGTTATTTTACATAATGAAATATACGCATAAAATGTGCCGTCCCTCTTTAATCTTATTGAAGTGGTACATTTATCTCATTTTGTAAGGATGCAAGTATGAAAAAAGTTCTCCTGGCGACAGCCGTATTTATGGCTTTAGGCTCTTCTTCCGTTATGGCTGTCGAAGGTGGTCGTATTAATTTTGAAGGTCTGGTCAGCGCTGAAACCTGTAAAAAAGTCGTCAGCTCCGCTGTTGGTAATAGCAATATCGACGGTACGGTTACTCTGAAAACCGCACACGTTAGCGATGTTACCGCAGAAGTTCAAAACAGCACCGCAGGCGTAAACGCAGAAGATTTCTCCATCATTATCGACTGCTCCGATGCTGGCGCAGGCCTGGTGAAATCACATCTGACGATGTCCTCCTCTTTTAGCAATACGAAGGGCACCCTGGATAACGACGAAACGCTGACCCGCAGCGGTATCGAGGCGGCGAAAGCGGTTGATATCGCGGTTCACCATGTTGACGATGCCAACGCTCTCTCGCTGGTGAAAATCAACGATCCTTCTAACACGATGGAAGAAAGCTTTACCAACGGTATCGCAACCTACAACTTTAAAGCGTCTTACGTGAAATCGTCTGATGCAGGTGCCAGCGTGACAACCGGTCTGGTCTCCACCAATGCGATTTATACCTTTACTTACGAGTAATAGTCGCCTCTCAGATTGCTGACAACGCTATTGGTACTGTTTAATGTTGGGCTGCGTCTTGCCCCATAAAACCAATAACTCAATGAATATAAATGAGTTAATTTTTACGGGTTAAATAAAACCCAACATTTATTCAGCTTCGGTGTTTGTCATCAGTCTCGCTGTCTTTAACAGACAGTATTACAGACGATGCACATTGCAGGGTAGTAGCAAATTTCGGCGCTACTTACCCTGTTTCGGATATTCAATACAGCAAGGACGGCTTATGTCTCACTCTTTAAAGTTTACTTTGTCTGCTATCGCTCTGACCGGGGCATTATTTAGCTCTGCCAGCCAGGCCGATATTATTATTTCTGGCACGCGTATTATTTATGATGCAAATAAAAAAGATGTCAGCGTGCGTCTGGAAAATAAAGGTAAAAGCCCATTATTAGTTCAGAACTGGATAGATCTCGGCAATGATAATGCCGAGCCGGGCAGTATTAAAGCGCCCTTCGCCGCCACACCGCCGGTATCACGAATAGAACCTAAGCGCGGGCAGTCGATAAAAATTATGTATACCGCCACAGAATCGCTACCGAAAGATCGCGAAAGCGTTTTCTGGTTCAACGTGCTGGAAGTTCCACCGAAGGCAAATACCAACCAGGAAGAAAATAAGAATTTGCTCCAGCTGGCGTTTCGCACCCGCATCAAACTATTTTATCGCCCGACGGGTTTACCGGGCGCCCCGGCAGAAGCGGCAAAACAGCTGAAATGGCAGGTCGCCAGCGAACAGGGCCATGCCGTTCTTCTCGCCGATAACCCGACTCCGTATTACGTCTCCTTTAACTCTGCCACCTACACCAGCGGCGGAAAACGCTATGACGTCGACGCGACCATGGTTGCCCCCTTTGGCAAAGCCGCCTTCACGGTGAAAGGACTGCAAAACGCCAGCGCAGGCAAACTGGAATTCCAGTCCATTAATGACTACGGCGGCATCATCGCTGGCTCAGCTTCACTGTAATGACGTTATCACAAAGCAGGATGAAAAAGACGGTGCAAAACGTTTCCACAACCAGGACCATGCCAAAAAAGACGTTGCTCGCGATGTGCTGTGCGTTGTTTTACAGTCAGCCCGGCCTGGCTGCGGACATCGTTGAATACGACAGCACATTTCTGATGGGCGATGGCGCTACGTCTATTGATGTCAGCCGCTATTCTAATGGCAACCCCACGCCAGCGGGAACGTACACCGTGAGAGTGTTTGTCAATGAGAAGGCCGTCGCCAGCCAGACCATCCCGTTTATCGATATCGGCAAAAAAAGCGCCGAGGCCTGCCTGACCATGAAAAATCTGGCGCAGCTACACATTAAGTCGCCGCAAAACGTCGGCGAAAAAGCCATTTTGAAGAAAGGCGACGACGAGAGCAGCGATTGCTTAAACCTGCCAGCGCTGATTGAACAATCCAGCGTGACGTTTGATATGGGCGACCAGCGCCTGGATATCGTCGTGCCTCAGGCATGGATTAACAAAAGTTATGACGGCTATGTGGAACCGTCGCTATGGGAAAACGGAATCCCGGCCGCGCTCCTCTCCTACAACATTAACGGCTATCACAATACCAATCACGGTGTCGATAACGACAATATGTACGCCGCTTTCAATACCGGTATTAACCTTGGAGCATGGCGTTTTCGCGCCAACGGTAACTATAACTGGAACAATAACAGCGGCAGTAACTTCGATTTTCAGAACCGCTACATCCAGCGCGATCTCACTGCGCTGCGCTCGCAACTGATGTTAGGCGAGGCGTACACCACTGGCGAGACTTTCGACTCGGTCAGCATTCGCGGGGTGCGTCTGTACAGTGACTCCCGTATGCTACCGTCACAGCTTGCCAACTACGCCCCTGTGATCCGCGGCGTCGCCAATACCAACGCCAAAGTCACCATTACCCAGGGCGGCTACAAAATTTATGAATCAACGGTGCCGCCAGGTCCGTTCGAGATTAACGATCTCAGCCCTTCTGGCTACGGGAGCGACCTCATCGTCACTATCGAAGAGGCCGACGGCAGCAAGCGTACCTTTAGCCAGCCCTTCTCCTCGGTAATGCAGATGCAAAAACCCGGCGTCGGGCGCTGGGATGTCAGCGCCGGGGAAGTGAATGACGACGATCTTCACGATAATCCGTATGTCGCGCAGGGTACCTACTATTACGGTTTGAACAACTATCTGACCGCCTATACTGGCGTTCAGGCTACCGATAATCACTACCTGGCGGGGTTGCTCGGCATGGGCCTCAACACGCCGTTTGGCGCCATCGCGCTGGACGTCACCCACTCCCGCACGGAGATCCCTGACGATAAAACCTATCAGGGGCAGAGCTACCGCTTAACGTGGAACAAGCTGATTGAAGCCACTGATACCTCGTTTAACGTGGCGGCCTACCGCTATTCAACCCAGAATTATCTGGGGCTGAACGATGCGCTTCAGTTGATCGACGAAGCGAAATATGGGGATGACGACCAGCGCAACACCATGAATAACTTTGCGCGCCTGAAAAACCAGATCACCCTCAGCATCAGCCAGCCGTTACAGTATGGCGAAACGGATTACGGTTCCTTTTATCTCTCAGGCTCCTGGACCGATTACTGGGCGACGGGCGACAGCCGCAGCGATTATACGCTGGGCTACGGCAAAGGCTTCTCATGGGGCAGCATGAGCGTCAACCTGCAACGCACCTGGGATGAAGACGGTAAAAAAGATGATTCGCTCTATATCAACCTGAGTATTCCACTCGCCAACCTGCTTGGCGGGGAGAGTCGCCGTTCCGGTTTTAACACCCTCTCCACGCAGATGCGGACGGACTTTAACGGTGGCCATAACCTGAGCATGAACAGCAGCGGTAGCAGCAAAGACAATATGCTGAACTATAGCGTAAATACGGGTTATACCATGCAGAAAGAGGGCAAGAGCATCTCTGATATCGGCGGCTATGCCAGCTATCAATCCCCGTGGGGAGATATTTCGGCCTCAGCCTCTGCCAATAACGATAGCAGCCGACAATATTCGCTCGCGACAAACGGGGGCTTTGTCCTGCATGGCGGCGGCCTGACATTCACTAACGATAACTTCGGTAATAGCGATGCCATCGTGCTGGTAAAAGCCCCCGGCGCGAAAGGCGCACGCATCAATGGTGGCAACAGCACCATCGATCGCTGGGGCTACGGCGCGACAAACTCGCTTTCCGCCTACAGAGAAAACCTGGTCAATGTCGATATCGACACACTGGAAAACGACGTTGAGCTTAAGAGCACCAGCGCAACTCTGGTGCCGCGCGATGGCGCGGTGGTCTTAGCCAGTTTCGAAACCGACCAGGGACGCTCGGTCATTCTTAACATGTCCCGCAATGACGGCAAAGCTCTGCCGTTTGGCGCAGAAATCTACGAGAACGATGTGCAGATCGGCAACATGGGCCAGGGCGGACAGGCTTTTGTTCGCGGTATCAGCGATGCGGGCGAACTCTCAGTACGTTGGTTTGAAGAAAACCAGCCAGTAACTTGTTCAGCAACCTTTGCGTTGCCTGCAACGCAACAAACGGTAGGGTCCAGCCAGACCTTACTGTTAGACCACGTAACCTGTCGTGTTAATAACCTTAAATCAAATGGAATAGACAATGAGAAGGAATAAGCACCTTTTAGCAGCCTCTGTGCTCGCGATGATATTTCCACTGACCAGTCAGGCGGAAGATATCAACGTCGACTTTACCGCTACCGTGCTGGCCACGACGTGCAGCATGTCGATTGCGGCGTTAGATGGCTCGAACGTATCGGGTGATGCTACCAGCGGCTATACGCTGAATGTCGGCGATGTCGGGTTGGATAAAATCATAAAAAAATCAGCGGAATCGCAGAAAAACTTTAAGTTTGTGGCGAAAGATTGCAGTGCCGCCCTGACGAAAATTACCACCGCACTCGGCAGCTCTGCGGATGCCAGCGGCAACTTTATTAAAAACCAGTCTGCGGCGTCCGATGCGGCCAGCAATATTGGTATGGGCTTTAAGCGTAAGAGCACCACCGATGAAACCTATTTCACGCCAGGCTCCGGTTCAATTACCTGGACTGACGACGAGCGCACAGCAAACGAAGTAGAGATGACGGTTGCGCTGCGTGAACTGACCGACGGCGCGGGTACCATGGGTGCCTTCAGCTCTACCGCTACGTTTAACTTCACTTATCAATAACAGGGACGATGATAATGAAAAAGCAAGTATTGCGCGGCGTAATCTTAGGCGCACTGGCGACCATGACCGCGGGCGTATCAACAATGACGCAGGCCGATGGCACCGCCAGCCTGGACTTAACGGTAAATGCCAACATCACGGCGGGAACCTGCTCCGCATCGGTGCTGGACGGTGAAACCGCCACCGATACCATCGCATTTGGCAACGTCTACATTTCGGAAGTTTTTGCCAAAACAAAAGTCAAAAGCTTTAAACTGCGCTTCAGTGACTGCGCGGGATTAAAAGATAAAAAAGCCTCTTTGGTCATTGCGCCAAGAGATGCAGGTTGCGCAGGCAGCGATTCGACTAACGCAGAATTTGCCAACGCCTCCACAGCGACGTCTAAAGCGCAGAGAACCGCTGTTGAACTCTGGACAACAGATACCCCGGAAGGTTCTAACAGCGTCCAGTTCCACTGCCGTAACAAAAATGCGCAAGAGATTGATCTGAGCAGTGCAAGTTCAACCACACCGGTTGATTATCCGTTAAGCGCTCGCATGGTGCCGGTTACCGGTTATGCAATCACTGCGCTAACAGCAGGTGACTTCTATTCCCCCACCACCTTCACCATCACTTACCAGTAATGGTGATACCAATGAGACGTTTGCGCAGACTCATGCTCGCCACGTTATTTTCAGGGCTGGCAACAGCCCTGTTTATCGCGCCGCTGTATGCCGACACCAACGTGGATTTTACCGCCACCGTGCAGAAAGATACCTGCCAGATTGAAATTGACGGTAATGGTACAGTCAGTTTAGCGACCGTCGGGCCGAGTTACTTTGCCGATGGCATCACGGCGGAAACGGACTACGGGGGCGGCAAGGAATTTCTGATTAAGTTGATAAGCTGCCCGGTTAGCGGCGGCGCAATCACGAACGTCACGTTTAACTTCTTACCACAGAGCGGGCAGTTCGTTACCGGTAATAAGCAGGTGTTTGCCAATGATTTAGCGACCAGCACAGACGGTGCCTCCAACGTCGGCGTAGTGATTTTTACCACCGAGTCACCCCGCCATAACGTTCTGAACACCGATGGCTCCTCGCGGGCAACCTTTGCCGCGACGACATACAGCGATACCTCATGGACGTTTTATGCCCGGATGCAGAAAGTCCTCAGTAACGACGTGGTCGTCCCCGGCAAACTCAGCAGCCGCGTGCTGGTAAATGTTGAATACGAATAACGTGAGGACCAGTTAACTATTATGATAACAAAATGCGATCACCGACTGATGCTATTAAACACTCAGAGACTAAAGAGTGTCGTTAAAATCATATCATTATTACTGTTATCTTTCGTTTCTTTTGTGACGCCTTCGTATGGCTGGTCACTATATGTAGGCCAATATACAAAGAATGAAGGGGGAAACGTATGGGGAGCGGTGCAGGATTTTACAAAATCCTATGCGCCCAAAAACATGCTTAATCCAATAGCTATTCATAACGGCTCAGGACTGCGTGAAATCTCCGTATCGAATGATGCGACAGAGCTCGACCCCACTACTGGGCTAAGTTGTAACAAAGATCATGATAACCATGTCCTGACACTGTATCATGGCTACAAGAACTCCGGTAAAACCTACAACGGTAATATGTTATGGGAAACTAATACTCCTGGTATGTACATGGGTATCGAAGTCACCAATATCAACTTTGGCGGCCAATACTGGGGTGAAAAATTCTGGATAAACTGGAGCAACGGAGAAACGTCCGGCGCAAAAAAATTTGATTTAACAAATATCATGCCAAAGGATGGTCGTTTCGAACTCTGTCAGAGGCCAACCAACTGGACCTATTTTGGATTAGGCGGTATTGTTCTGTGGGTTAAATATCATTTGTATATTGATGACTCTTTTAATCCTGCCGGAGCAACTTCGTTATCTGTCTCGCTACGAAAAGAACAATCGTATGATTATCAATTTGCTTCATCACCAGCCTTCTCAGGCTCACATAATGTATATTACAATATAGCACCAAATCAGTTGACGATTAACTATCCTACCTGCCAGGCCAATGCGGTCACAGGCGATGGGGTAACAAATTCAACGGTTCCATTTGGGGAACAGAATGCCAAAGACATTTCGGCGAATACCATTAACCGCAAATTTTCCATAAAGCTCAGTAATTGCGCTTACGTTAAAGAATTGAATGTTACGTTAAGTTCTGCAACGGTAGGAGGACAGGATAACACCTTGCTCGGTAATACACTTACCGGCAGTGAGGCGGCTGGTGGTATCGGTGTCATGATCGAAGGGGAGAAAAATCCAAATAGCCCTGCTGACTGGACCTTACTTAAGCCAAACATCAGCAGTTCTATTTATTCTTTTACTAATTCCCCGGATTACGAAAATAGCGAAATTGGGAATGCTGAGCAGGTAATGAATTTCCAGGCGACCCTGAAACAGGATGGTAACAAAGCGATAACCCCAGGAAAATTCAAAGCTACGGGTAAATTCACCATTACTTATCCCTGATGTTTATTCCGGCAGACCTCCTCTGCCGGTTTTTTCCTTTCCCACAAAGCGCTAACACTTTCTTCGGTCATTCCCCTACAATGCGGCCATTCTATTCATCAATATTATGGCCGGAGAGGTTATGAGCAAACCCACCACTATCTCACTGCTGCAAAAATGCAAACAGGAAAAGAAGCGCTTCGCGACAATCACCGCCTACGACTATAGCTTTGCCAAACTGTTCGCCGATGAAGGCATCAACGTGATGCTGGTGGGCGATTCCCTGGGCATGACAATTCAGGGGCACGACTCCACCCTGCCGGTCACCGTGGAAGATATCGCCTATCATACCCGCGCCGTTCGCCGTGGCGCGCCGAACTGCCTGCTGCTCTCCGACCTGCCGTTTATGGCTTATGCCACGCCGGAACAGGCGTTTGAAAACGCGGCCATCGTGATGCGCGCCGGGGCCAATATGGTCAAGATCGAAGGCGGCGCATGGCTGGTTGATACGGTGAAAATGCTCACTGAACGCGCCGTGCCGGTGTGCGGCCATCTGGGGCTGACGCCGCAGTCGGTGAATATCTTCGGCGGCTATAAAATTCAGGGGCGCGGCGACGCCGGGCAGGTGCTGCTGGATGACGCGCTGGCCTTAGAAGCGGCGGGCGCACAGCTGCTGGTGCTGGAATGCGTGCCGGTTGAACTGGCGAAGCGCGTCACGGAAGCACTGTCGATTCCGGTGATCGGTATCGGCGCGGGCAACGTTACCGACGGGCAGATCCTGGTAATGCACGACGCGTTCGGCATCACCGGCGGCCATATCCCTAAATTTGCGAAAAATTTCCTTGCCGAAACGGGCGACATGCGCGCGGCTGTACGGCAGTATATAGCTGAAGTGGAGTCCGGCGTTTATCCGGGCGAAGAACACAGCTTTCACTAATTTTTCTAACCGTGCCGGATGGCGACGCGACGCGTCTTATCCGGCCTACAGATCCTCAACGGATGTAGGCCTGATAAGCGCAGCGCCATCGGGCAGGATCATCAGGCAACTCAAGGAGTCTTGTTGTGCTAATCATTGAAACCCTGCCGCTGCTGCGCCAGCATATCCGTCGTCTGCGTCAGGAAGGCAAACGCGTCGCACTGGTTCCCACCATGGGCAATCTGCACGACGGTCATATGAAGCTGGTCGATGAGGCAAAAGCCCGGGCTGATGTGGTGTTCGTCAGCATTTTCGTCAATCCGATGCAGTTTGACCGGCCGGACGATCTAGTGCGTTATCCACGCACGCTGCAGGAAGACTGTGAAAAGCTGAACAAGCGCAAAGTCGATTATGTCTTTGCGCCAGCCGTTGAGGAAATTTACCCGCAGGGGATGGAAGGCCAGACGTACGTTGATGTTCCCGGCCTCTCCACCATGCTGGAAGGCGCCAGCCGTCCGGGCCACTTCCGCGGCGTCTCGACCATCGTCAGCAAGCTGTTCAACCTGATCCAGCCGGATATCGCCTGCTTTGGCGAGAAAGATTTCCAGCAACTGGCGCTGATTCGCAAAATGGTGGCGGATATGAGTTATGACATTGAGATCGTCGGCGTGCCGATTATTCGCGCCAAAGACGGTCTGGCGCTCAGCTCACGTAACAGTTATCTGACCGCAGAGCAGCGCAAAATTGCGCCAGGTCTACACAACGTGATGAATAGCATCGCTGAAAAACTGATTGCGGGTAATCGTGAGCTGCAAGAGATTATTGCCATTGCCGAACAGGAATTGAATGAAAAAGGCTTCCGTGCCGACGACATTCAAATCCGTGATGCCGACACGCTGCTGGAACTGACGGAAACCAGCAAACGCGCCGTGATTCTGGCCGCCGCCTGGCTGGGTCAGGCGCGTCTGATCGATAATCAAAGCGTTACATTAGCCCAGTAGACAGGGGTTAAAAATCGGGCAATACTGCCTGAGAATTTCCAAAGCAGGCCACAAGCGCCTGCTTAGTCAAGATAAACGACAGGGTATAGATGTTATGATTCGCACCATGCTGCAAGGCAAGCTCCACCGCGTAAAAGTCACGCAGGCGGACCTGCACTACGAAGGTTCCTGTGCCATTGACCAGGATTTCCTCGATGCCTCCGGTATTCTGGAAAACGAAGCGATTGATATCTGGAACGTGACCAATGGGAAACGTTTCTCAACCTATGCGATTGCGGCTGAACGCGGCTCCAGAATCATCTCGGTGAACGGCGCGGCGGCGCACTGCGCTGAGGTTGGCGACATTGTGATTATCGCCAGCTTCGTCACCATGTCTGATGAAGAAGCCCGGACATGGCGGCCGAAAGTGGCCTACTTTGAAGGCGACAACGAAATGAAGCGTACCGCGAAAGCCATTCCGGTCCAGGTTGCCTGATAGTCCTTACCCCTGCGGCTGGTTGCTGATCAGCCGCGACATGGTTTCCAGCGAATCCGTGCGTAAAATATACAGCCTTTTGAGCAGCATCGGATTATCTCCCGGCTTCACCTTCCCTCTCACCGTGGTGACCGCCAGATGGAAACCGGCGTCTTTTGCTGCTTTGATCGCGGTCGCGTTATAGCCGCCAAAGGGATAAGAAAGATAAAATACGTGCGGAGTAAACTGTGCGAGCGCCCGCCGCGAACGTTCAAAATCAAACAGAATATTATGGTAGCTGCGGCTATATAAAATCGGACGACGATGCCCGTCTACCCGATGTAAAAAGTGAGTATGCGACTGAAAATCAAAAACATCGCTTATCTTGCGCAATTCGGACACGCTCATAAATTGCAGCGACCTGGGATTCCATTTTTGCGGATGGCGCTTAATACGCGATGAAATAATAAATGCCGTCGCTTTCATACCGTACTGCTTTAATACCGGATACGCATAGCGACTCACCGATTTAAGGCCATCATCAAAGGTGATAGCCACCGCGCGCGCCGGGAAATTCGCGCGGTTATGGATGTAATCCTCCAGTTGGTACATCGTCAACGTGGCATAGCCGCGATCGCGAAGCCAGGTCATTTGGTTGCTGAATGCCCGAACCGAAGTCGTGGTGGACGTATGGCGAAAACGGGTATTCTCTTCATCACGTAAGATGTGATGATAGGTCAAAATCGGAATGCCGTTGTCTTCCTGCGCATCCATGGCGCTGACATACGCCAGCCTGTCGCCAATACGGATCTGATACCAGGTTTGATGTAGCCTGCCTTTCAGCTTACTAATAATGGGGTAACGCAAGTTATCCACCAATACGCCAAACGGGGCGCTACTGATGTCCGGCGCGTTATACACCGGCGTGTCCTTCCAGGTCACCAGATTCTGATTGCTGAGCGGCTTGTTAAGATCGCCCAGGCCATCTTCCACTTTTTGTTTTCCCTGCACAGGTTCCAGATGGCCTTTATCGATAAACCCCTCGCCGAAGCCAAATTTAAAGGCATAATAATCAGCCGCAACAGGCGTTACGGAAAGAATTTGTCCGGCGCGGATATTCCCTACGGTCACCATTTTATCGCCAATCTGCGACCAGATGGCGGCGTCTTTCGTCGTTTGCATATAACGAGCGGGCAAGGCAGCCAACACATTACCGGAGAAAAAGAACAGCAAGATAAGAACAACGCGCATAACCATATATCATAACCGAGGCGAAAAAACGCCGTTATTGTAGCAAAAGCGTCGTCAATGGTATTGATCAAAACTCATACAAATCATGTAGCAATACAAAAGGCGGGTTTTTCTGCTGCTGATGCCAGAGACTGGTGACATCCGGCGCGCCAAGCGCGACAATCTGGTCGCGAAATGCTGAACTGCTCATCGACTCTCGCAAAGGAAGCATTTCCTCTATCAATGAATAGCTGACACCTGAAATAACTTCACATTGAGAATGTTTATGGCTCATCAGCGACGCTACACGATAAGGCGCCGCGCCGGAAATGTCGGTTAAAAATATCACGCCTTCACCGGAGTCGGTGGCATGGAGGGCATCACACATCATACGGCTCAACATGTTTGAGCTCACGCCGCGCCAAAAATTGACCGCCCGGCATTGCGCCAGCGGACCATTTTTTCTCTCCAGGCGATCAAGCATATCCTGTGCGCGATCGTCATGGCAGGTAATCACCCATCCCAGCATAACTTCTCCTCCATTGAGCTCCAATCCAGCATGTCAGCATGTTTTTTTGGCCGACAACACTCTATGACCACGATCATTTTTTATTCAAAAAAATTTGCATTATTTTTAAAAATGTTCGCAGCCTTCATAGAATCTGGCCCATTGAAAGTATAATCACGGCAATTATTAAACAAACACCCACCAAAACAATCAATAAAATATATATTATAAATATTTTATATTTATGTATTCTGAATTTTTCTTCGCGCCGCAAAAATCATCGAACATCATATTTACTCATTCGGGAATAAAAAGAACAATAACTTTCCACACAATAAATATTGCTACTATGTCAATATTTATAATATCTTAAAGGATCAAAGATAATGAAACTCACCTTAAAAACACTCGCTGTGGCACTGGCTGCCATCACCCTCTCCCCCGCCGCGCTGGCAGACACCGCTAAAGACGGCACCGTACATATCACCGGCCTCATTCAGCAAAACGCCTGTACGGTAAAAACGGATTCAGTATTAATAGAGGTAACATTACAGAACGAATTTGCCTCTCTTTTTACTGCCGCAGGGCAAACGGCAGGGGATAAAGGCTTCACCATCGATCTCGAAAACTGCGACGCAAACATCTACAGCAATGTACAGGCACGCTTTGAAGGTACGCTCGACGGAACCGATGCGACCATCCTGAAAAATGAGGCTGATGCTCAGAATATTGGCGTGCAAATTCTTGATAAAACGGGTGACAGTACGCCAGTGACCTTTAACGATCTTCAGGCATGGTCTTCCGCAGTCGCGCTCCCTACAGAAGAGGGGGTGACGACACTCTCAATGCCTTTCACCGCCCGCTATATCGCCACCGCGGTTCCCGTTGGGTCGGGAAATGTCGATGCAAGCGCAACATTCTATCTGCAATATAACTGATCCTGGCGGCCAGCGTCGGCTGGCCCATTTATTTATTGAGGTCATCAATGAATTCATTGGCTAAAGCAGGGTTGCTTTGTTGCCTGTTGTGCGGTTCGCTGGCGCATGCCGCAGGGATAAACATCGGCACAACGCGGGTTATTTTTCACGGCGATGCCAAAGATGCATCCATATCGATAAGCAATAGCGACAACGTTCCCTATTTAATTCAGTCCTGGGCGCAATCGATCAGCGAAACCGGGGCGATCGGCGATGCGCCGTTTATGGTCACCCCTCCGCTTTTTCGCCTTAATGGCGGGCAAAAGAACGTACTGCGAATTATCCGTACCGGCGGCAATTTGCCGGAAGATCGCGAGTCGCTGTACTGGCTGGATATTAAATCGATTCCCAGCAGCAATCCGGACAATAAGCACAATACGCTCATGCTGGCCGTTAAAGCGGAATTTAAGCTGATTTACCGGCCAAAAGCGTTAACCCAAAAGCCAGAAGAGGTTGCCGATCGGTTAACGTGGTCGCGTCAGGGTCGCACGCTCACCGTGAAGAACCCCACGCCCTATTATATGAACTTCGCCACCCTTTCCGTTGGCAGTCAAAAAGTAAAAGCCCCGCGCTATGTGGCGCCTTTCGGCAACGCGCAGTACACGCTGCCTGCCGCCGCCAGCGGCCCGATCGCCTGGTCTATCATCAACGATTTTGGCGGTACTGGCCCCGAACATAAACAAACGCCTTGAGAAGAGTGACAGGGATGAGAGTGCCGATGCGCAAAGGGCAACACAGGGGATTTTATTTATCGCGCTGCGCTGTGTGTATCGCGCTGGGCAGCACGTTCGCACATGTTGCATGGGCGCGCGACTATTTCAATCCGGCATTTATTGAACACCATGGGCAGGCGAATCGCACAAGCGTCGATCTGTCGACATTTGATAACGACAAAAGCCAACTTCCTGGCACCTATTACGTCACTATCATTATCAACAAAACAGAAATCGGCGCGCGAAACGTTGATTTTCAACTCACGACGCTCAGTGACGGTCAACAGGCATTACAGGGCTGTTTACGGCTTCAGGAACTAAAAGATAACGGCGTCAAAACCGACCTTTTTCCAACGCTGGAGAGTGAAAAAAGCTGCGTCGATCTCAGCGCTATCCCCGGTGCCAGCCAGCAGTTTGATTTTCAGCAACAGGCATTATCGATAAGCATCCCTCAACTCTACATCGCCAACAACGCGCGCGGCTACGTGCCGCCGGAAAAGTGGCAGGAGGGAATTACCGCGCTAATGCTGAACTACAGTTTCAGCGGCTATAAAGAGTACGGTTCCAGTGAGGATTCCGACGATGCGGAATCGAAGTATCTCGCTCTCCAGCCGGGTTTTAACCTCGGGCCGTGGCGTTTTCGCAACTACAGTAACTGGAGCGCAAATAACGGCGAGAGCGGTAGCTGGAACAGCGTTTATAACTATTTACAGCGCGACATTATCGCGCTGAAAAGCCAGTTCACCGCCGGAGACAGCAATACGCCATCCGACGTGTTCGACAGCGTACCTTTTCGCGGCCTCCAGCTCACCTCTGACGATCAAATGCAGCCCAACAGCCAGCGTGGTTACGCCCCGACGATTCGCGGCATCGCCCGTTCAAACGCGCAGGTTATCGTGCGGCAAAACGGTTATATCGCCTATCAAACAGCCGTTTCGCCGGGCGAATTTGAAATCAACGATATGTTTCCCACCGGCAGCAACGGCGACTACGACGTGACGGTAAAAGAAGCCGACGGTAGCGAACAGCATTTTATCGTGCCCTACTCTTCGCTGCCGATTCTGCAGCGCACCGGACGGGCAAAATACAGCGTGACTGTGGGTAAATATCGTGATTACGACAACCACACGCTGGACGACTTCGGCCAGGCGACCCTGCTGTACGGCCTGCCGTGGGGTATCACGCTGTACGGCGGCAGCCAGATTGCCGGCGATAAATACCAGTCCGTCGCCTTCGGCGTCGGGCAAAATATGCAGATGCTGGGGGCCATTTCCCTGGACGGCATCTGGTCGCACGCCAAATTTGACGATGGCCGCAAAGAAGCCGGGCAATCCTGGCGCGTCCGCTACAGCAAGGGCGTCGTCAGTACGGGCACCACGTTTTCGCTGGCCGGCTATCGTTACGCCAGCGAAAA
This sequence comes from Salmonella sp. SAL04157, assembly GCF_046551635.1. Classification (NCBI taxonomy): domain Bacteria; kingdom Pseudomonadati; phylum Pseudomonadota; class Gammaproteobacteria; order Enterobacterales; family Enterobacteriaceae; genus Salmonella; species Salmonella sp. SAL04157. The sequence goes on from NZ_JBGDVS010000004.1 coordinate 86,554, forward strand.
CTACAATTCGCTGAGCGAGGTGATCAACCCGGACGACGATTTTTATGATAACTACGGCAAGCGCCATAATCGTTTCGAAGCTTCAGTCAACCAGCAAATTAGCGATACGCTCGGTTCCTTAACGCTAAGTTGGGTAAAAGAAGATTACTGGCACAGCGCGCAGCAGATGGAATCTCTGAGCGCCAACTACAACAATAGCTGGGGCCCGGTGAGCTATACGTTAAGCTACAGCTATAACAAAAACACCTACCAGTACCGATCGGATAATGACGATGATGATAACGACGACGATCGTTATAACCAGAACGATCGGCTGTTCACGCTGTCGCTGCATGTTCCGTTTACGGTGTTCGATTCCAGGCTATACGCCAGCTATATGCTGAACACGCGTAAGCACGATGCTACGGTGAACAGCACCACCCTTAGCGGCACCGCGCTGCGTGACAGAAACCTGAACTGGTCGTTACAGCAGAGCCACAGCACACAAGACGGTGATTCCGGCGGGGTAAACGCCAGCTACAAAGGCACTTATGCCAACCTCAACGCCGGTTACAATCAGTCGCCAGATAGCCAACAGGTCAGCTACGGCATCAGCGGCGGCATTCTGGCGCACGAAAACGGTATTACCCTGAGCCAGCCAATTACCGGCGCGGCGATTTTAATTAAAGCGCCCGGCGCCAGCGGCGTTTCAGTTGAAAACCAGACCGGCGTCGCCACCGACTTCCGGGGTTATACGGTGATCCCCAACGTCACTCCGTATTATCGCTACGATATCTCGCTCGACAGCAGCACGTTTGCCGACAACGTGGATATTCCACTCAACAACCAGACTGTCTACCCGACACGTAATGCGGTGGTGCGCGCGGCGTATGACACGCATAAGGGCTATCGCGCGCTGTTAACGCTGACGCGCAGCAATGGCGAGCCCGTGCCCTTTGGCGCGACGGCAAGCGTCGATGGGCAGGATGCGAACCTGGCCAGTATCGTCGGCGATAAAGGCCAGGTCTTCCTCAGCGGCCTGCCGGAAGAGGGCCTGCTCCTGGTGAACTGGGGAAGCGCCTCTTGCCGCGCGGATTACCGTCTGGATATCAGCAAAAATATGAACGGCATAGTGATGGCGAACGCCGTCTGCCAGTGAGGAACACAATGAAGAATTTATGGATGCTGCTGGCGTTGTCGCTATTTTCAGGCCATGCGCTGGCAGACGGAACGATGGGCAACGGAAGCGGCTGGTGTCAACCAACCAGCGGCACGCATGATTTTCCTTTTAGTTTTAATCAAACCATTACCGATACGGATGGGAACCAGACGGGAACCATCGTTGAAGAGCACTGGTCAGCAGGCGGAGAATATTCGGCTAAATGCGACTGCGATAACAGTGATTATCGCGGGTACAACTATTTCACCGCGACCACCGGCGATCTGACGCAGAAAGGCACACACAGCGAGGCGCGATACTACGGACATATGGATTACTATGTCCTCGTGGCAGGCAAACTGGAAATTGGTACCGAAGCGTATATAGCCGGGAAGCTCGGCGAATATATTCCCGTCCCATTTTCCTCAATCAGCAATAATGATGCCTCCGCAGGCGGCTGTGGCGATGCAGAAATGAAATCAATGACGGCGGGCAATAAAGGCACGGTAAGGATTTATATTACTCATCCTTTAGTCGGAGAAATCTCGATCCCGCAAACAACGATCATGAATCTCTATTTATCAAAAACGCCGGGCAGCAGCGGAGATAATATTTCCCCCTCCATTCCCCCTATCGCGCACGTCACCATGTCCGGGACCATTACCGTGCCGCAGTCCTGTTCCATCAACGCCGGGCAGGTTATCGAGGTCAGGCTGCCGGATATTGAGGGCAAAGATATTCGTCACCTCGGCGACAGTCCGCAGAACTCGCACGTCACCACTCAGGTAAACTTTACCTGTAGCAACGTGGCGGACGGCACCAACCTGTCAATGTCATTGAATGGAGAAACCGATCCGCACAACCCGGAATACCTGAAAACCGACAATGAGAATTTAGGGATACGGATTTCCGATAAATACGATAAGACCATCGTTCCCGGCGGCAGCGCCGAATTGCCGATTGAAGATTACGCCGACGGTAGAGGCAGCACCGAGTTCACCGCCGCGCCGGTCAATACCACCGGACATGTTCCCCACACCGGAGAATACCAGGCTACCGCCACGCTGGAGATTCAGATTCGCTGAGAGAAGCGTTGGGTTTCAGCAAGCCTCCCCCTACAGACCCGTAACCCATTGATATTACGGGTCCATAGATGGGATGAAGCGAAGTGCAACCCAACGCCCCATCTCCCCTGTCAACACTTAACTGCGCAAACCGCGCCCACGCTGGATCAGCGACCAGCACAGCAGGTAGAAAGCGACGATAAAGATGACCAGTACGCCAAATGTGGTGACCAGCGGCACATCATGGATACCCAGGAAGCCATAACGGAAGCCGCTGATCATGTAGACGATCGGGTTCAGGTGCGACAACCCTTGCCAGAACGGCGGCAGCAGCGTCAGCGAGTAAAATACCCCGCCGAGGTAGGTCAGCGGCGTCAGCACAAAGGTCGGAATCAGGCTGATATCGTCAAAGGTTTTCGCAAACACGGCGTTCAGCAGTCCGGCCAGCGAGAACAGAATCGCGGTCAGAATCAGCGTTAGCGCGACAAATACCCAGGAATGCACCTGGAAAGGCACAAAAAAGAGCGAAATCGCCGTCACCAGAATCCCCACGCACAGCCCGCGCGCCACGCCGCCGCCGACAAATCCGGCGATGATCACGTGCGTTGGTACCGGCGCGACCAGCAGTTCCTCAATATTGCGCTGAAACTTGGCGCTAAAAAATGACGACGCGACATTCGCGTAGGAGTTAGTAATGACCGCCATCATAATCAGGCCCGGCACAATAAATTGCATATAACTAAAACCATGCATTTCGCCAATGCGCGAACCGATCAGGTTACCGAAAATAATAAAATAGAGCGTCATCGTGATGACAGGCGGCACCAGAGTTTGCACCCAGATCCGCATAAAGCGGTGGATCTCTTTCGCCCAGATGCTTTTAAGGGCAACCCAGTAAAGCTGCATCATGCGCGATCTCCTTGTTTTTCATGCACCAGCGACACAAACAGTTCTTCCAGACGGTTGGCTTTATTACGCATACTTAATACCTGAACCCCCTGCTCGCTCAGTTGACTAAAGACGCTGTTAACCCCTTGCTCGCGTAACACTTCCACCTCCAGAGTCGAGGTATCCACCAGACGATATTGATAACCCGTAAGCTTAGGTAGCGGGCTTTTTGGCGCTAAATCCAGAATAAACGTCTCCGATTTCAGCTTTGAAAGCAGATTTTTCATGGAGGTATTTTCCACCAGCTCACCGTGCTGAATAATACCGATATTGCGGCACAGCATTTCCGCCTCTTCCAGATAGTGGGTGGTGAGAATAATCGTGGTGCCTTTGGCGTTTAAGTCTTTCAGGAATCCCCACATCGAGCGACGCAATTCAATATCGACGCCCGCCGTCGGCTCGTCGAGAATCAATAGCTTAGGTTCATGCATCAATGCGCGGGCGATCATCAGGCGGCGTTTCATCCCACCGGAGAGCATCCGCGCGCGTTCACTACGCTTTTCCCACAGATCGAGCTGTTTTAAATACTTTTCGCTACGTAAAACCGCCTCTTTATGTTCCACGCCGTAATAACCGGCCTGATTCACTACGATCTGCTGCACCGTTTCAAACGGGTTAAAGTTAAACTCCTGTGGCACCAGTCCAAGCTGTCGCTTGGCGTTAACCACGTCTTTTTCCAGGTCGTAACCAAAAACGTTAACGCGCCCGGACGTTTTATTAACCAATGAGCTGATAATACCGATGGTGGTCGATTTCCCTGCTCCATTTGGCCCCAGAAGCGCGTAAAAATCCCCCGCTTCGACCTGCAAATCTATGCCGCGCAGCGCCTGAACGCCGCCGGGATAGGTTTTTTTAAGTTGTTGAAGTTCCAGCGCAATGGTCATAAATTCTCACTTACTTTACGTTCTTACACTTTATATATGGTTTAAATAACTACGGAGTTGCCCTATATTAGCCCAACGCACTTATTTGGTTACAGGTCGTTAACTTCCATGAAAGACATAGATACACTCATCAGCAACAATGCACTATGGTCAAAAATGCTGGTGGAAGAGGACCCCGGATTTTTTGAGAAACTGGCGCAAGCGCAAAAACCGCGCTTTCTATGGATTGGATGTTCCGACAGCCGCGTTCCCGCAGAGCGTTTAACCGGGCTTGAACCGGGCGAATTGTTTGTTCACCGTAATGTGGCTAACCTGGTTATTCACACCGATCTGAACTGTCTCTCCGTGGTTCAGTATGCGGTAGATGTTCTGGAAGTTGAGCATATTATCATTTGCGGCCACTCCGGTTGCGGCGGTATCAAGGCTGCGGTAGAAAACCCTGAGCTGGGCTTGATTAATAACTGGTTGCTGCATATCCGCGACATCTGGCTTAAACATAGCTCGCTGTTGGGAAAAATGCCCGAAGAGCAACGTCTGGACGCGCTCTATGAATTGAACGTCATGGAGCAGGTCTATAACCTGGGGCATTCCACCATTATGCAGTCAGCGTGGAAACGCGGGCAGAATGTGACCATTCACGGCTGGGCGTACAGTATCAATGATGGCCTGCTGCGCGATCTTGACGTCACCGCCACCAACAAAAAAACGCTGGAGAACGGCTATCATAAGGGTATCTCCGCCCTAAGTCTGAAATACATTCCCCACCAATAAGCCATTAGCTATAGGCCGGATAAGTCGCTTTAGCGACGCCATCCGGCATTTCTGCTCTTACTCGTCCAGCAGCACCACTTTACCAACATACGGTAGATGGCGATAACGCTGGGCGTAGTCGATACCGTAACCGACTACGAATTCGTCCGGAATCGAAAAGCCAACGAACTCAACCGGCACGTCCACTTCGCGACGAGACGGTTTATCCAGCAGCGTACAAATCGCCAGCGATTTCGGCTCGCGCAGGCCCAGGATTTCACGGACCTTCGACAGCGTATTACCGGAATCAATAATGTCTTCGACAATCAGCACGTCTTTACCGCGAATATCCTCATCCAGATCTTTGAGGATTTTCACGTCGCGGGTGGTGGACATGCCGCTACCATAACTGGAGGCGGTCATAAAATCGACTTCATGAGGAACCTGGACTTCACGGCACAGGTCCGCCATAAACATAAATGAGCCACGCAACAGACCTACCAGCACCATTTCACTGCCGCTGTCTTTATAACGTTCGGTAATCTGACGACCCAGCTCGGCAATACGTGCTTTGATCTCCGCTTCGGGGATCATGACTTCAACAGTATGTTTCATATTTATAACCATATGATTTAAAAACAAATCACTCAATGCCGGTGACTAATAACGCCGCATTGACGCGCAAGGCACGCAGTATAACAGCAAACGTATTCATTCGCGGCATTTGATAAGAAAGCTCATTTTGTGATTACGATCACACATGTTAATTCCTATACTTAATTGCTACTAAAAAATTAACAATTTGGGATGGTGTCTTTTTATGGCAGAAAATAACGCACGATCGCCACGATTACTCGTGACGCTGACGGCCCTCTTTGCAGCGCTTTGTGGGCTGTATCTTCTTATCGGAGGTGTCTGGCTGGTTGCTATTGGCGGTTCCTGGTACTACCCCATCGCGGGCCTCGTGATGCTGGTTGTGGCCGGATTGCTATGGCGCAGTAAACGTGCCGCGCTGTGGCTGTATGCCGCCTTGCTGCTGGCGACAATGATTTGGGGCGTATGGGAAGTCGGGTTCGACTTCTGGGCGCTCACGCCGCGTAGCGATATCCTGGTGTTTTTCGGCATCTGGCTAATATTGCCGTTTGTCTGGCATCGTCTGGTGGTTCCTTCCAGCGGCGCAGTGGCGGCGCTGGCCGTGGCGCTGCTGATTAGCGGCGGCATTCTGACCTGGGCTGGCTTCAACGACCCGCAGGAGATCAACGGTACGCTTCGCGCCGACGCCACGCCCGCCGCAACAAGCTCGTCGATCGCCGACGAAGACTGGCCGGCCTATGGACGTAATCAGGAAGGCCAACGCTATTCGCCGCTGAAACAGATCACTGCGGATAACGTTCACCAACTGAAAGAAGCGTGGGTCTTCCGCACCGGCGATCTGAAACAACCCAACGATCCGGGCGAAATCACCAACGAAGTGACCCCGATTAAAGTCGGCGATACGCTCTACCTGTGTACGGCTCACCAGCGTCTGTTCGCACTGGACGCCGCCAGCGGTAAAGAGAAGTGGCATTTTGATCCTCAGTTGAAGACCGATTCGTCTTTCCAGCATGTGACCTGCCGCGGCGTCTCTTATCATGAGGCCAAAGCGGATACCGCCTCGCCGGAGGTCATCGCCGACTGTCCGCGCCGCATTATCCTCCCGGTCAATGACGGTCGCCTTTTCGCGGTGAATGCCGAAACCGGCAAGCTGTGTGAAACCTTCGCCAATAAAGGCGTCCTGAATCTGCAAACCAATATGCCGGACACCACGCCGGGACTGTATGAACCGACGTCGCCGCCGATTATCACCGATAAAACGATCGTCATTGCCGGTTCGGTCACGGATAACTTCTCTACCCGCGAAACGTCCGGCGTTATCCGTGGTTTTGACGTTAATACCGGTAAGCTACTGTGGGCCTTCGATCCGGGGGCGAAAGATCCGAACGCGATTCCAGCCGATGAGCACGCTTTTACCTTTAACTCGCCGAACTCCTGGGCGCCTGCCGCCTATGATGCGAAACTGGATCTGGTCTATCTGCCGATGGGCGTGACCACGCCGGATATCTGGGGCGGTAACCGCACGCCGGAGCAGGAACGTTATGCCAGCTCCATCCTGGCGCTGAATGCCACCACCGGGAAACTGGCCTGGAGTTATCAGACCGTCCATCACGATCTGTGGGATATGGACCTGCCGGCACAGCCGACGCTGGCGGATATCACCGTTAACGGTACCACCGTTCCGGTTATCTATGCGCCAGCGAAAACCGGTAATATCTTTGTGCTCGACAGACGTAATGGCGAGCTGGTCGTGCCCGCTCCGGAAAAACCGGTCCCACAGGGCGCGGCAAAAGGCGATTACGTCGCCAAAACTCAGCCGTTCTCTGATTTAACCTTCCGCCCGAAAAAAGATCTCTCCGGCGCGGATATGTGGGGCGCGACCATGTTCGACCAACTGGTGTGCCGCGTTATGTTCCACCAGTTGCGCTATGAAGGTATCTTCACTCCACCGTCCGAGCAGGGGACATTGGTATTCCCTGGCAACCTGGGGATGTTTGAATGGGGCGGTATTTCCGTCGATCCAGACCGTCAGGTCGCTATCGCTAACCCGATGGCGCTGCCGTTTGTCTCGAAGCTGATCCCACGCGGCCCGGGTAATCCGATGGAGCCGCCGAAAGACGCGAAAGGTACCGGTACAGAAGCAGGTATTCAGCCACAGTACGGCGTACCATTCGGCGTCACGCTGAATCCGTTCCTTTCGCCGTTTGGCCTGCCGTGTAAACAACCGGCCTGGGGCTATATTTCCGCGTTGGATCTGAAGACCAATGAAATCGTATGGAAGAAACGTATAGGGACGCCGCGCGACAGTATGCCGTTCCCGATGCCGGTTCCGGTGCCGTTCAACATGGGGATGCCCATGCTCGGCGGGCCAATCTCAACCGCCGGTAACGTGCTGTTTATCGCCGCGACCGCCGACAACTACCTGCGCGCTTATAACATGAGCAACGGAGAAAAACTGTGGCAGGGACGTTTACCCGCCGGAGGCCAGGCAACGCCGATGACCTATGAGGTAAACGGTAAGCAGTATGTGGTCGTTTCTGCCGGAGGCCACGGTTCGTTTGGTACGAAGATGGGCGACTATATCGTGGCCTATGCTTTGCCTGACGACGCGAAATAACCATTAATGCCCGGCGTATGCCGGGCATTGTGCCGGGTGGCGGCTTCTCCTTACCCGGCCTGCGTCGGAGACAGCGATTAGACCGTAAATCCTAACATCATTCCCGTATCTTCATGTTCTAACAGATGACAGTGCGCCATATAGGCATGTTCCTTCGGCGCGTCGTGATCGAACTTGACCAGCACTTCACTGATACCGCCCTCAACGCGTACCGTATCCTTCCAGCCCGTTCTGTGCGCCGCTGGCGCTTTGCCGTTCTCTGACAGAATACGGAACTGCGTGCCGTGAATATGGAAAGGATGCAGCATCATGTCGCCCACGCCGGAAATCACCCAACGTTCATGTCGGCCTTTTTGCGCCGCGAACATCGGTTTGTTCATATCGAAGACCTGGCCGTTGATAAAGTTAGCGTTATGGAAGTCGAATTTTCCGCCGTGATTCATATTGCCCATCGCGCCATGATTCATCCCGCTGTGATCCATGTTGCCATGATCCATCTCGCCATGCCCCATATTGCCGCCCTGCATATGCGCGTTCATGCTGTCATGATCCATACCGCTCATCGCCTGAGCGCCATATTTCTTCATCAGCATTTGCATCCCCATCATATCAAGACGCGGGTCCATCGACAGTTTCAGGTTGCGCACCGTTAGCCCTTCCAGCGACGGCAACGCAGGCATCGTCGTCAACGTATCCGGCAGCGTACCGGAGGCGGTAATCCGCAGCGGCTGGATACGCATCACCGGATGCGGTTTATCAAACGGAGCGATCGCCATTCCCATCTGGCTGACCGGCAGCGTCACCAGATCAAAGGCTTTCCCGTCGCTGATATCCACCAGCACTTCAAAACGCTCGCCCATTAATAACGGCAGTTCGGTGACTTTCACCGGCTCCGCCAGCAGGCCGCCGTCGCTGGCGATCACATAAAGCGGACGATTATCGCTGGCGGCGATATTCAGCGAACGCGCATTACAGCCATTTAGCAAGCGCAGACGTAGCCAGCCTTTCGGCGCGGAATGCTGCGGATAGATAGCGCCATTGGTCAGCAGCGTATCGCCAAACCAGCCGACGGCGGCGGTCATAATATCCAGTTGATAATCAATCTGACCATCGGCGGAGAAGCGTTTGTCCTGAATGATCACCGGCACATCATCGATGCCCCACTGTTTCGGCAGGCGCAATTTGCGAATCTCGTCATCTTCAATCAGCACCAGTCCGGCAAGGCCCATCGCCACCTGGCGCCCGGTTTTGCCGTGTTTATGCGGATGAATCCAGCAGGTCGCGGCGCGTTGCTCCGGCGTAAACGTCACCGTGCGGGTTCCGCCTGCGGGAATAATCCCCTGCGGGCCGCCGTCGACGATGCCCGGAATCTCCAGACCATGCCAGTGAAGCGTCGTGTCTTCGGCCAGTTGGTTATGGATATCAACGGTCACACTTTTTCCTTTGTGAAGCTGTACCGCTGGCCCCAGCAAATTACCGTTGTAGCCCCAGGTTGTCGCGTTCTTACCGGCGAATGTCGACTGTCCGGCTTTAACAATTAACTGCATACGGTTGCTCGCATCTGCCGTTAACAGGTCAGGAATAGGCAACGCGGGACGTTCGGCGGCAAAAGCGGCGCGGCTCCACAGCGGCAGCGCTGATGCAACCCCCAGCGCCACTGAATATTTTAAGAAATCACGGCGTAACATAATCATTTCCTTATAATGAACAGGCGGGTGTCTAAGCTTAGACCCTGCCCTAACGGGAAGGTCAAGCCAGCAACACGTCTTTACCATTCCTGACAGCAATACAATAAGAATGAAAACGCCGCGACCAATCCTGATAATAAAAGTCGTCGCTACGTTCTCAGTATGCTAACGTTGACTTTCCCTGATGCCGTGGTAGAAGCAATGAAGACGTTTTTCAGACCCGTGTTGTTTGGCAGCCTGATGGCCTTATGCGCAAATAGCTATGCGCTTACTGAATCCGAAGCCGAAGATATGGCCGATTTAACGGCGGTTTTCGTTTTTCTGAAAAATGACTGTGGTTACCAAAATTTACCCAACAGTCAGATTCGCCGTGCGCTGGTCTTTTTTGCCCAGCAAAATCAGTGGGACCTGAGTAACTACGACACCTTCGATATGAAATCGTTGGGCGAAGACAGCTACCGCGATCTTAGCGGCATCGGTATTCCGGTCGCTAAAAAATGCAAAGCTCTGGCCCGTGATTCCCTGAGCCTGTTAGCCTACGTTAAATAATCCTCCGCGATCCTATTGCTGAAATAATGACCGTGCATCCACGGTCATTGTTAGCTATGATGTTGCGCCCTTTTTTTACGGGTGTTAACAATGGAGGTATCAGCCAATGGCCGAAAATACGATGTGGCATGAAACGCTACACGACCAGTTTGGTCAGTACTTTGCCGTAGACAACGTTCTGTATCATGAAAAAACCGATCACCAGGATTTAATCATCTTTGAAAACGCCGCTTTTGGCCGCGTGATGGCGCTGGACGGCGTGGTACAGACCACCGAACGCGACGAGTTTATTTATCATGAAATGATGACCCACGTCCCGCTGCTGGCGCACGGTCATGCGAAACACGTTCTGATTATCGGCGGCGGCGACGGCGCAATGCTACGTGAAGTTACCCGGCATAAAAATGTCGAAACCATCACCATGGTGGAGATCGACGCTGGCGTAGTCTCGTTTTGCCGCCAGTATTTACCCAACCACAATGCCGGCAGCTACGACGATCCGCGCTTTACGCTGGTAATCGACGACGGCGTGAATTTCGTCAATCAGACCCATCAGACCTTTGATGTGATCATTTCCGACTGTACCGATCCGATAGGCCCCGGCGAAAGCCTGTTTACCTCCGCCTTTTATGAAGGCTGTAAGCGTTGCCTGAATCCGGGCGGCATTTTTGTCGCCCAGAACGGCGTGTGCTTCCTGCAACAGGATGAAGCGCTCGACAGCCACCGCAAGCTGAGTCATTACTTCAGCGATGTCGGCTTCTACCAGGCGGCGATTCCGACCTATTACGGCGGCATTATGACCTTCGCCTGGGCGACGGACAACGACGCTCTTCGTCACCTGTCGAGCGAAATTATTCAGGCGCGTTTTCATGCCGCCGGCCTCAAATGTCGCTATTACAACCCGGCTATTCATGCCGCTGCATTTGCGCTACCGCAATATCTACATGACGCACTGTCCGCACAGTGACGTTAAGGAGGTGATAAAAATTGAAAAAGCTGAAACTGCATGGCTTTAACAATCTGACGAAAAGCCTGAGTTTTTGTATTTACGATATCTGCTACGCCAAAACCGCAGAAGAGCGCGATGGCTATATCGCCTATATCGATGAACTCTATAACGCCAACCGACTGACCGAGATCCTGTCGGAGACATGCTCCATTATCGGCGCGAACATCCTGAACATCGCCCGTCAGGATTATGAACCCCAGGGCGCCAGCGTCACGATTCTGGTGAGCGAAGAGCCGATCGATCCGAAACTTATCGATCAAACCGAACATCCCGGCCCGCTGCCGGAAACCGTGGTGGCGCACCTCGATAAGAGCCATATCTGTGTGCATACCTATCCGGAAAGCCATCCGGAAGGCGGGCTATGCACCTTTCGCGCCGACATCGAAGTGTCAACCTGCGGGGTGATTTCACCGCTAAAAGCGCTCAATTACCTGATCCACCAGCTAGAGTCCGATATTGTCACCATCGATTACCGCGTGCGCGGCTTTACGCGCGACGTCAACGGTATGAAGCACTTTATCGATCATGAGATTAATTCTATTCAGAATTTTATGTCGGAAGATATGAAGTCGCTGTATGACATGGTGGATGTAAACGTGTATCAGGAAAATATTTTCCATACCAAGATGCTGCTTAAGGAGTTCGATCTTAAGCACTACATGTTTCACACCAAACCGGAAGATCTCACTGAAACCGAACGCCAGGAGATCACCGCCGCGCTGTGGAAAGAGATGCGCGAGATTTACTACGGCCGCAATATTTCTGCGGTCTGATTCACCACTGGCAGCGCCTGACGGCGCTGTCACTCCGGCTGCACCAGCGTTAGCGCAAAAGCGCGCCCTTTCAGTTCAACCTGCGCTGACGGCGGCAGATTGACGTCGGTAATCACATCATTAAAGCGCTCAAGCGGCACCACATTAAAGAGCGAATGCGCGCCATACTTACTGCTGTCCGCCAGCAACACTTTGCGCTGCGCATTAGCAATAATCTCCTGTTTAAGCCCGGCCTTATCTTCCGTTGGGGTCGTCACGCCCGTTTTTACCCCCCATGAATTACAGCTCATAAACGCGATGTTCGGATACACGCTACGCAACAGCTTACGCCCATGCTCACCGATACAGGACTGACTGCTGTCATCGATACGACCGCCGACAATCGTCACTTCAATTTGCCGGAACTCAGCTAAAAACAGCGCAATATGCAGATCGACGGTGATGACCCGCAGCGGAAGATGGGTTAAGCATTTCGCCAGCTCCATCATTGTCGTACCTGCATCCAGCACGACGGCATCGCCAGCATTCACCAGCGATGCGGCAACGCGTGCGATCGCCCGTTTTTCAGCGGGCGATCGCAGTTGTTTTTCATTGGTGGTGGGCTGGGCGGGTTCAAAACGCCGCAGCGCCACGCCGCCATGACTACGGCTGATCACGCCCTGCTCATCCAGCTTGATCAAATCGCGACGGATAGTGGCTGGTGATGCGTCAACCGCCTCAACCAGCTGTTCTACCGTAACCAGCGTATGGTTTTTCAGATACGCCACAATGAGATCCAGACGGTGTTGTCCTTTCATAACAGGGAATTATGCCAGTTGCATTGCCAGTTTGATCGATACGGCCATGCTCTCAGATTTTGCTTTTCCCGTCCAGGCGATATCAAATGCGGTGCCATGATCGGCAGAGGTCCGAATAAACGGCAGCCCCGCGGTGATATTCACGCCATCATAAAAGCCAAGCAATTTCAACGGGATATGCCCCTGGTCATGATACATCGCCACCACCATATCATACTGCCCCTCATAAGCCTGGAGAAATACAGTATCCGGCGGGCACGGCCCATAAACGTCCATACCTTTTGCGCGGGCATCGGTAATAGCTGGCGTCAGGATACACGTCTCTTCATCGCCAAACAGGCCATTCTCGCCCGCATGAGGATTCACGCCTGCCACGGCGATACGCGGTTTAACGTAACCCACACGCTTGAGGAAAGTATCAGCAATACCAATCACCGTTTCGACACGCGCGGTACTTAACGTATCAAGGAATTTACGCAGCGCGATATGCGTTGAAACGTGAATCACTTTTAGTTTATCGGTGTAAAGTACCATCGCGTAATCGCGGCTATGGGTCAGGGTCGCGAGCAGCTCGGTATGGCCCGGATAGTTGTGCCCCGCCAGGTGCAGCGCCTCTTTATTCAGCGGCGCGGTAGCGATAGCCTGTACGTCGCCCCGTAACGCTAACTCGGTGGCGCGCTTCACGCAGCGATACGCTAAATCCCCCGCCTGCGCCTGAACTTTCCCGGCCTCCAGCGCCTCCGGCTGCGCCAGCGGCTCATCAATCACATGAATGATGCCGGGCGCAAAACGCGCTTCGGCAACCCGTTCAATGGCCCGTAACTCGACGTTCGGCGTGATGCCCTTCGCCTGTAAACGTTTCAACGTTGCGAGGCATCCAATAACCACCAGCGGCGCGCCGTTGAGACCGTCTTCGCTTAGCGCTTTAACAATAATTTCCGGCCCAATGCCCGCTGGATCGCCCATGGTAATGGCAACGGTTTTAGTCTCCACAATACATCTCCTCAATATAATAAAGCGCGTCACACAACGTACTGTCTGAACCGAATCCGCCCGCTTTGGTAATGACCGGCAGATCGTCAATTTCGCTGTTTACAAACGTTCCACAGGGAATACAGGGCGCCACCTCGCTCTGAATGCGATAACCTTCAGCGCCAAGCGCGCCGGCGACGGCGGTAGCGATATCGCCGCCGGTTAGAAACAACCCGCCAATCCGCGCCTGCCCGATAATGTTTAACGTGACGACGCCAAGCCGCTGGCTCAGTCGCTCGCCCAATTGCTGACGGCTCATCGCGGATTTTTCGCACAACGCGTCGATTAACTGTCGATCTTCTACGCGACGGCTGGTGCGTAAAATCGTATGTCGATGCTGACTTAACAGCGCGCAGGCCTGCTCTACGACAGACGCGATTTCCTGCTCCGCGCTATCCGACACCATGCGCGCGGCATCGATATCCACGACCTCCGCACGTCCCCGGCACAGCGCATTATCCACCTGACGTCGCGTGGCTTCGCTCATCGAACCGGCCACCACCAGCACCGGCAGCCGCTGCCGGTCTTGCATAAAAAGTTCAACCGGCAACGCATTCGCCAGACCAGCGGCGCCGACGAGCAGCGGCATCGACGGTTGTTCACACGCTGCTTGCGCAATCAACGTCAGGTCCCGCTCTTCCACCGCATCCACGACGATAATCCCTTCGCCCTCAGCCGCATAAGCCGTAAGTAAGGCGCTTAACCCACCGCGTCGAACATCCTGCAAAAAGACTTCATACACAGGGATCTCACTTTGCAACGCCACTATCTCGGCAATACGGGAAGAGACAATGGGCGTTTTCGGATCGCTGGCAAATTCGGTTTCCAGTAACGGGACGCCATTAACCAGACATTTTCCTTCACGCGTCGTGCGTCCAGCCGCAGGGATCGCGGCGGCGATAACGGCCAGTTTTCGCTGACTGGCGCGCATAGCCGCCGTCACTTCGGCTCCGATATTGCCGCGAAATGTAGAGTCGATTTTTTTGTACACCAGCGGCGCTGGCGATGTCTCACACCACGGGGAAAGCGCGGCATAAACGGCAGATGCCGCCTGATCTGCGGGCATCGCCCGGCTTTCGGTGTTAATGACTAACACATCGGCGCGGCGGGACGGTTTTTGCGACGCGCTCAACATGACTTCCGTTCTCGCCCCCTTCTTCGCCAACTGGACGCCGGTATCATTCGATCCGGTAAAATCGTCGGCGATGACTATCATTTTCATGCGTTTTTCTCCAAAGAAGCCTGACGCGCCTGTTTTTTCGCAACCCAGGAGGTCAACACTGGCGTCAGGATTGCCGTGGTGATCACCGAGGCGGCAATCAGCGGAGCGGCAGCAGCGGCCACCTCGGCGAGCGAAGGGTCGGCCTGCGCAATAGCCAGCGGCGTCGCAACGGCATTACCCGCGGTGCTGGAGGCCGCCGCCCCGGCAATGCCAGTTCCGCCAACCAGACGATCTGCGCGGATATTAAAGAAACCGCCAACAAACGTTGTCAGCACGCCGAGCAGAATTCCGGCAAGTCCGCCTTGCAGTAACATTTCCAGGTTGATGCCCGCCCCCAGCGCAAAAGCAAAGAAAGGAATGAGCAGCGGGCCGCCTTTGGTCAAAAAATCGCGCATATGAGGATCAAGATTGCCGAGGAGCATGCCGACAACCAGCGGAACCAGCACCGCCACCAGCGCCATAATGGGAATGTTCGCCATCCCTGCCGCGCCCAGCGCAATCATCGTAAAGAAAGGGCCATCATTAAGAGACAAAATAGAGATAGCGCCGACGTCGCGCTCATTGCCGAACTCACCTACCAGCGCAGCATAAAGTCCGCCATTCGAATTGCTCATCGCCGCGATAATCGCCACGCCGCTCAGGCCAAAAATACCCTCCGCGCCGAAAAGATGCTCCACGCCCAGGCCAATCCCGATGGCGACAAGCAACTTAGTGAGCGTAATCGTCCCGCCCTGCAATAGCGCCTGGGGTGCGGCTTTCACACTGATACCGGCTCCCATACACAGCAGAAAAGCGCCAATCAGCGGCGCCGCGCCGTTTTTAAATAAGGCGGTGGTAAAACCGCCGATATCAAGCGCCTGTGGAGCGAAGGTGTTAATGACTGCGCCAATAACGAGCGGTACGACCATCATGCCGCCGGGTACGCGCTCTATTGCTTTTTTGATGTTCATGGTCTTACCGCCTGTTGCTTGTTGTGATTGAATAAAATCATAACGATTATATTCAATCAAATTAAGATCACAAACGCGTCAGATCACAGTTTTAAAATGATTAATAAAAATCAAAAAATCATTCTGCAATAAAAAAGCCGGGATACTCCCGGCTGGAATGTGTGGTGATTTCGTTTCCACTACGCCCCCAACTGTCTGTCGACTGGCGTTGCGGGACAATAACGAAGAGAGGGTCAGGCTTTACTGACGAATTCCCGATACGCGGCGACGACCCGCAGAAAATCCTCCATGCCGCACAGGGATAAACTCTCTTCATCGTAATAACTCATCCCCTCTTCCATCTCATCGCCGGAAAAATCCAACTGATTGGCGCGAATCATCACCTCTTCGCCGTCCATCCAGATCGTGTATTCATGCCCTGCTCGTTGCCAGGAGCGTTCGCTGCCTTTGACCGTACGCGCGGCTTGTTCTACTTCATCCAGTAGCGAGAGATTGTCTTTAACCTCTTCATTAAACCAGTGACCGACCACCTCGTGGCCCATCGACATTCGTACTTTTACCCCTCCGGTAACGTCGCGCAGAAATTCGTAATCCATAATTGTTTTCCTCTGCAAAGCCCTTACAGTCATTATCGCAGCAGCGGAGAAGAAAAAAAGCGGGAACAGCAGGCGGAATGAAAATAAAAACCCACCGCAGTTGCGATGGGTGTTGTAGGCCCGGTAAGCGTAGCCGCCACCGGGCAATAAGAGGCGTAGGCATGGTAAGCCTGACGCCGTCAGGCAAATTACACCGCAGTCTGGAAAATCACGCCGTCCGCTTTCTCAGTGTACTGAGAGAGCTGGTCGAAGTTCAGGTAACGGTAAGTATCCACCGCCGTCTTATCCACCTGCGCCACAAAGGTCTGGTATTCTTCCGGCGTCGGCAGTTTGCCGATCAGCGCCGCCACCGCCGCCAGCTCCGCAGAAGCCAGGAAGACGTTCGCACCGGTACCTAAACGGTTCGGGAAGTTACGGGTAGAGGTAGAGACCACCGTCGCACCGTCAGCCACACGCGCCTGGTTACCCATACACAGGGAACAACCAGGGATCTCAATACGCGCACCGCTCTTACCGAACACACTGTAGTAACCTTCTTCGGTGAGCTGCGCGGCGTCCATACGGGTTGGCGGCGCTACCCACAGGCGGGTTGGCAACTGGCCTTTATGGTTATCCAGCAGCTTACCGGCGGCACGGAAGTGGCCGATGTTGGTCATGCAGGAGCCGATGAACACTTCGTCGATCTTCTCGCCCTGCACGTCAGACAGCAGACGCGCGTCGTCCGGATCGTTCGGCGCACACAGGATTGGCTCTTTGATATCCGCCAGATCGATGTCGATCACCGCCGCGTATTCCGCGTCAGCATCGGCTTCCAGCAGTTGCGGGTCCGCCAGCCATTTTTCCATACCCTGGATACGACGTTCCAGCGTACGACGGTCGCCGTAGCCTTCCGCAATCATCCACTTCAGCAGGACGATGTTGGAGGTCAGGTATTCAATGATCGGCTCTTTGTTCAGCTTGATGGTACAGCCTGCCGCGGAACGCTCGGCGGACGCATCGGTCAGCTCAAATGCCTGCTCCACTTTCAGATCCGGCAGACCTTCGATTTCCAGGATGCGGCCAGAGAAGATGTTTTTCTTGCCTTTCTTCTCAACGGTCAGCAGGCCCTGTTTGATGGCGTACAGCGGAATGGCGTGTACCAGATCGCGCAGGGTGATGCCCGGCTGCATTTTGCCTTTGAAGCGCACCAGCACGGATTCCGGCATATCCAGCGGCATCACGCCGGTCGCGGCAGCAAATGCCACCAGGCCAGATCCCGCCGGGAAGGAGATGCCGATCGGGAAACGGGTATGGGAGTCGCCGCCGGTCCCCACGGTGTCCGGCAGCAGCATACGGTTCAGCCAGGAGTGGATAACGCCGTCGCCCGGACGCAGAGAGACACCGCCACGGTTCATAATGAAGTCCGGCAGCGTGTGGTGCGTGGTCACGTCAACCGGCTTCGGATAGGCTGCGGTGTGACAGAACGACTGCATGACCAGATCGGCGGAGAATCCCAGACAGGCCAGGTCTTTCAGCTCATCGCGGGTCATCGGGCCAGTAGTATCCTGAGAACCGACGGAGGTCATTTTCGGTTCGCAGTATGCGCCCGGACGGATACCTTTCACGCCGCAGGCGCGACCGACCATTTTCTGCGCCAGCGAGAAGCCACGGCTGCTTTCCGCCACGTCTTTTGCCTGACGGAATACATCAGAGTGCGGCAGACCCAGCGCTTCACGCGCTTTGGTGGTCAGGCCACGGCCGATAATCAGTGGAATACGGCCACCGGCGCGTACTTCGTCGATCAGCACGTCGGTTTTCAGTTCGAAGGTTGCCAGCAGTTCATCGGTTTCATGATTGCGCACTTCGCCTTTGTACGGGTAGACGTCAATCACATCGCCCATATTCAGGTTAGAAACGTCAACTTCAATCGGCAGTGCGCCCGCATCTTCCATAGTGTTAAAGAAGATAGGCGCAATTTTGCCGCCGAGGCACAGACCGCCGCCGCGCTTGTTCGGCACGTTCGGGATGTCATCGCCCATGAACCACAGCACGGAGTTGGTCGCGGATTTACGGGAAGAACCGGTGCCCACCACGTCACCCACGTAGGCCAGCGGGTAGCCTTTTTTCTGCAATGCTTCGATTTGTTTGATGGGGCCAACAACGCCTGGCTGATCCGGCTCAATGCCTTCACGGGCGTTTTTCAGCATCGCCAGCGCATGTAACGGGATATCCGGTCTCGACCACGCATCCGGCGCCGGAGAAAGATCGTCGGTATTCGTTTCGCCGGTCACTTTGAAAACGGTGACGGTGATTTTTTCCGCCAGCGGCGGGCGGCTCAGGAACCATTCGGCGTCGGCCCAGGATTGCATCACCTGTTTGGCATATTCGTTGCCCGCTTTGGCTTTCTCTTCTACGTCGTAGAAGTTGTCGAACATCAGCAGGGTGTGAGACAGCGCTTTGGCAGCAATCGGCGCCAGTTTCGCATCGTCCAGCGCATCAATCAGCGGATGAATGTTGTAACCACCCTGCATGGTGCCCAGCAGTTCAATGGCTTTTTCTGGGGAGACCAGCGGGGAGGTGGTGTCGCCTTTCGCGACAGCAGCGAGAAAACCGGCTTTAACATAAGCGGCTTCATCTACGCCAGGAGGAACGCGGTTGATCAACAGGTCTAACAGGAATTCTTCTTCGCCCACAGGCGGGGTCTTCAGCAGCTCGACAAGCGCAGCCATTTGGGTTGCGTCTAAAGGTTTTGGCACAATCCCCTGGGCAGCACGCTCAGCTACGTGCTTACGGTATTCTTCTAGCACGACGATATCTCCTCGCTCTCATTGTCATAATGCGGCGCTTTTGTTGATGGGCGATTCTCTTCACGCTCCTGTGAGACAGTAGTTAGTAGGGTAAATGCCCGGTACCGCATACGGCACAATAACAGGATTTTCTTTAAGTGTTAATCTGTTTACAAAAAAGCAACATAAAAAAGTGGCTGAATCGTTAAGGATGGTCTAATGCTCTACTGAGACGGGAGCTACAGCCATAAATGCTTACCTCATTTCGTGCTTTGATCGTCACGTAACGTTATCGATCCCAACATTAGCTAAAAATTAAACTATCGTCCCTTTATACTCACGCGAAACTGCACCCCGTCGGCGGCAGGCATAATGACCATAGCGATTCTCTGGAATCGGGAGAGATAAAATGACGTTGCCCTTTAAACCCCATCTCATTGCCCTTGTCTGCAGTGCCGGGTTATTTGCCGCTTCGGGCGTACTGTATGTGAAAAGCCGCGCTCCCGAAGCGCCCGCGCAGGCGGCAGCTCCCGCCCCTGAGCCAACGCAGACCGCTGTGCCCGCGCCTGTCGCGAAAACGACCTTTACCACTGCGCAAATCGATCAATGGGTCGCGCCTGTCGCGCTTTATCCCGATGCCCTGCTTTCGCAGGTGCTCATGGCCTCCACCTACCCGGCGAACGTGGTTCAGGCCGTCCAGTGGTCGCGAGATAACCCCACGCTGCAGGGCGATGTCGCTATTCAGGCGGTGGCCAGCCAACCGTGGGATCCCAGCGTCAAATCGCTGGTCGCCTTTCCCCAGTTGATGGCGCTTATGGGCGAGAATCCGCAATGGGTGCAAAACCTGGGCGATGCGTTCTTAGCCCAGCCACAGGATGTGATGGATGCGGTGCAAAGGTTGCGTCTACTCGCTCAACAAACCGGTTCGCTAAAATCAACGCCGCAGCAAACCGTCACCAGCGTGCCGAAGTCCAGCGCTTCTACCGCCGTCACGACGACAACCACCACATCCGCCAGTACGCCAGCGACACCGTCGACCGTCATCAAAATTGAACCCGCGAATCCGCAGGTGGTGTACGTGCCGAACTATAACCCCGCGACGGTGTATGGCGCCTGGCCCAATACCGCTTATCCGCCGGTGTATTTACCGCCCCCTCCGGGGCAGCAGTTTGCCGACAGTTTTGTTAAAGGTTTTGGTTATAGTCTGGGCGTCGCCACCACCTATGCGTTGTTCAGCAGCATAGACTGGGATGACGACGATCATCACCACCATGACGACGACCATCATGATGATGATTACCATCATGGTGGTAACGGTTATCAACACAATGGCGATAATATCAATATCAATGTCAATAATTTCAACCGGATATCCGGGCAAAACCTGCCGGGCCAAACGATGGGCTGGCAGCATAATCCCGCCTGGCGCAATGGCGTCCCCTATCCGAATAATACCGTTGCGCAACGGTTCCATCCCACCAATGTTAGCGGCGGGTTAAGCGCAACGCAGCAAGCGCCAGTGTCTCGCGACAGTCAGCGCCAGGCGGCCATGACGCAATTCCAACAGCGCAGCCATACATCACCCGCTAACCTGTCAGGCGAGACATCCCGCGATAGACAGCGCAAAGCGGCATCGCAGCAGTTAAATCAAATTGCCCAGCGTAATAATTACCGTGGCTATGACGGAACACAAAACAGCAGTCGTCGCGAGGCGGCGCAGCAGACACTGAATAAATCCACCACGCAGCAGCATCGTTCCGAGCTGAAGGCTAAAGCCCAGCAGCACCCTGTTTCACAACAGCAGAGAGACACCGCCCGCCAGCGTATTGAATCCTCTACGCCACAGCAGCGTCAGGCATTTCGCCAGAATATGCACGCCAATGTGTTTAGCGGGAACGACAGTCGATCGCCGTCATGGCAATCGCAACAGCTACGCGGCCTGGAAAGCCGTCGCGGCAGTCACTTAAACACCGAGCAACGCGCCGCCGCGCGGGAACATTTTTCTGAACATCATGAATTTCATCGCCGTTAACCGGAGCAGATAATGAAAAAGGTTATGTTAAGCGCTCTGTTACTGTCGTTACCCTTGCTGGGCTACGCGCAGGAACGGTTCCCCTCCCCGGAAGCGGCCGCCAGCGCCTTCGCCGCGGCGGTAGCCGGAAAAAACGAAACGCAGCTTACCGCGCTACTGGGCGATGACTGGCGGCAATTTCTGCCGCCGGAAGGCGCCGATCCCGAGGCCGTGGCCCGCTTCAACCGTGACTGGCGCGAAGGCCATCGCATTGTACAAAAAGACAATACGGCGCACCTGAATGTCGGACGAGAAGACTGGCAGCTCCCGGTGCCCATGGTGAAAGAGGCTGGCGGCTGGCGCTTTGATATGGCGGCAACCGGGAATGAGATCCTCACCCGTACTATTGGGCGAAATGAACTTTCTACCTTACAGGCTATGCATGCTTACGTTGATGCGCAGCAGGACTATTACTTACAAAACCATCGCTGGGCGCACAGGATAATCAGTAGCGAAGGCCAAAAAGATGGCCTGTACTGGCCAACCAAAGCAGGCGACGCCCCCAGTCCCTTAGGCCCAAACTTTAGCCCCGCAGCGCCAGATGAGGGTTACCACGGCTACCATTTCCGTATTATCAGCGATAACGACGGTCACGGCGCGGCGCTTCTGGCCTGGCCGATGCATTACGGCGAAACCGGGGTGATGAGTTTTATGGTCAACCAGGACGATCGTATTTATCAGGCGGATTTAGGCAAAGAGACGGAGAGTAAAGTTCAGGCTATCACGCGTTTTGCGCCAGACGCGCAGTGGCAGGTCGCCGAATAACCCGTAAGCGCCTGGCGTTATCGCCAGGCCATGATCATTAGCCCTGATGCGGCATTAATTCCGGGTGGCCTTGTACCGGCGGCTTGTTGCTGGTCAGCGCGGCTTCATCAGCCTGAATGCTGCCGGAATTGGCCGCCCATACGCCTTCATGCGTGTGGGTGATCTGCTGATGCTGCGCATTCAAATCCTCGCCCATTGCCGCAATATGCGTACTTTCCGTACCGCCGCTGTTAGTCGCCCAGGGGATGACGGGATCGCTGGCAAATGCCATGCCGGAGATCAACGTCGCGGTTAGCGCTGCTGTTGTCAGAAAAAGTTTCATATATCAAACCTCATAATTAGCTCGCTATTATTTTATAGAGTTACTAATTTCAGGGTAATGACAAAGTAAGGAGAGGTATTTCTTATGAAACAATTAGTTGGTCGAAAATGACTGACAAAGGCACTACCGACGGCATAAGGTATGAAAAGCGCACTGCTGCGGAAAAGATAAATTTTGCGGTTTCGTTATCCTTCGCCATCATTTGACACATCTGATTTGCCATGCATAAAAAAAGCGGCTGTAAAGCCGCTTTTCTGTGTCGAATGGCGCATTGCCACCTACAGAAGATTATTTCTTCTTCGCTTTCGGGTTCGGCAGGTCAGTAATGCTACCTTCGAAGATTTCCGCCGCCAGGCCCACGGACTCATGCAGAGTCGGGTGCGCATGAATGGTCAGCGCGATGTCTTCCGCGTCACAGCCCATTTCGATCGCCAGACCGATTTCACCCAGCAGCTCGCCGCCGTTGGTGCCGACAATCGCCCCGCCGATCACGCGGTGAGATTCTTTGTCGAAAATCAGTTTGGTCATACCGTCTGCGCAGTCAGAAGCGATAGCACGGCCAGAAGCTGCCCACGGGAAGGTGGCGGTTTCATAGCTGATGCCTTTTTCTTTCGCTTCTTTCTCGGTCAGGCCAACCCATGCCACTTCTGGCTCGGTGTACGCGATAGACGGGATAACTTTCGGATCGAAGTAGTGTTTCTTCCCGGCGATAACTTCAGCGGCAACGTGGCCTTCGTGAACGCCTTTGTGCGCCAGCATCGGCTGACCGACGATATCGCCGATAGCGAAGATGTGCGGCACGTTGGTGCGCAGCTGTTTGTCCACGCGGATAAAGCCACGGTCGTCAACTTCCACGCCTGCTTTGCCCGCGTCGAGGTTTTTACCGTTCGGCACACGACCGATCGCTACCAGAACCGCATCATAACGCTGCGCTTCAGCCGGGGCTTTTTTGCCTTCCATCGAAACGTAGATACCGTCTTCTTTCGCTTCAACGGCAGTCACTTTGGTTTCCAGCATCAGGTTGAATTTCTTGCTGATGCGCTTGGTGAAGACTTTAACGATGTCTTTATCAGCCGCCGGGATAACCTGGTCGAACATTTCAACCACGTCAATCTCTGAACCCAGCGCGTGGTATACGGTACCCATTTCCAGACCGATGATACCGCCGCCCATGACCAGCATACGCTTCGGCACTTCTTTCAGTTCCAGAGCGTCGGTAGAATCCCATACGCGCGGGTCTTCATGCGGAATAAACGGTAATTGGATCGGACGAGAACCTGCCGCGATGATCGCGTTGTCGAAGTTGATCACGGTTTTGCCGTTTTCGCCTTCAACTTCCAGGGTGTTCGCCCCGGTGAATTTACCCAGACCGTTGACCACTTTCACCTTACGGCCTTTGGCCATACCCGCCAGACCGCCGGTCAGCTGCGTGATCACTTTCTCTTTCCAGGTACGAATCTTGTCGATATCGGTTTTCGGCTCACCGAAGACGATACCGTGTTCAGCCAGCGCTTTGGCTTCTTCGATAACTTTTGCTACGTGCAGCAACGCTTTAGAAGGGATACAGCCGACGTTCAGACAAACACCGCCAAGGGTGTTGTAGCGTTCTACAATTACGGTTTCCAGACCTAAATCAGCGCAACGGAAAGCGGCAGAATAGCCTGCCGGGCCCGCCCCAAGTACCACGACCTGAGTTTTGATTTCAGTACTCATCATGACCTCTTTATTTGTATCCGGCGGTCCGGGGTACTTGATCGCCCATCATCCACCGGGTCGTTCTATCCGCCCGTATCTTACAAAATTGTTAACAATTTTGAAACAACAAACGGATCACGAATTATTGCTTTCGCTAATAACCTCACAAACTCCATGAGATTATCAAAAAAAAGCCGGCCGTTGGGCCGGCTTTTTCGCTTACATCACCAGACGGCGAATGTCAGACAACATATTGTTGATAATGGTAATGAAACGCGCACCATCAGCACCATCGATCACACGGTGGTCGAAGGAAAGAGAGATAGGCATCATCAGACGCGGCACAAACTCTTTCCCATTCCACACCGGTTCCATCGCCGACTTAGAAACGCCGAGGATAGCCACTTCCGGCGCGTTGACAATCGGCGCGAAGTGGGTAGTTCCCAGGCCGCCGATGCTGGAGATAGTGAAGCAACCACCCTGCATTTCGCCAGCGGTCAGCTTACCATCACGCGCTTTTTTGGAGATGGTGGTCAGTTCACGAGACAGCTCGGTCACGCTCTTCTTATTCACGTCTTTAAAGACCGGAACCACCAGGCCATTCGGGGTATCAACCGCCACGCCGATGTTGATGTATTTCTTCAGGGTCAGACGCTGACCGTCTTCGGACAGAGAGCTGTTGAAGCGCGGCATCTGTTCCAGAGCAGCGGCAACCGCTTTCATGATGAAGACCACTGGCGTGTATTTCACGTCCAGTTTACGCTTCTCAGCTTCGGCGTTCTGCTGTTTACGGAACGCTTCCAGATCGGTGATATCGGTTTTGTCGAAGTGCGTAACGTGCGGGATCATCACCCAGTTACGGCTCAGGTTCGCGCCAGAGATTTTCTGGATACGGCCCAGTTCCACTTCTTCAACTTCACCAAACTTGCTGAAGTCCACTTTCGGCCACGGCAGCATACCCGGGATACTACCGCCCGCAGCAGCCGGCGCAGCTTCCGCGCGTTTGATAGCGTCTTTCACGTAAGCCTGAACGTCTTCGCGCAGAATACGGCCTTTACGACCGGTACCTTTCACTTTCGCCAGGTTGACGCCAAACTCGCGCGCCAGGCGGCGAATCAGCGGGGTAGCGTGAACGTAAGCGTCGTTTTCAGCGAACTCAGATTTGCCTTCCGCTTTGGCAGCCGGGGCAGCAGGCTTCTCAGCTTTCGCCGCCGGAGCCGGTGCCGCCGCTTCCTGTTTAGCCGGAGCGGCCGCAGGCGCTGCGCCTTCTACTTCGAAGACCATAATCAGAGAACCGGTTTTCACTTTATCGCCGGTGCTGATTTTGATTTCTTTCACGGTGCCCGCGAACGGCGCAGGCACTTCCATGGAGGCTTTGTCGCCTTCCACGGTGATCAGCGACTGTTCAGCGGCAACTTTATCGCCGACTTTGACCATCACTTCGGTGACTTCAACTTCGTCGCCGCCGATATCCGGTACGTTAACGTCTTTCACGCCCGTCGCTGCTGCTGGAGCAGCCGCAGCCGGAGCGGCTTCCGCTTTCGCTGGTGCTGCGGCAGGCGCTGCGCCCGCCACTTCGAAGACCATAATCAGTGAGCCGGTAGACACTTTATCACCGGTGTTCACTTTGATCTCTTTCACGGTGCCCGCGAACGGCGCCGGCACTTCCATAGAGGCCTTGTCGCCTTCTACGGTGATCAGCGACTGTTCAGCTTCAACGGTGTCGCCCACTTTCACCATCACTTCAGTCACTTCAACTTCGTCACTGCCGATATCCGGAACGTGAACGTCTTTCACCGCTGCCGCAGCAGGTGTTGCTGCCGGCGCCGCTTCTTTCTTCTCTTCTGCCTTAGCAGGTGCAGCGTCAGCTGCACCGTCGGCGGAATCGAAAATCATGATAAGTGCACCGGTCTCAGTTTTGTCGCCGACAGAGACTTTGATCTCTTTCACGACGCCAGCCTGCGGAGACGGGACTTCCATAGAGGCTTTGTCGCCTTCTACGGTGATCAGCGACTGTTCAGCTTCCACTTTGTCGCCCACTTTGACCAGAATCTCGGTGATTTCAACTTCATCTGTCCCGATGTCCGGTACTTTGATTTCGATAGCCATTATTCTTTTACCTCTTACGCCAGACGCGGGTTAACTTTATCTGCATCGATGTTGAATTTGGTAATCGCATCCGCTACCACTTTCTTGTCGATTTCGCCACGTTTAGCCAGTTCGCCCAGTGCTGCGACAACCACATAAGAAGCATCAACTTCGAAGTGGTGACGCAGGTTCTCACGGCTGTCGGAACGACCGAAGCCATCCGTACCCAGTACGCGATAGTCGTCAGCCGGTACGTAAGTACGAACCTGCTCGGCGAACAGTTTCATATAGTCAGTAGATGCTACAGCCGGAGCGTCGTTCATCACCTGAGCGATGTACGGTACGCGCGGGGTTTCCAGCGGGTGTAGCATGTTCCAGCGCTCACAATCCTGACCATCACGCGCCAGTTCGGTGAAGGAGGTCACGCTGTACACGTCAGAACCTACGCCGTAGTCGTTCGCCAGAATCTGTGCCGCTTCACGCACGTGACGCAGGATAGAACCGGAGCCCAGCAGCTGAACTTTACCTTTGCTACCTTCGAGGGTTTCGAGTTTGTAGATACCTTTACGGATACCTTCCTCGGCACCTGCTGGCATAGCCGGCATGTGGTAGTTTTCGTTCAGGGTGGTGATGTAGTAGTAAACGTTCTCTTGTTTCTCACCGTACATACGCTCCAGACCATCATGCATGATGACAGCCACTTCGTAAGCGTAAGCCGGGTCGTAAGAGATACAGTTCGGGATAGTCAGCGACTGAATGTGGCTGTGACCATCTTCGTGCTGCAGACCTTCGCCGTTCAGCGTAGTACGACCGGAAGTCCCGCCGATCAGGAAGCCGCGAGCCTGCTGGTCGCCAGCCTGCCAGCACAGGTCGCCGATACGCTGGAACCCGAACATGGAGTAGTAGATGTAGAACGGGATCATCGGCAGATCGTTGGTGCTGTAAGAGGTCGCCGCAGCCAGCCAGGATGCGCCTGCGCCCAGCTCGTTGATCCCTTCCTGCAGAATCTGGCCTTTCTCGTCTTCTTTGTAGTAAGCAACCTGCTCACGGTCCTGCGGGGTGTACTGCTGGCCGTTCGGGCTGTAGATACCAATCTGACGGAACAGACCTTCCATACCGAAAGTACGCGCTTCGTCGGCGATGATCGGAACCAGACGATCTTTGATCGACTTGTTCTTCAGCATCACGTTCAGGGCACGCACGAAAGCGATCGTAGTGGAAATCTCTTTGCTTTGCTCTTCCAGCAGCGCGCCGAAATCTGAAAGTTGAGGCAGCTCTAACTTCTCGGTGAAGTTCGGCTGACGGCTTGGCAGGTAGCCATGCAGCGCCTGACGACGTTCATGCAGGTATTTGTGTTCTTCAGAACCTTCCGGGAAGGTAATGTACGGCAGTTTTTCGAGATCAGCATCGGCAACCGGCACGTTGAAACGATCGCGGACGTAACGCACGCCGTCCATGTTCATTTTCTTAACCTGGTGAGCGATGTTTTTACCTTCCGCGGTGTCGCCCATGCCGTAACCTTTAATGGTATGGGCCAGGATTACCGTCGCTTTGCCTTTGGTTTCCTGCGCTTTTTTCAGTGCAGCATAGACTTTCTTCGGATCGTGACCACCGCGGTTCAGCGCCCAAATCTGCTCGTCAGTCCAGTCGGCCACCAGGGCTGCGGTTTCCGGGTATTTACCGAAGAAGTGCTCACGCACGTAAGCGCCGTCTTTGGATTTGAAGGTCTGGTAGTCGCCGTCAACGGTTTCGTTCATCAGCTGGATCAGTTTACCGCTGGTGTCTTTACGCAGCAGCTCATCCCAACGACCGCCCCACATGACTTTGATAACGTTCCAGCCAGCACCTGCAAAGATGCCTTCCAGTTCGTTAACAATCTTGCCGTTACCGGTGACCGGGCCGTCAAGACGCTGCAGGTTACAGTTGATAACAAAGACCAGGTTGTCCAGTTTTTCACGGGTGGCGATGGTGATCGCGCCTTTGGATTCCGGCTCATCCATCTCGCCGTCGCCGAGGAAGGCGTAAACGGTCTGTTTAGAGGTATCTTTCAGGCCACGGTGTTCCAGATATTTCAGGAATTTCGCCTGGTAGATAGCACCGATTGGGCCCAGACCCATAGAGACGGTCGGGAACTGCCAGAATTCCGGCATCAGTTTCGGGTGCGGATAGGAAGAGAGGCCATTGCCGTGAACTTCCTGACGGAAGTTATCCATCTGTTCCTGGGTCAGACGACCTTCCAGGAACGCGCGAGCGTAGATGCCCGGAGAGATGTGGCCCTGGAAGTACACCAGGTCGCCGCCATCCTGTTCGTTGCGCGCACGGAAGAAATGGTTGAAACAGACATCATAGATCGTGGCGGAAGACTGGAAGGACGCCATGTGGCCGCCCAACTCAAGGTCTTTTTTAGACGCGCGCAGCACGGTCATGATGGCGTTCCAGCGGATAGCAGAACGAATGCGACGTTCCAGCTCCAGATTGCCCGGGTATTCCGGTTCGTCTTCAACGGCAATAGTGTTGATGTAATTACTGGCCCCTGCGCCTGCCGCGACTTTCACGCCGCCTTTGCGAGCTTCAGAAAGCAGTTGGTCAATCAGATACTGAGCGCGCTCAACACCTTCTTCACGGATGACCGATTCGATCGCCTGTAGCCAGTCGCGAGTTTCGATCGGATCCACGTCATTTGGGAAACGTTCTGACATGGGGGTATTCCTTATCTATCTAATACGTTGAGTTATCTGGAACCTGTCCCATTAAACTTTCGTCAGAAAGCTTAATAAGACAGGTTCTGCGTTTAGTTGCCGCGCACATTTTTACGCGTTATTCACAACATCTTCTGGTTAACGTTCTGCCAGAAAAAACTAATTCTTGCGCTGCTCCAGACGGCGTAAGGCGCGTTCACGACGGCTCTCCTCACGGCTTCTGTCCAGCATAATCTCTTCGATAAACGCCAGATGGCGGTGTGACGCTTCACGCGCTTCTTCTGGTTTTCCGGCCATAATGGCTTCAAATATACGGGTGCGATGCGTACTCACCAGCGGCAGCATCTCCCGACGCGCATACAGCAATTCGAAGTTCTGCCGCACGTTTTGCGCCAGCATCGGCTCCATACACCTTAGCAGATGAAGCAATACCACGTTGTGCGCCGCTTCGGTGACGGCGATTTGATACTGGAGCACGGCTTCAGACTCGGCATCCAGATCGCCGGACTCTTGCGCCAGCTCAATAGCGTGGTGCAGCTCGCGAATACGGTCTTTATCTTCGTCGGTGCTGCGCAGTGCCGCGTAATAAGCCGCAATGCCTTCCAGCGCATGGCGCGTTTCGAGCAGGTCAAACTGGGATTCAGGGTGATCGGAGAGCAGTTCCACCAGCGGGTCGCTAAAGCTCTGCCACAGGCTGCTCTGCACGAAGGTTCCGCCGCCCTGGCGACGAAGCAACAATCCCTTCGCTTCGAGACGTTGAATCGCCTCGCGCAAGGAGGGACGGGAGACGTCGAACTGTTTTGCCAGTTCACGTTCCGGTGGGAGTTTTTCTCCGGGACGCAATGTTCCCTCAAGGATTAAAAACTCCAGCTGCTGCTCGATCACATCGGAGAGTTTTGGTTGGCGGATTTTGCTGTAGGCCATGATTTCCTGTCTTAAGCCATTTGCCCGGAGTCAATTGGTCTTACCAATTTCATGTCTGTGACGCTAAAGTAACAAAGTATTCACCTTCTGTCCATACAGGTTTTGATTGAAATCAGTAAAGGAGGCACATTTTAACAATTTTACAGAAATCATGTTTCAAAACTGTAACTGTACACAAATGTTAAATTTACCCACCAGGAGGTAGATTTAACGTATTTGAAACGATAAAAAATCTCATTTGAACCGATTCAACAGCAGATTAAATGCGTTTTTATGCATAAATAATGAATAAAAACAAATCAACCTTTGTAAGGAAAAATAAAAGGAGGTATTTACAAGTGCTTTCTTTTTACGCAACTCGTCATCACCCCTGCACAAAGCAGGTGCATTCGTGGCCACATACCATTATTCTGATCAAGACGAAAGAGTTGAAGTGACATTTAAAAAAACGAATCTGTAAATAAATTAATACAAAAAGCGGAATTGCAAACTTACACACGCACTACTGCATCGTTCAAAATAAGCGCGTTATGAATAAACCGCGCCCGATACACGAGGTTTTATGATGGACAGTCAGCAGCACGGCGAGCAGCTCAAGCGCGGCCTGAAAAACCGCCATATTCAGCTTATCGCATTGGGCGGCGCGATAGGGACAGGCTTGTTCCTGGGAAGCGCCTCCGTTATTCAGTCGGCGGGGCCAGGAATTATCCTGGGCTATGCGGTTGCAGGCTTTATTGCCTTTCTGATTATGCGCCAGCTGGGGGAGATGGTGGTTGAAGAACCGGTCGCCGGCTCTTTTAGCCACTTCGCCTATAAATACTGGGGCGGCTTTGCCGGATTCGCTTCCGGCTGGAACTACTGGGTGCTGTACGTATTAGTTGCCATGGCGGAACTGACCGCAGTGGGTAAATATATCCAGTTCTGGTATCCGGAGATCCCCACCTGGGCTTCTGCGGCAGCCTTCTTTGTGATTATCAACGCCATCAACCTGACCAACGTTAAAGTGTTCGGTGAGATGGAGTTTTGGTTCGCCATTATTAAAGTGATCGCAGTCATCGCTATGATTCTGTTCGGCGCGTGGTTACTCTTCAGCGATACCGCTGGTCCGCAGGCCACCGTGCGCAACCTGTGGGAACAGGGCGGCTTTCTGCCGCATGGCTGGACCGGGCTGGTGATGATGATGGCCATTATTATGTTTTCGTTCGGCGGACTGGAGCTGGTAGGGATCACCGCCGCTGAAGCCGATAACCCGGAACAGAGCATCCCCAAAGCCACCAATCAGGTTATCTATCGCATCCTGATTTTTTATATCGGCTCGCTGGCGGTTCTGCTTTCGCTGCTGCCATGGACTCGCGTCACCGCCGATACCAGCCCGTTTGTTCTTATCTTCCATGAGCTGGGCGATACGTTTGTCGCCAATGCGCTGAATATCGTGGTTCTCACCGCCGCGCTATCGGTTTATAACAGCTGCGTTTACTGCAACAGCCGTATGCTGTTCGGTCTGGCCCAGCAGGGAAATGCGCCGAAAGCGCTGCTGAACGTCGACAAACGCGGCGTGCCGGTGAGCTCCATTTTGGTTTCCGCCGTCGTGACTGCGTTGTGCGTGCTGCTCAACTACCTGGCTCCAGAGTCCGCATTCGGACTGCTGATGGCGCTGGTGGTCTCCGCGCTGGTCATTAACTGGGCGATGATTAGCCTTGCCCATATGATGTTCCGTCGCGCGAAACAGCAGCAGGGCGTGAAAACCCGCTTCCCGGCCCTGTTTTATCCGTTCGGCAACGTTCTCTGTCTGCTGTTTATGGCGGCGGTATTGATCATTATGCTGATGACGCCAGGTATGGCGATCTCCGTGTGGCTGATTCCGGTATGGCTGCTCATCCTGGGCGTCGGCTACCTGTGTAAAGAAAAAACGGCAAAAACGGTGAAAGCCCACTGATCGTGGCGTTACTTTTCCGCCCTCCCCGTCCGGGGAGGGTGTTATCTGCCTCACAGTTTCCCACGTATAACCATTTTATCCATATCAGCGGCGTGATCCTGCTACGCAAATAAAAGCTCGCAGGCGAATAATTACCACCATCATCTGATGGGGAGAAGTCTCAATGGATAAGGGCAGACTTTCGGTAAGAGAGAAAATCGGGTATGGCATGGGTGACGCCGGATGTAACATTATTTTTGGCGCTATCATGCTGTTTGTTAATTATTTTTATACGGATATTTTTGGTCTTGCCCCGGCGTTAGTCGGTGTTTTACTCCTTTCAGTACGCGTTATCGATGCCGTTACCGATCCGGTGATGGGCGCGCTTGCCGATCGTACCCAAAGTAAATATGGTCGTTTCCGCCCCTGGCTACTGTGGATTGCATTTCCCTACGCGCTGTTCAGCGTTCTGATGTTCACAACGCCGGACTGGAGCTATAACAGCAAAGTTGTCTATGCTTTCGTCACCTATTTTCTGCTTTCCGTGACCTACACCGCCATCAATATTCCCTATTGCTCACTGGGCGGCGTGATCACCAACGATCCAAAAGAGCGCGTGGCCTGTCAGGCTTATCGCTTCGTGTTAGTCGGCATCGCGACGCTGTTGCTATCGTTAACGCTATTGCCGATGGTGGACTGGTTTGGCGGCGGCGACAAAGCCAAAGGCTATCAGTTGGCGATGACCGTGCTGGCGATTATCGGCATGGGTATGTTTCTGTTCTGCTTTGCCAGCGTCCGCGAACGCGTTCGCCCTGCCGTTCCGACGCACGATGATATGAAGAATGATTTCAAAGACGTGTGGAAAAACGATCAATGGGTACGCATTCTGCTATTGACCTTATGTAACGTCTGCCCAGGGTTTATCCGTATGGCGGCGACCATGTATTACGTCACCTGGGTGATGGGACAAAGCACCCATTTCGCTACGCTTTTTATTAGCCTTGGCGTGGTCGGTATGATGATCGGCAGTATGCTGGCAAAAGTCTTAACCGATCGCTGGTGTAAATTGAAGGTATTTTTCTGGACCAATATCGCGCTGGCGATTTTCTCCTGCGCGTTCTATTTCTTTGATCCGAAAGCTACCGTGATGATAGTGGCGCTCTACTTCCTGCTCAATATTCTGCATCAGATCCCCTCCCCGTTGCACTGGTCGCTGATGGCGGACGTCGATGATTACGGCGAATGGAAAACCGGCAAACGCATTACCGGTATTAGCTTCTCCGGTAATCTGTTCTTCCTGAAACTGGGCCTGGCGATTGCCGGGGCGATGGTCGGCTTTTTGCTCTCCTGGTACGGTTATGACGCCAGCGCCAAAGCGCAAAGCGCCTCGGCGATGAACGGTATTATGCTGTTGTTTACCGTTATCCCCGGCGTTGGCTATCTGATTACCGCAGGCGTGGTACGTCTGCTGAAAGTTGACCGTGAACTGATGAAAAAAATCCAGGACGATTTGGAAAAACGTCGCACTAATTACCGCGAATTGAGTGAGTTGCAGGAGCTCAAAGCCGCTGAAAGCGTAAGGAAAGCCTGATGGCAAACTGGCCAAACCCGTTTATTGAACAACGTGCCGATCCGTTTATTTTACGCGACGGCAGCGATTACTACTTTATTGCCTCCGTACCAGAATATGACAGGCTGGAAATCCGCCGGGCTAATTCGCTGGAAGGGTTGCGCGCCGCCGACCCCGTTGTCGTCTGGCGTAAACCGGAAAGCGGCCCGATGAGCCAGCTCATCTGGGCACCGGAACTTCATCATCTGGCAGGCAAGTGGTACATCTATTTTGCCGCTACCCATACTCAAGCGCTTGATAAGCAGGGAATGTTCCAGCACCGCATGTTTGCCCTGGAGTGTGCCGATGCCGACCCACTCACCGGCAAGTGGACGGAGAAAGGTCAAATTAAAACGCCGTTTGATACCTTCGCCCTCGATGCCACCACTTTTTATCATCAGGGAAAGCAGTGGTATCTGTGGGCGCAAAAAGCGCCGGATATTGCCGGTAACTCAAATATTTATCTGGCTGAACTGGAAAATCCGTGGACAATTAAAGGCGAGCCGGTAAGACTCAGTAAGCCAGAGTACAACTGGGAATGCCGGGGTTTTTGGGTTAACGAAGGTCCGGCTGTACTGGTGCATGGCGACAAGCTGTTTATCAGCTATTCGGCCAGCGCCACCGATGAAAACTACTGTATGGGATTACTGTGGATTAACGTAAACGACGATCCGCGCGATCCGGCCAACTGGCATAAATCACCGCGCCCGGTCTTTACCACCAGCTATGAAAATCGCCAGTATGGGCCGGGACACAACAGCTTTACGCAAACGCCGGAAGGTGAAGATGTACTGGTGTACCACGCGAGAAATTACACCGAAATTGAAGGCGATCCGTTGTACGATCCCAACCGCCATACGCGTCTGAAACGGGTACGCTGGGACGAAAACGGGATGCCTGATTTTGGCGTGCCGCCAGCCGATACGATCTAAGCCGTTGCACTGCCCGGTGGCGCTAACGCTTACCGGGCCTACAGATTTTTCCATTGTAGGCGGCATAATCGTTAGCGCCATCGGCACAACGCTACACTAATGCCCCATAAATGGTGAGCAACGCAATAATCACCACCACCACAAACGAGGCCTTCTTCGCCATCGACACCGCCGCTTTGGGGGTTTCTACCTTGTCAGTATGCGGTTCGCGCGCCAGTGAGAACTGCGCCAGACGTGTGAGCACCTGATACTGCGAAGTATGCAGATCCGCCAGCGAGGCAAACCAGGCCGGCAACGCTTTCTCGCCATGCCCCAGTAATGCATACACTACGCCCGCCAGACGTACCGGAATCCAGTCCAGCACATGAAGAATAGCGTCAATGCCGGATTGCAAACGTTGGTGCGGCGTCTGATAGCGCGCCAGCCACGTCTGCCAGGCCCGTAAAAACGCATAGCCCACCAGCGTTACCGGCCCCCATGGACCGCCAACGATAAACCAAAATAGCGGTGCGAGGTAAAAACGGAAATTTATCCATAACAACGCATTTTGCAACTCACGCAAAAATTCACGCTCATTACAATCCGGCGGCACGCCGTGGATTAGCGTAAGCTCGCTGGCCATCGCCTCGCAAGGATGCGGATCGTTACGGGACGCCGCTTTCAGCCAGGCGTGATAATGTACTCGCACTTTGCCCGCGCCGATACACAGCACGCCCAGGAGAATCCACACCACCAGCGTCGGCACGTTAAATAGCAGCCCTTTTAGCGCCTGGAGCAGTAGAAAAGTCACCACCATCGCGATCGCCGTCATTCCCATCGTGCGCAACATCGAAAAATGCGTAATCCGACGGAATAGCGCCTCCAGCCGATGATCGAGCTGCCAGTGCTCGCCCAGCTTAAACAGGCGCTCGACAATCAGCACCAGTAATGTCGTAAACAGCGTCATGTCATCTCCTTGTGTGACGAAAGAGCTACCAAAGCGCGAAAGCGCGGCCAGTCAAAGGCAGGGCCAGGGTCCGTTTTACGGTCAGGCGCAATGTTGCAGTGTCCGGTCATATTGTCGGCGATCGCCGGATAGCAAGCGATAAGCGTGCGCGTCACGGCGGCTAACTGCTGATACTGCGCATCGGTATAAGCCAGCGTATCCGTCCCCTCCAGCTCAATACCAATGGAGAAATCATTACAACGTTCCCGCCCCTGATAGTTTGACACGCCCGCATGCCACGCACGCTTATCAAAAGGCACATACTGGACAATTTCACCGTCGCGACGAATCAGACAATGGGCCGAAACACGAAGATGAGCGATTTCTGCAAAAAAAGGATGGGCGTCTGGATCTATCGTTCCGGTGAATAATGCATCGATCCACGGACCGCCAAACTCGCCGGGGGGCAGGCTAATATTATGCACCACCAGCAAGGACGGTTTTTCGTCATCCGGACGGCAATCATAATGCGGAGAAGGGACGCGTCGCGCCTCTACCAACCAACCCTTATCTGGCAACATGCAGAGTCTCCTTTTGAGTGGTGCTTATAGCTGCTTCAGAGTAGCATGTTTCTACCTTATGATTCGTTAGCAATTTGGAGTTTTATCATGCCGCCTCGCCGTTATAACCCAGACGACCGACGTGACGCGCTACTGGAACGCATTAATCTCGATATCCCTGCTGCCGTTGCTCAGGCGCTGCGTGAAGATTTAGGTGGAGAAGTCGATGCTGGCAACGATATCACCGCGCAACTTTTGCCGGCAGATACGCAAGCCCATGCCACGGTGATCACTCGTGAAGACGGCGTTTTCTGCGGCAAGCGCTGGGTTGAAGAGGTCTTCATCCAACTGGCGGGCGATGATGTGCGCCTCACCTGGCATGTCGATGACGGCGACGCCATTTATGCCAACCAAACAGTGTTTGAACTGAACGGCCCCGCTCGCGTATTGCTGACCGGCGAGCGCACGGCGCTAAACTTTGTCCAGACCCTTTCCGGCGTCGCCAGTGAAGTACGCCGCTACGTTGGACTGCTGGCTGGCACCCAAACCCAGTTGCTCGACACGCGTAAAACGCTGCCGGGTCTGCGCACTGCGCTCAAATATGCGGTTTTATGTGGCGGCGGCGCCAATCATCGTCTGGGCCTCACTGACGCGTTCCTGATTAAAGAAAACCATATCATCGCCTCCGGTTCTGTTCGTCAGGCGGTGGAAAAAGCGTTCTGGCTACATCCGGACGTGCCGGTAGAAGTCGAGGTCGAAAATCTGAATGAACTGGACGATGCGCTGAAAGCAGGCGCGGATATTATCATGCTGGATAATTTCAACACCGACCAGATGCGCGAGGCGGTGAAACGCGTCAACGGCCAGGCGCGGCTGGAAGTATCCGGCAACGTCACCGCGGAAACCTTACGCGAATTTGCTGAAACCGGGGTGGATTTCATCTCCGTTGGCGCGCTGACCAAGCACGTGCGCGCGCTCGATCTCTCCATGCGTTTTTGCTGATCCTCTCCACCCGATGGCGCTGTGCCGTCGGGTCTATAAATCACCTGTCCGTAGATCCGCGTCATTATTCGGTAAAATATTCGTAGCGCCTCGCAATAACGTTGCCGTGTCATGTAACGCAGCGAAAATCTTCAGAATCCGCCTTCCCGTTTTACCTTTTGCCGCTCGCCCGCTCTTCCCGCGTTTGCCACAGTAGCGCCAGCTAACTCAAGGAGCGAACAATGGAAAAACAACGCGGTTTCACGCTTATCGAACTGATGGTCGTTATTGGCATCATCGCCATTTTAAGCGCCATCGGCATTCCGGCTTACCAGAACTATCTGCGTAAAGCGGCGCTGACGGATATGTTGCAAACGTTTGTCCCCTACCGTACCGCCGTCGAACTCTGCGCTCTGGAACATGGTGGGACGAGCACATGCGATGCGGGCGTCAACGGTATCCCCTCGCCCGTCATCACCCGTTATGTTTCGGGCATGAGCGTGGAAAAAGGCGTCATCACGCTTACCGGCCAGGAGAGTCTGAGCGGGCTTAACGTCATCATGACGCCCGCCTGGGACAATGCTAACGGCATTACCGGCTGGACGCGTAACTGCAATATTCAAAGCGACAGCGCGTTACAACAGGCTTGTGAAGATGTCTTCCGTTTTGACGCCAACTAAGGAGACAAGATGAAAGACGCTCAGCTCAACACATTGTGTCAACGTCATCAGGCTGTACTGATCAATAGCGCCAGCAACAGTATCACTGTTGCGGTGGTCGACGCGCCCTCTCATGCGTTACTGGACGCTCTGCATTTCGCCACGCAAAAACAGATTGATATTGTGTGCTGGACTCGCCAGCAAATGGAAAATCATCGGCATAAGCCGGATCAGGCTCCCTCGGCAAACGCCGCGAAAGGCGGAGAAACCGCGGCCCAGCTTCTCAATCAGACATTACGCTCGGCGATGGCGAAACGCGCCTCTGATATCCATCTCGAACCAGCCGCCAGCCGCTACCGGATAAGACTCCGCATCGACGGCGTTCTTCATATTCTGCAGGACATCGCCAAAGAGACGGGGCTTGCGCTGACGGCCAGATTGAAAGTCCTGGGAAATTTGGACATCGCTGAACATCGGCTGCCGCAGGACGGGCAATTTACCGTTGACCTGGCGGGCGACAGCATCTCTTTTCGTATCGCCACGCTTCCCTGTAAAGAAGGCGAAAAAGTCGTCTTACGGTTGTTGCATCAGGTTGAACAAACGCTGGATCTGGACACGCTGGGCATGTACGGGGCACAACTTACCGCTTTTAGACAAGCCCTACAGCAACCTCAGGGGCTGGTACTGGTGACTGGCCCCACCGGTAGCGGAAAAACGGTCACGCTATACAGCGCGCTACAAACCCGGAATACGCCGGGTATCAACCTCTGTAGCGTTGAGGATCCAATAGAAATTCCACTGGATGGGATTAACCAGACGCAGATCCATCCCCGCGCCGGGCTCACCTTTCAAAATGTGCTGCGCGCGCTTTTACGCCAGGACCCTGACATCATCATGGTAGGTGAAATTCGTGACGGCGACACCGCAGAAATCGCCATTAAGGCGGCACAAACGGGCCATCTGGTACTTTCAACGCTCCATACGAACTCCACCAGTGAAACGCTGATACGTTTGCAGCAAATGGGCGTAGCACGCTGGATGATCTCATCGGCGCTTACGCTGGTGGTAGCGCAACGCCTGGTAAGGAAGCTTTGCCCGCACTGCAAACAGCGCCTGAGCGATCCCGTGGTGCTATCGCCCAATCTTTGGCCCAGCGCGCTACCGCGCTGGCAGGCAAGCGGCTGTCAGCATTGCTACCACGGCTTTTATGGCCGAACCGCGTTATTCGAAGTGTTAACCGTTACCCCGGCATTACGTCAGTTAATTGCGAGCGGCGCATCGGCGCAAGCACTAGAAGCCCACCTCCAACAGACCGGTACAGGGACGCTTTTTGAAAATGGCTGTCGCGCCGTTGAGCAAGGCATGACGTCCTTTGAAGAGATACTGCGCGTTCTGGGAATGCCCCATGAGCGTTAAACAGCTCTGGCGCTGGCAAGGCGTTAACGATAAAGGTCAACTGGAACAAGACGTTGTATGGGTGGACAATCGTCTGGCGCTGATCATCACCCTGCAACATCAGCGCATTATGCCGCTTCGCATCAAGCGCATGGGCGTTAACGCCGCACTGTGGAAAGAAGAGCAAAGCGCTGAAATTATTCATCAGTTGGCCACGCTCATTCATGCCGGACTGACGCTTTCTGAAGGGCTGGAACTCCTTGCGAAACAGCATCCCCACCGACAATGGCAAGCGCTGTTGCGCACGCTGGCTCACGAGCTTGAACAGGGCGTCCCTTTTTCCAGCGCATTAGTCTCCTGGCCGCAGGTATTTCCGCCGCTCTACCAGACGATGATCCGCACCGGAAAACTGACCGGCAAACTGGCCGACTGCTGCTTTGAACTGGCCCGTCAGCAAAAAGCGCAGCGGCAGATTACGGTTAGCGTGAAAAAGGCGCTGCGCTATCCCGCCATTATTCTGACAATGGCCGCTCTGGTCGTTTTCGCCATGCTGCACTTTGTTCTGCCGGAATTTGCCGCCATTTACCGTAGCTTCAATACCCCGCTCCCTCTTCTGACGCGCGGTATTATTGCGATAGCGCAATGGGGGTCGGCATGGGGTTGGCTCATCTTGTTCCTGACGATGCTCGTTGCTATCGCTCACCGCAGGGTAAAACAAAAGCCGTCCTGGCAAGCGCAGCGGCAGCGTCTTCTGCTACGGCTTCCCGTTATGGGTCGCCTGATAAGAGGCCAGAAACTAGCGCAAATATTCACCGTACTGGCATTGACCCAAAGCGCAGGCATTCCTTTTCTTCAGGGACTGGAAAGCGCTATCGAGAGTCTCGGCTGCCCTTACTGGTCACAGCGTTTAACGCAGGTACATCAGGAGATCGCCGCGGGCAATCCGGTCTGGTTGGCGCTAAAAAATACCCAGGAATTTAGTCCGCTATGCCTGCAACTGGTCAGAACGGGCGAAGCGTCCGGTTCACTCGATATCATGCTGCATAACCTTGCCCGTCACCACAGTGAAACTACGCTGGCGCTGGCCGATAATCTGGCGTCGCTGTTGGAACCGGCGTTATTGATCATCACCGGCTTAATTATCGGTACGCTGGTGGTGGCGATGTATTTGCCGATTTTTCATCTGGGAGACGCGATGAGCGGGATGGGATAAGGCTGGCGCACATTTACGCCAGCCAGAATATTAGAGGCTATTGAAAATGCGGTTTTCTTGTTCCTGCACCCGAATAAAGGTGGTGCGTTTGGTCAACTCTTTCAGGCGAGACGCGCCGACATAAGTGCAGGCTGAGCGCAAACCGCCCAGGATATCGCGGGCAGTATTGCCCACCGGCCCACGCAGCGGCAATTTAACCGTTTTACCTTCTGCCGCGCGGTATTTCGCGACGCCGCCGACATGACGGTTCATCGCAGATTCCGAACTCATGCCGTAGAACAGCATAAATTTCTCGCCGTTCTCTTCTACCACGCTGCCGCCGCTCTCTTCGTGACCCGCCAGCATACCGCCCAACATAACGAAATCCGCGCCGCCGCCAAAGGCTTTTGCTACGTCGCCTGGCATGGTGCAACCGCCATCGCTGACGATCATACCGCCCAGGCCATGCGCCGCGTCAGCACATTCGATAACCGCCGACAGTTGCGGATAACCAACGCCGGTTTTTACACGCGTCGTGCATACGGAGCCGGGACCAATTCCCACTTTCACGATATCGGCGCCGGAGAGGATAAGCTCTTCGCACATCTCGCCCGTTACCACATTGCCTGCGCAGATTGTTTTTGTCGGCCATGCTTCACGTGCTTTCGCGACGAACTGCACAAAATGTTCTGAATAGCCATTGGCCACATCAATACAGACAAAGTTCAGCGCAGGATTCAGCGCCAGAATCTGCACGGTCTTTTCGAAATCAGCATCAGAGGTCCCGGTGGAAACCATCACATGCTTGAGAACATCAGCCGAAGCCTTGTTGATAAAAGCTGCCCACTCTTCAACGGTATAATGTTTATGTACAGCAGTCAGAATATCAAACCCGGCCAATGCTTGCGCCATTTCAAACGTCCCGACGGTATCCATATTGGCCGCGATAATCGGTACGCCAGACCAGGTCTGACCTGAGTGTTTAAAGGTGAATTGACGTTCCAGTTCGACATCGGAACGGCTTTTGAGGGTAGAACGTTTAGGACGGATAAGAACGTCTTTGAAACCTAACTTCAGATCTTCTTCAATACGCATGTGCGGATTCCTGGGGTTAATGGCGAAAAATCGAAACTCACAACTCCAGTGACGCTATCATACGCACTAATCATGGCCGTACAAGACTGCGAAATTCTCTTTTTTTACGTTACAATCCCATAAATTTACCTGGCGAATAGTAGGTTAATGCTCAGAGCGCATCGTCTTTGTATGTTTAAAGTTTAACCTTTTGATTATCAAACTAAAATTCCGGAAGCTGGAGATATGAGGTATACCGTAGCCTTAACCGGCGGTATTGGCAGCGGTAAAAGTACCGTCGCTGATGCCTTCGCTGACCTCGGAATAACCGTCATCGACGCGGATATTATCGCGCGCCAGATGGTTGAGCCAGGGCAGCCCGCCCTGAACGCAATAGCGGAACATTTTGGTTCTGAACTTATCGCCGCCGACGGCACGTTACGTCGCCGGGCGCTGCGTGAGCGTATTTTTTCGCATCCGGAAGAAAAAGCCTGGCTTAACGCTCTGCTTCATCCCTTAATTCAGCAGGAAACCCAACGACAGTTTCAACAGGCTACGTCGCCCTATGTGTTATGGGTTGTGCCTCTGCTGGTTGAAAACAGGCTGTATCAAAAAGCCAACCGCGTACTGGTGGTTGACGTTACGCCCGAAACGCAGCTTATGCGCACAATGCAGCGTGATGATGTTACGCGCGAGCATGTTGAACACATTCTCGCTGCGCAGGCGACGCGTGAAGCGCGCCTTGCCGTGGCGGACGATGTTATTGATAATAACGGCGCACCGGATGCTATCGCATCAGATGTGGCCCGCCTGCACGCCAGTTATCTTAAGCTCGCGTCGCAGTTTGTCTCACAGGAAAAACCGTAATGCACACCCATGTCCTATTTGAACACCCTCTCAATGAGAAGATGCGTACGTGGCTGCGCATAGAGTTTTTGATCCAACAGCTCTCCATCAACCTGCCAATTGCAGACCATGCTGGCGCACTGCATTTTTTCCGTAACATCAGCGATCTACTGGATGTGTTCGAACGGGGCGAAGTCCGTACCGAACTGCTGAAAGAACTGGAGCGCCAGCAGCGTAAATTACAGGCCTGGGTTGAGGTTCCCGGCGTCGATCAAGACCGTATTGAAGCCCTGCGCCAGCAGTTAAAATCCGCGGGCAGCGTGCTGATCTCCGCCCCGAGGATTGGCCAGCAGCTACGCGAAGATCGCTTGATTGCCCTTGTGCGTCAACGCCTAAGTATTCCTGGCGGCTGTTGCAGTTTCGATTTACCCACTCTGCATATCTGGTTGCACCTACAACAGGCGCAGCGCGACGCCCAGATTGAAAGCTGGCTTGCCAGCCTGAATCCCCTCACCCAAGCGCTGACGTTGGTGCTTGATCTGATCCGTAATTCAGCGCCTTTCCGTAAGCAAACCAGCCTGAACGGTTTTTATCAGGATAACGGGGACGACGCCGATTTGCTGCGTCTTATGCTGACGCTCGATTCACAACTTTATCCGCAAATTTCCGGCCATAAGAGCCGTTTTGCCATTCGCTTTATGCCGCTGGATAGTGAAAATGGTCTGGTGCCGGAGCGTCTTGATTTTGAACTGGCCTGTTGCTAAGGAGTAAAAATGTCTGACGTGACCGTCGTAAACTGTCCGACCTGCGGTAAACCGGTCGTCTGGGGAGAAATTAGCCCCTTCCGCCCATTTTGTTCTAAACGCTGTCAGTTAATTGATTTGGGCGAATGGGCCGCCGAAGAGAAACGAATCGCCAGCAGCGGCGACCAGTCTGATAGCGACGACTGGAGTGAAGAGCGCTAACGGTGATAGCTCTGTTGAGACGGCAATATCGCCTTATGACAAAAATAATCAATAAATACGCGTAGTTTTGGCGCCATATGCGCGCGGCCGGGATAATACCAATAAACCGGCGAGATTAGGCTATAACAGAAACGTAGCCGCCACTGCGCCAGAAAACCCTGGCGCGTTATCACTGACCCTAAGCCCGCAGGAGCTGACGGCAATTGAGGCGGTTTTTCCTCACGACGCCGCGGCCGGCCCCCGCTACTGGCCGGAAATTATGTCGACATTAAATCGCTAATAAGATCGATGGGGATCGTGTTGCGATCCCCCACTAAGGCGCAAATTGGCGTAATTTACGAATAATCGGTTCATTGGCCGGTGGAAAATCGTCCGTATTCAACGCGTTTTGCGCGATCCACCGTCCCGGCTGTCCTTCTTTCCCCCACGGTTCGCCCTCCCAGCGTTCAACCAGCCAAAACCACAGCGTAATGTGTCGGTCCGGGAATTGATATTCCAGAGTGTCGAATAATGTCACCTGTGTTGGCGTAATCCCCACCTCTTCCTGTAGCTCCCGGATCAACGCCTGCTCTGGTGTTTCGTCGGCTTCAATTTTTCCGCCGGGAAATTCCAGCTTGTTCGCCATATGCGCATCCGCGGCGCGTCGGGTAATAAAAATTTCATCGTTCGGGTTGCGGATAATCCCAACCGCGATTTGCAGTCTTTTCATCTTGTTGCATCCATAAAAAAGGCGCAGTCACCTGCGCCTTTTTATCTGTGTTCAATGTCAGGCCGAATAAGCGTAGCGCCCTTCGGCAATAATGCCAGCACCGACCTGATGGCAACACATTATGTCTTATCAGGCCGGTAAGTTTACCGCATTAGCTCAGGCGACCGTGACACTGTTTGTATT
Organism: Salmonella sp. SAL04157; assembly: GCF_046551635.1. Classification (NCBI taxonomy): domain Bacteria; kingdom Pseudomonadati; phylum Pseudomonadota; class Gammaproteobacteria; order Enterobacterales; family Enterobacteriaceae; genus Salmonella; species Salmonella sp. SAL04157. Next base: position 130,439 of record NZ_JBGDVS010000004.1, read on the forward strand.
TCTTACCGGAACCGCAAGGGCAAGGATCGTTACGTCCAATCTTACGTTCGCCTGTTTGGGCGGCCAGATCGGCAGCCACGGCGGCATCGTCATCCTGATGGCTTAGCTGCTGCATCTGCGCCAGGCGCTCCGCCTCTTCGCGACGCTGCATTTCCATCGCTTCGACCTCTTCCGGCATACGTACCTGGACTTTGCTCAGGGTGCTGATCACTTCATATTTCAGCGATTCCAGCATCGCGGCGAACATAGCGAAGGATTCGCGCTTGTATTCCTGCTTCGGATCTTTTTGCGCATAGCCGCGCAGATGAATACCCTGACGCAGGTAATCCATCGCCGCCAGGTGCTCTTTCCACAGGGAATCGAGCGTTTGCAGCATCACGCCTTTTTCGAAATGACGCATCATTTCAGCGCCAACCACCTCTTCTTTACGCTGATACACCTCGATGGACTGCGCCAGGATGCGCTCACGCAGCGTCTCCTCATGCAGCTCCGGCTCTTTATCCAGCCATTCGGCAATCGGCAGCTCCAGGTCGAAGTCGTTTTTCAGGCGTTCCTGCAAACCCGGGATGTCCCACATCTCTTCCAGCGACTGCGGCGGAATGTAGGCGTCGATAGTCGCCTTAAAGACATCTTCGCGAATGCTGTTAATGGTGTCGCTCACATCAGACACATCCAGCAGTTCGTTACGCTGGGTATAAATTGCACGGCGCTGATCGTTCGCCACATCATCATATTCCAGCAGTTGCTTACGAATATCGAAGTTACGGCTTTCTACTTTACGCTGCGCGTTAGCGATAGCTTTCGTCACCCACGGGTGCTCAATCGCTTCGCCCGGCTTCATCCCCAGTTTACGCATCATACCGGAGACACGATCGGAGGCGAAAATACGCATCAGCGCATCTTCCATCGACAGGTAGAAACGGGAAGAACCCGGATCGCCCTGGCGACCGGAACGGCCTCGCAGCTGGTTGTCGATACGGCGGGATTCATGGCGCTCGGTGCCAATGATATGCAGACCGCCGGCAGCCAGAACCGCGTCATGGCGTACCTGCCAGTCCGCTTTAATCTGCGCAATCTGTTCTTCCGTCGGCGCTTCCAGCGCGGCGACTTCCGCCTGCCAGCTACCGCCCAGCATAATATCGGTACCACGACCCGCCATGTTAGTAGCGATAGTGACCGCCGCTGGATAACCAGCCTGCGCAACGATGCCTGCTTCGTTGGCGTGGAATTTTGCGTTCAGGACGTTATGTTTGATGCCCGCTTTGGTCAGCTCTCTGGAGACCACTTCAGATTTCTCGATAGAAATCGTCCCGACCAGCACTGGCTGACCGTTCGCGGTACGTTCTTTAATATCTTCGATAATGGCCTGGATTTTTTCCGCTTCGGTCATGTACACCAGATCCGGCAAATCTTTACGGATCATCGGACGGTTGGTCGGAACAACGACAGTGTCCAGCTTATAGATAGAGCTAAATTCGAAGGCTTCAGTATCCGCCGTACCGGTCATACCGGCCAGCTTTTCATACAGACGGAAGTAGTTCTGGAAGGTGATAGACGCCAGCGTCTGGTTTTCATTCTGAATTTCAACGCCTTCTTTCGCTTCTACCGCCTGGTGCAGACCGTCAGACCAGCGACGCCCCTGCATGGTACGACCGGTATGTTCATCAACAATGATGACTTCACCGTCTTTCACAATGTAATCCACGTCACGGGTAAACAGCGCGTGCGCGCGCAGCGCGGCGGTGACGTGATGCATCAGCATAATATTGCCAGGCGAGTAGAGCGACTCGCCTTCATCCATAATGCCTTCTTGCACCAGTAGCTCTTCGATCAACACCAGACCGCGTTCGGTCAGGTTAACCTGGCGCGCTTTCTCATCAACGGAGAAGTGGCCTTCGCCCTGGAAAGTGTCAGAATCTTCTTTCTCCTGACGAATCAGGTGCGGAATGATTTTGTTCACTTTTTTGTACATTTCCGAGCTATCTTCCGCCGGGCCGGAAATAATCAGCGGCGTACGCGCTTCATCGATCAGGATGGAGTCGACCTCATCCACCAGCGCATAATGCAGTTTACGCTGCACGCGCTCTTCCGGGCTGAACGCCATGTTGTCGCGCAGGTAGTCAAAACCGTATTCGTTGTTAGTGCCGTAAGTGATGTCGGCAGCGTAAGCTTCACGTTTGGCTGGCGCAGGCATACCTGGCAGGTTGATACCAACGGACATACCGAGGAATTCGAATAGCGGACGGTTGTTTTCGGCGTCACGCTGCGCCAGATAGTCGTTCACGGTTACCACATGAACACCTTTGCCGGACAGCGCGTTCAGGTAGGCTGGCAGCGTTGCGGTCAGCGTTTTACCTTCACCAGTACGCATTTCGGCGATACAGCGATCGTTGAGCACCATACCACCCAATAGCTGAACGTCGAAGTGACGCATCCCAAAGACGCGTTTACTGGCTTCACGCACCACCGCAAACGCTTCCGGAATCAGGCTCTCTACGCTTTCGCCTTTTTCAATACGGGCGCGAAATTCGTTGGTTTTCGCTTTCAGTTCGTCATCGGAGAGTTTTTCCATCTCCGGTTCCATCGCATTAATAAGGCTGACGGCCTTACGCATACGACGCAGCGTACGATCGTTACGGCTACCGAATACTTTGGTTAATAATTTGATTAGCATAATAAAGTCTCAAATGCCCCGCGCCGCGGAGCTACAAATAAAGTAAAAGGGTCTTTTTTCGTTAGCTGAGACGTTGCGGACCGGCGCGGATACCCTGCGCCTGACTTATCCAGGCCGGGATGCTAAATGCGGTTTGTGGCGCAAAATAAGCCAGGGAGAGGCGGCGAACAATCGCCGGCGGCGTGCCCTCCTGCGTGAGCATCGCGCTGAGCGTATTCAGTAAGGCGATATGATGCGCCTGTAATGGCGAAGGCGCATCGGCAACGGGCAGCGTTTGCGGCGCCATTGCAAAAGAAAGGTGGCGAATCACCGTGCGAATAGCGTGCTGATGCCAGTAATCTACGGTGAAATTGGGACGACGGTTAGAGGCTTCTAACAGCGCAAGATGGCTAAAGTTAACTTTAGACGCGGTGCTGGCGGTCGTCCTTGCAGGCGTATTGGTTTCGGCGGCGTTACTGAGCGCGGGCAAACCAAAACTCGCCGCGACCATCCCTAATAAGAGATGCGGCCAGAAGTATCGTCTGCCTAACTGTCGCCAGCGCGTCAGTATTCCACTCACGTCATTGCCACCTGATATGCCCCTCATGGGCTTACGGAATCAAAACAATTTGCGCACAAATCTTATCATTAAAGCGTACGCGCTACAGCAGTAATGACGAGAAGCTAAGGTGAAAATCGGCTAAGAAAACAGCGAACGCGCCGTGTTTCCATTTAACCCTGTCAAAATGGCTGTATTAAGGAAAGCGCAGATAAAGAATAGTAAAAAAAACGACTGGCTCGCCTGGCCGGAGAGAGTGCCAGGTTAACCAGTCGAATTTTATACGACAGCGTATGTCGTTATGCCAGTACCGTCGAAGGCGCTTTGAAAGCCAACGGCAGTTCTGCGTCGTCCTGGAAGGTCACAAATTCCCAGGCTTCCTGTTTTGCCAGGACTGCCTGTAACAATTTGTTATTCAATGCGTGACCGGATTTATACGCGGTAAACGCACCAATAATATTGTGACCACACATGAACAAGTCACCGATCGCGTCGAGCATTTTGTGACGAACGAATTCATCTTCAAAACGCAGGCCGTCTTCGTTCAATACGCGATAATCGTCAACAACGATGGCACAATCGAAGCTGCCGCCCAGGCACAGGCCGCGGGACTGCAGATATTCGATATCACGCATAAAACCGAAGGTACGCGCACGGCTGATCTGGCGCATGAACGCATCCGCAGAGAAGTTCATCGCGTAGCGCTGGCTGCTGGAATCGATCGCCGGATGGTTAAAGTCGATAGTGAAATCCAACGTAAAACCATTGTACGGTCTGAATTCAGCCCATTTATCGCCATCTTCAACCCGAACAGTCTCTTTGATGCGTACGAATTTTTTGGCGCAGTTCAGTTCATCAATACCGGCATCAAGCAGCAGGTAGACAAACGGAGCGGCACTGCCATCCATGATCGGGATTTCCGGGGCATTAACCTCAATAACGATGTTATCGATACCTAAGCCCGCCAGAGCAGCGTTCAGGTGCTCAACGGTTGAAATCCGTACATCATGCTCATTCACCAGACACGTACAGAGCATGGTATCACGCACAGATTTGGCATCGGCCGGGAAATCTACCGGTGGATTCAAGTCGGTGCGACGATAGATGACCCCGGTATTGGCCGGCGCAGGGCGTAATGTCAGGGTGACTTTTTTGCCGGTGTGTAAACCGACGCCAGTCGCCTGAACGATACGTTTAAGTGTCCTTTGTTTGATCATCGTATAATCTCGCCAAATTACCTATCCAACCGAAGTGTACTATACATTCGGCGGGCCAGTTTAGCACAAAGAGCCCAGAATCCCAAATTCCAGCTAATTCTTAATCAGCTTGCTTACGCAGGAATGCGGGGATATCCAGATAATCCGGCTCTTTCGCCGCCTGTGGCGTATTGTCGTTAACCACTTTCGCGACCGTTTTTTGCTCCTGCGTCAGCGGCGCCATACCGTGCTGCTGATAACGATCCAACACCGGCTGCTGCACCTGTTTATTGGTGACCAGAGTGATTTCCGGACGTTTGTCCATACCAATACCGGTCGCCACTACCGTCACGCGCAGTTCATCATTCATATCCGGGTCCAGAGAGGTACCGATAACCACGGTGGCGTTATCCGACGCAAACGCGCGAATGGTGTTACCGACGGTTTCAAACTCGTCCAGACGCAGGTCGAAGCCCGCCGTAATGTTGACCAACACGCCGCGCGCGCCGGACAAGTCGATATCTTCCAGCAGCGGAGAGGAAATAGCCATTTCAGCCGCTTCTTCCGCACGGTCTTCACCGCTCGCCACGCCGGAGCCCATCATTGCGTAGCCCATTTCAGACATCACGGTACGCACGTCAGCAAAATCGACGTTCATCAGGCCCGGGCGGGTGATCAGCTCTGCGATACCCTGAACCGCGCCTTTCAGCACGTCGTTAGCCGCGCCGAACGCGTCGAGTAGGGAGATACCACGGCCCAGCACTTTCAGCAGCTTGTCGTTCGGGATGGTGATCAACGAGTCCACATGCTTGGACAGCTCGGTGATACCCTGCTCCGCAAATGCCATGCGCTTTTTGCCTTCAAAATTGAAAGGCTTAGTCACCACGGCAACGGTCAGAATACCTAAATCTTTTGCCACTTCAGCAACCACTGGCGCCGCGCCGGTTCCGGTACCGCCGCCCATGCCTGCCGCGATAAATACCATGTCTGCGCCTTCAAGCGCCGCACGCAGCGCTTCACGGTCTTCGTCCGCCGCGTTACGACCGACTTCCGGGTTAGCGCCGGCGCCCAGACCTTTGGTAATGCCGCTACCAATTTGAATGGTCTGGCCAACCGCCGTTTTACGCAACGCCTGAGCGTCGGTATTCACCGCGAAGAATTCAACACCTTCGATGCGCTCGCGCACCATGTGTTCAACAGCGTTACCGCCGCCACCACCGACGCCGATGACTTTAATCACCGCGTCGTTGGTTAGTTCCATAGGTTCAAACATAATCTCTCTCCGTCATGTGCCTGTCGCCTGAGGCCGTAATATCTGGCGGCCTCATAAAAAATTAAAACTCTTTTCGCAGCCAGCTATTAAGTCGCTTGATCCACGAGCCAACTGATGCCGTAACACGTTTTTCCACTTCTGCTTCACCGTTTAAGTGGGACTCTTTCCCGTAGTGAAGCAATCCCACCGCCGTTGAGTAATACGGCTCCTGGGCATAATCCGTCAGACCGGTGATATTCAGCGGCGCGCCGATACGCACCTGCGTATGAAACACGCGCTGAGCGCAAGCAGCAAGCCCTTCGATTTGCGCCGCTCCGCCGGTTAACACAATCCCCGCCGCCAGGTGATGTTTTACCCCTTGTTGGCGAAGCTGTTCCTGTAATTGCAATATCTCTTCGTTGACCAGATTGAGCAGCTCGGTGTAACGCGGCTCAATCACTTCCGCCAGCGTCTGACGTTGCAGGCTGCGCGGCGGGCGCCCGCCTACGCTCGGTACTTCAACGCTCTCGTCTTTACCGACGATGGAACCCAGCGCGCAACCGTGGCGGACTTTAATGGCTTCAGCATCGCTCGGCGGCGTACCAAAGGCATAAGCGATATCGCTGGTCACCACGTTCCCCGCGTAAGGGATCACTTTGGTATGACGCAGCGCGCCGCCAGTATAAACGGCGATATCCATTGTACCACCGCCGATATCCACGACACAGACGCCCAGTTCACGTTCATCTTCCGTTAACACGGAATAACTGGCCGCCAGTCCGGCAAATATCAGTTGGTCAACTTTCAGACCACAACGTTCAACAGCTTTGACAATGTTTTTTGCCATATCGTTGTGGCAGGTAATCAAATGTACTTTCGCCTGCATACGCACGCCGGAAAGACCGACCGGATTTTTAATGCCTTCCTGGTAGTCAATGGCGTACTCCTGAGGAATCACATGCAGCACGCGATGTTCATCGCGCACGCGCACTGACTTCGCAGTATGCACGACGTTTTCCACATCTTCCTGCGTCACTTCCTCTTCGGAAATGGGCACCATACCAATTTCATTCTGACAGCTAATATGTTTGCCGGAAAGCGCCAGATATACCGAGGAGATCTGGCAATCAGCCATCAATTCCGCCTGGTCAATGGCGCGCTGAACGCATTTCACCACTGACTCAAGGTCATTCACCCCGCCTTTATCCATACCCCGCGATGGGCAACTGCCCACGCCAATGATATTGACCATACCGTCGGGCAGAACTTCCCCTACTAAAGCGGCAACCTTCGCGGTGCCAATCTCCAGTCCTACTACCAGTTTTCTGTCCGTCGCCTTGATCATTGTTGTTCTGCCTGTGCCTGATTCTGTTGCTGATTAGATTCCTCAGGGGGGAGCGGCGCCCAGCCAACTGCCGCACCTGAGTCATAACGCAAATCAACGTAGCTAATCCGTTTGCCATCGGTTTGCGCCTGCTGCTGTAAAACCGGATAGAGTTCTACAAAGCGAGCCAACCTTTTCATCGTATCGCCCCTGCCGAGATTGAGCTTAATGCCGTTATTAAGCGTCAATTGCCAGGAGCGACGTGCGGTCATCGCCGCTTCCTTTAGAGTGAATTTATCCTTAGCCAGCACCTGCCCCATCTCGCGGTATCCCTGCAACACTTCACTCGCGCTGCCTTCCGGGCCATACAACATGGGTAAAACCTGTTTGCCGATGCGGTCTGACGGCACGCTGAAGGTGTTCCCTTCAGCATCGACCATATGTTGATCATTCCAACGCGCAATCGGCACATATTCAACCAGATGAATCTTCAATTCATCAGGCCACTGTTTTCTGACGCTGGCCTGTTTAATCCACGGCAAACGCTCAATCTGGCTCTGGATAATGTTCACATCCTGCGTCATGAAGGTTCCCGGCGCGCCCAGAGCCAGTATCGCCTGACGGATATCATCGTTACGCGTGTAGTGACGCTCGCCGGTTAATACCAGCTTTGATAACGGTAAACGCTGCGCATCTTCCATCCACCCTAACACGACCCACCCGCTAACAAACACGGTGCACAGTACCGTCAGCAGGAATAAAATTCCTGCAAGACGCGTTCCATTATTGCGGCGTGAAGAAGGCGTCTCTTCATCACTGTTTCGCGTGTTCAGCGCAGCCTGCGACATATCAGTCCGCCAACTCCAGAATTCGTACCACTAACTGCGAGAAGCTCATTCCCGCCTGACGCGCCGCCATCGGCACCAGACTATGGCTGGTCATCCCCGGAGATGTATTGGCTTCCAGCAGATAAAACTGACCATCGCTGTCCAGCATGACGTCAATACGCCCCCATCCCGTGCAGCCTAAAGCTTTCCATGCCTGCAGGACGAGAGACTGTAGCGCGGCTTCCTGGGACGCTTCTAAACCAGCAGGGCAGAAATACTGAGTCTCATCAGAGAGATACTTCGCCTCATAATCATAGAAGGTTCCTGCCGGTTGGATACGAATTGACGGTAAAATTTCTTCGCCAACTATCGCCACCGTAAATTCCGGACCGCACAGCCATTTCTCAATCAGTATTTCGTCATCATGCTGAAAAGCCAATGATAACGCACCCTGTAAAGCATTTTCTTCTACTACTTTCGTCATACCGACGCTGGAGCCTTCACGGCTGGGTTTGACGATCAGCGGTAAACCCAGCGCCGAAATTCGCGCTTTTTGTTCTTCGCTAAGGCCTTTTTCAAACTCAGCGCGCGTCAGCGCGACCCACGGCGCAACCGGTAAGCCCGCGCCCTGCCACAGCAATTTACTGCGCAGTTTATCCATTGAAAGCGCCGAGGCCATCACGCCGCTACCGGTATAAGGCAGGCCGAGCAGCTCAAGCATTCCCTGTAAGGTGCCATCTTCACCGCCGCGGCCATGCAACGCAATAAAGGCCTTCTGAAAGCCCATTGCTTTAAGCTGCGCGACATCGACCTCTTGCGGATCGACGGGATGCGCATTAATGCCGCCTTCACGTAACCCGGCCAACACTGCCGCGCCGGAATTTAACGAAACGTCCCGCTCCGCAGAGGTTCCGCCCAACAGGACCGCGATTTTATCAGCCATGTTGCTCTTCCTCCTGGATTTGCGGCTTCAGCTTGATTTCAGATAAGTAACGCGCAATTTTGCCAACATTTCCTGCGCCTTGCACTAATATCAAGTCGTTACCCGTCAGCACCGGCGCTAACATTGTCGCAACCTGAGCCGGATCGGAAACCAGAATTGGGTCAATTTTTCCCCGATTACGAATCGTGCGACATAAAGAGCGGCTATCCGCGCCCGGAATCGGCGCTTCGCCCGCCGGGTAAACGTCCAGCATCAGCAGCGCATCAACCTGGGTCAGCACATTGGCGAAATCGTCATACAGATCGCGCGTGCGCGTGTAACGGTGCGGCTGAAACAGCATCACCAGGTTTTTATCCGGCCACCCTGCTCGCGCAGCTTTAATGGTGGCGTCTACTTCGGTCGGATGATGGCCATAGTCATCCACCAGCATCGCCGTCCCGGCTTTACCATTCACCGGCTCAAGCGGGAACTCGCCGAGGAAGTCAAAACGACGCCCGGTCCCCTGGAAGCTTTCCAGCGCGCGCAGGATAGCGTCATCGGCGATGCCTTCTTCGGTCGCTACCGCCACTGCCGCAGCGGCATTCAGGGCATTGTGGCGACCCGGCGCATTCAATGTGACATGCAGATCCGGCATTCCCTGGCGCAACAGCGTAAAGTGCCCCTGCGGCCCTATCTGCTGATAATCTTCTACGCGGACGTCAGCATCCTCGCTAAAGCCATACGTCGTGGTCTGACGCCCCACCCGCGGCAGCAGCTCGCGGATGACCGGATCGTCGACGCACATTACCGCGCGACCGTAGAACGGCAGGTTATGCAGGAAGTTAATAAACGTCTGCTTTAAATTTTCAAAGTCGCCATGATAGGTATCCATATGGTCGGCTTCGATGTTGGTGACGATCGCGACCATCGGCTGCAAATGCAGGAAGGATGCGTCGCTCTCATCTGCCTCGGCAATCAGGTAACGACTATGGCCCAGACGCGCATGAACGCCTGCGGCTTTCACCAGTCCGCCATTCACGAAAGTCGGGTCCAGCCCCGCTTCGGCATAAATACTGGACACCATCGCGGTCGTTGTGGTTTTTCCGTGCGTCCCGGCAATGGCGATGCCGTGGCGAAAACGCATCAGTTCCGCCAGCATTTCCGCACGGCGAATAACCGGAATACGCGCTTCATGCGCCGCGACAATTTCCGGGTTATCCGCGGAAATTGCGCTGGAAACGACGACCACGCTGGCATCACGCACATTTTCCGGACGATGATTAAAGAAAATCGTCGCCCCCAGGCTCGTCAACTGCTGGGTCACCGGATTCGGCGCTAAATCGGAACCACTGATCTGATACCCTTCATTGGCCAGAACTTCGGCAATACCGCCCATACCAGCACCACCGATGCCGACAAAGTGAATGTGCCGAACGCGACGCATTTCGGGCACGATGGAACGCAGTTTTGCCAGTTGTTGTGTATTCATTCTTTACGCCATTAACTCCAATACCCGCCATACTTCAAATTGCAGATGCGTTGGCTTGCCTGCAACCCAAATTATTGAGGGTAGAAAAACCCTGCGATGCAAAAGGCACCGCCACAAATTATGTCCGGGCAACCCGGCTGACTTCACTGGCGACGCGTTCGGTAGCATCCGGAATGGATACCGCGCGGGCACGCTCCGCCATGGTTAACAACGCCTCGCGCGACCACCCCGCCAGGGTGTCGGCGACAGCCTCTACAGTAAACTGCGGCTGCTCAAAAATCTTAGCTGCGCCGGCGTTTTCTAACGGCAGCGCATTCCAGTACTGCTGCCTGTCTTTATGCTGAAACGGCACGAATATCGCCGGTAATCCGGCGGCGGCGATCTCGCTCACCGTTAAAGCGCCGGAACGACATACCACCACATCCGCCCACGCATAGGCGGCGGCCATGTCATCGATAAATTCCGTTACCTTATGTTGCGGTTGTCCCGCCCCGGCATATGCCTGCTCTACCGTGAGCTGCGCGCCTTTTCCGCTTTGATGCCAGATTGTAACCGTATCGCCCAGTCTGGCGGCAACCTGCGGCATCGTCTGGTTCAGGACTCGCGCCCCCTGAGAACCGCCGACCACCAACACGCGAATCGGACCGTCACGACCGGCCAGACGCACCTGCGGCAACGGCAACGCCAGTACGTCGGTACGCACCGGGTTACCCACCACTTCCGCGTTCGGGAACGCACCGGGAAACGCCTGCATCACCGTGGTCGCGATTTTGGCCAGCCACTGATTGGTTAGTCCGGCGATACCGTTTTGCTCATGCAAAACGACCGGAATACCCAATGACCAGGCAGCAAGACCGCCGGGGCCGGAAACATAACCGCCCATTCCCAGTACGACATCCGGCTTAAACCGCTTCATGATCGCCCTCGCCTGCCGCCAGGCGTTAAAAATCCGCAGCGGCGCCGCCAGAAGCGCTTTTACGCCTTTACCGCGCAGACCGGAGATCCGAATAAAGTCAATGTCGATGCCATGCTTCGGCACTAAATCCGCTTCCATACGATCGGCGGTACCCAGCCAGCGAACCTGCCAGCCCTGGGCCATTAAATGATGCGCAACGGCCAGTCCCGGGAACACGTGCCCGCCGGTACCGCCCGCCATCACCATTAACCGCTTCGGTTGACCACTCATCGAGAACCTCGTGTAAACGCCTGCGCTTTTTCCAGACGCGTTTCATAATCAATACGTAATAAAAACATAATGGCCGTCGACATAATCAACAGACTCGACCCGCCATAACTGATCAGCGGCAACGTAAGACCTTTGGTCGGCAGCATCCCCGCGGCCGCGCCAACGTTTACCAGCGCCTGGAAACTAAACCAGATACCGATAGAACACGCTAAAAATCCGGAAAAACGGTGGTCAATCTCCAATGCCTTACGGCCAATCGACATCGCGCGAAAAGCGACGAAGAATACCATTAAAAGCGCCAATACCACACCGATATAACCCAGTTCTTCCCCAATAATGGCGAAGATGAAATCGGTGTGCGCCTCCGGCAAATACTCCAGTTTCTGCACCGAATTCCCCAGCCCTTGCCCCCATATCTCACCGCGACCAAAAGCCATCAGCGACTGCGTCAGCTGATAACCGCTGCCGAACGGATCTTCCCAGGGATTCCAGAACGAGGTAACGCGGCGAATACGATACGGTTCGGCGAGGATTAACAGAATCACCGCCGAGATGCCCATCCCGATAATGGCGATGAACTGCCATAATTTCGCCCCGGCGAGAAACAGCATCGCCAGCGTGGTGACAAACAGTACGACCACCGTCCCGAGGTCAGGTTGCGCCAGCAGTAACACCGCCAGCACCAGAATCACGCCCATTGGTTTTAAAAAGCCGCGCAGGTTATTTCGCACCTCATCAACCTTACGCACCAGATAGTTCGCGAGGTAGCAGAACAGCGACAGCTTGGTAAACTCCGCAGGCTGAATACGCAGCGGCCCCAGCGCAATCCAGCGCGACGCCCCGTTAACCGAGCTCCCGACGACCAGCACGATAAGCAGCATAATGATCGACGCTATCAGCATCGTCGTGCTGTATTTTTGCCAGAAGGTCATGGGCAAACGTAGCGTGACCATCGCCAGACAAAATGCCAGGAAGATATAGAGCGCATCACGTTTGGCAAACAAAAACGGATCGTTCGCCAGGCGCTGCCCGACTGGCATGGAGGCCGACGTCACCATGACAAAACCAATCGCCGCCAGCCCGAAGGTCAGCCATAGCAGCGTACGGTCATACATGATCAGACTGTCGGCGTCTTTATCGCGCGAAGCCATCACCCAGCCTTTAAGCGCCGCAAACAGCCAGGCCAGGAGGCCAAAGCCTGGTACGCGCGGCATTCTCAGACGGGGGAGAGATAAACGCATCAACCTAACTCCTTCGCCAGACGGGTAAAGACATCGCCCCGTTGCTCAAAATTTTTAAACTGATCGAGGCTGGCGCAGGCGGGCGACAGCAGCACCATATCACCCGGCTGAACGCGCGGCGCCAGCAAACGCATCGCCTCTTCCATCGTCTCAGTCTGTTGGGCGATTTCCGGACGCAGCGCGGCAAGCTGCGCGCCATCGCGCCCAAAGCAATACAGGCGGATACGATCGCCGGTCAGATAGCGCGCCAGCGGAGAAAAGTCTGCCGACTTACCGTCGCCGCCCAGCAGCAGATGCAGCGTACCGTCCACATGCAAACCGTTTAGCGCCGCTTCGGTACTGCCGACGTTGGTCGCTTTCGAGTCGTTGATCCAACGTACGCCGTTATGCTCCAACGCCAGCTGGAAGCGATGCGCCAGACCGGTAAATGTCGTCAACGCCTTCAAACTGCTGGCGCGCGGCAGACCTACGGCATCCGCCAGCGCCAGCGCCGCTAACGCATTGGTATAGTTATGCTGACCGGAAAGCTTCATCTCTTTCACGTTCAGCACCTTCTCGCCTTTGACTCGCAGCCAGGTTTCGCCCTGCTGACGATTAAGGTGATAATCACCCATATTGACGCCAAAGCTGACGCATCGTTCATCGGCCCCGCGAACCGGCATCGTCAACGCGTCATCGGCATTCACTACGCACACTTTCGCCTTCTCGTAGACGCGCAGTTTCGCCGCCCGGTACTGTTGCAAACCAAACGGATACCGGTCCATATGATCTTCAGTGACGTTGAGCACCGTTGCCGCCGCCGCTTGCAAACTTGACGTGGTTTCCAGTTGGAAACTGGATAATTCCAGCACGTACAATTCGCGATCGGCATCCAGCAGCATCAGCGCCGGAAGACCGATATTGCCGCCAACACCGACATTGACGCCCGCCGCCTTCGCCATCTCGCCCACTAAGGTGGTCACGGTGCTTTTGCCGTTTGAGCCGGTGATAGCCACAATCGGCGCCTGCGCTTCGCGGCAAAACAGTTCGATATCGCCGACAATTTCCACTCCAGCGCTGGCGGCAGCGCTAAGAGAGGGATGCGCCAGAGCAATACCAGGGCTGGCGACGATTAAATCCGCCGCTAAGAGCCACTCGTCGTTCAGGCCGCCAACGTGACGCTCAACATCTTGCGGCAGCTTATCCAGACCCGGCGGCGTCACGCGAGTATCCATCACCCGCGGCGTCACGCCGCGGGCGAGAAAAAAGTCCACGCAAGAGAGTCCGGTTAAGCCCAGACCGATAATGACGACGTTTTTGTCCTGGTAATCAGCCATGATTAACGTACCTTCAGCGTTGCCAGGCCAATCAGCACCAGCATCAGCGAAATAATCCAGAAGCGCACAATCACGCGCGGTTCCGGCCAGCCTTTCAGTTCATAGTGGTGATGGATAGGCGCCATACGGAAAATACGCTGTCCGCGTAGTTTAAAGGAACCCACCTGCAGGATGACCGACAGAGTTTCCACCACAAAGACGCCGCCCATGATCACCAGCAGAAATTCCTGACGCAGCAGCACGGCGATAATGCCCAACGCGCCGCCCAACGCCAGCGATCCGACATCGCCCATAAAAACCTGCGCCGGATAAGTGTTAAACCACAAGAATCCTAATCCCGCGCCGACAATCGCCGTACAGACAATCACCAGCTCCCCCGCATGGCGTAAATACGGAATATGCAGGTAATTGGCGAAGTTCATGTTCCCGGTCGCCCAGGCCACCAGCGCAAAGCCGGCGGCAACGAAAACAGTCGGCATAATCGCCAGACCATCAAGCCCGTCGGTCAGGTTTACGGCGTTACCCGTACCGACGATGACAAAGTAGGACAGCAAAATGTAAAACAGCCCCAATTGCGGCATAACATCTTTAAAGAACGGCACCACCAGTTGGGTCGCGGGCGTGTCTTTCCCGACGAGATAAAGCGCAAAGGCCACGCCGAGCGCGATAACCGACATCCAGAAATATTTCCAGCGCGCAATCAGCCCTTTGGTATCTTTCCGCACCACTTTGCGGTAGTCATCGACAAAACCGATAATGCCGTAGCCAATCAATACCACCAGCACGCACCAGACGTACGGGTTAGACGGGTAAGCCCATAACAGAACGGAAATCACAATCGCCGTCAGGATCATGATGCCGCCCATCGTCGGCGTACCGCGTTTACTGAAGTGCGATTCCGGGCCATCGTTACGTACCACCTGGCCAAAAGAGAGTTTTTGCAGACGAGCGATCATACGCGGGCCCATCCATAAAGAGATGAACAGCGCGGTCAACAGGCTGACGATGGCGCGAAACGTCAGATAAGAAAAGACGTTAAAGCCGGAATAATATTTGACCAAATGCTCGGCCAGCCAAACTAACATGAACCTTTCTCCTGTAACGCATGAACCACATCTTCCATCGCGGCGCTGCGTGATCCTTTCACTAAAATAGTCATCATTGGTTGCTCCTGAAGCAGAGCGTGTAAACGCGCAATGAGCGCGGCTTTATCGGCAAAATGTTCGCCGACGCCGCTGGCGTGGCTGATAGCCTGACTGAGTTTTCCGGTGCTTAACACGCGATCAATACCCGCCGCTTTTGCGGCCTCGCCAACCTGGATGTGGCACGCTTCGCTTTCTGCGCCCAGCTCGGCCATATCGCCTACCACCAACACGCGGTAGCCGGGCATTTCAGAAAGGACCTGCACTGCGGCGGTCATCGAACCGACGTTGGCGTTATAAGCGTCATCCAGTACCAGTTGGTTTTCACTTAGCTGAATCGGGAACAGACGCCCGGGTACAGCTTTTAACGCCGCCAGCCCTGCTTTAACCGCCGTCAGCGTCGCCCCCACCGCCATTGATAAAGCAGCGGCCGCCAGCGCGTTGGCAATATTGTGCCGCCCCGGCAACGGCAGCAGCACATCAATGCTGCCCATCGGCGTTTGCAGGGTAAATTCGGTACCGTGTGACGTCACGTGGATATTCGCAGCGGTAAAGTCGCTGTTTGCCGCATTCGGCGAAAAGCGCCACACCTGACGATCGCCAATAATGCTTTGCCAGTTCAGCCAGTCATTATTATCGGCATTCATAATCGCGATACCGTTCTCAGGCAAACCGGTATAGATTTCGCCTTTCGCTTTCGCCACGCCGGCCAGCGAGCCGAAACCTTCCAGATGCGCCGCCGCCAGGTTATTGACCAGCGCCGCTTCCGGGCGCGTCAGGCTAACGGTCCAGGCGATTTCTCCCTGGTGATTAGCGCCTAACTCGATCACCGCATAGTCATAATCATGGTTTAAGCGCAGCAGCGTTATCGGCACGCCGATGTCGTTGTTAAAATTGCCTGCGGTATACAAAGTATTTCCGCACTGGCTAAGAATCGCGGCGGTCATCTCTTTGACCGAGGTTTTGCCGGACGAACCGGTTAACGCAACCACCCGCGCCGGTACCTGCATACGTACCCAGGCGGCCAGTTGGCCAAATGCCTGACGCGTGTCTTTTACAATCACCTGCGGAAGATCGATATCCAGAGGACGACTGACCAGCAGGGCGCCAGCGCCGTTCGCTTTTGCTTTATCAGCAAAATCATGCGCATCAAAGCGTTCCCCTTTCAGCGCCACGAACAGGCATCCCGGCGTCACTTTCCGTGTGTCGGTAATGACCGTATCGAGCGTGAGATCCGCCCCGCGGTGTTCGGCGCCAAGGACATCGGCAATTTTGCTGAGCGTTACGCTAATCATGCGATCACCCCCAGCAAACGCGCTGCGGTCACGCGGTCTGAATAATCAAGACGCTGCGTGCCGACAATCTGGTAATCCTCGTGCCCTTTACCTGCAATCAGCACGACGTCATTGTCTTTTGCCTGCATAATGGCATTGGTTACCGCCTCAGCGCGGCCTTCCATTACCCTGACCTGCCCGGCGTCCAGCATTCCGGCCAGAATATCGTTGATAATGGCGCGCGGCTCCTCGGTACGCGGGTTATCGTCAGTCACCACGACGATATCCGCGAATTCTTCGGCAATGGCCCCCATGAGTGGGCGCTTACCTTTGTCACGATCCCCGCCACAGCCAAAGACGCACCACAATTTTCCGGCGCAGTGCAGGCGCGCCGCCTGCAACGCTTTTTCCAGCGCATCCGGCGTGTGCGCGTAATCCACCACCACCGTCGGTTTGCCTGGCGCAGTGAACACTTCCATACGCCCGCAAACCGGCTGCAAACGCGCGGCGGTTTTCAGCAAATCCGTTAACGGATAGCCCAGCGCCAGCAGCGTCGCCAATGCCAGCAGTAAGTTGCTGACGTTAAACGCGCCCATCAGGCGGCTTTCGATTTCGCCGTCACCCCAGCTTGAAGCAAAACGAATCGTCGCTCCGCGGTCGTGGTACTCCACCGCCTCCGCTTTCAGCCAACGACCGTGACAGTTAGGGTTGATATGCCCTTCCATTGATACCGCGACCGCATCGGGTAGCGACGCCAGCCAGCGGCGTCCAACTTCATCATCGGCGTTGACGATTGCCTGACCGTGATGGTGGGTGGAATAAAGCATCCATTTTGCCGCCTCGTAATGCGCCATATCGCCATGATAGTCGAGATGGTCGCGGCTCAAATTAGTAAACACGGAGGCGGCAAATTTCAGCGCCGCCACGCGATGCTGCACCAGGCCGTGAGAAGAGACTTCCATCGCGCCGAAGGTCGCGCCCTGCGCAACCAGGCTGGCCAGCACATGCTGAACATCCACAGCGGAACCGGTTGTGTTCTCCGTCGGGATCACTTTACCCAACAGTCCGTTACCTACCGTCCCCATCACTGCGCTGGTTTCGCCGAGCAACTGGCTCCACTGCGCCAGTAGTTGGGTGGTGGTGGTCTTGCCATTGGTCCCGGTCACCGCCACCAGACGCATGTTTTCAGATGGCTCATGGTAAAAGCGGCCCGCCAGCGCAGATAAACGCTCATTGAGCTGGCTGAGATAGACGACCGGTACGCCGTGCATTTCGCGAATCTCACCGTCGCTCGCCTCGTCTTTCGCCTCTGCAATAATGGCAGCTACGCCTTGCGCTATCGCCTGCGGGATATATCGACGCCCGTCCGCCTGATGACCCACCACTGCCACAAAGAGATCGCCCGCCGCAGCCACACGGCTGTCGAGCGTCATCTCTCGCAGTTCTCGCGCGGGTAGTCCAGCCACCCACGGAGCAAGAAGGTCGCGCAAATTACGATCTGCCACCTGTTCCCTCGCCTTGATTAATTACGAATTCATTTTTTTCGCCCGTTGTCAGCGCGTCCGGTTCGATGTTCATGGTGCGCAGAACGCCGCCCATGATGGCACCAAATACCGGCGCGGAAACGGCGCCGCCGTAGTATTTACCCGCCTGCGGATCGTTGATGACAACCACCAGCGCGAAGCGCGGCTGACTCGCAGGCGCGACGCCTGCGGTGTAAGCAATGTATTTGTTGATGTAGCGACCGTCCGGCCCCACTTTTTTCGCCGTACCGGTTTTGATAGCGATACGGTAGCCTTTAATTGCCGCCTTCACGCCGCCGCCGCCCGGCAGCGCCACACTTTCCATCATATGCACCACGGTGCGTACGGTGGATTCAGGGAAGATGCGTTCGCCGGGTACAGGCGGATCAACTTTGGTAATCGACAGCGGGCGATAAATGCCATAGCTGCCGATCGTTGCATAGACTCGCGCTAACTGTAACGGCGTTACCATTAGCCCGTAGCCGAAAGAGAAGGTGGCCCTCTCTATGTCGGACCACCGTTGTTTTTGAGGATATAAGCCACTGCGTTCTCCGACCAACCCCAAATTGGTCGCCTTTCCTAGCCCAAAACGTGAGTAAGTATCTACTAACGCTGAGGACGGCATCGCTAACGCCAGTTTGGATACGCCGACGTTACTCGACTTCTGCAGAACCCCGGTCAGGGTTAATTCGCTGTAGCGCGCCACGTCTTTAATTTCGTGGCCGTTAATTCGGTATGGAACGGTATTCAACACCGTATTTTCGTTGACGATACCGCGCTGAAGCGCAGTCATCACCACCATCGGCTTAACCGTAGAACCCGGTTCAAACACGTCGGTGATGGTACGGTTACGCATCGCGTCTTTCGGCGTACCGGCAAGGTTGTTGGGGTTATAGGAAGGGCTATTCGCCATCGCCAGTACTTCACCGGTATTGACATCGACCAGCACCGCGCTACCGGATTCCGCCTTGTTAAACGCCACCGCGTTGTTCAGTTCGCGGTAAACCAGCGCCTGTAAGCGTTCATCAATGCTTAACGCCAGGTTGTGCGCTGCCTGACTGTCAGTGGAGGAGATATCCTCAATCACGCGACCATAGCGGTCTTTACGCACGATTCGCTCGCCAGGCTGACCGGTAAGCCACTTATCAAAGCTCTTTTCAACGCCTTCAATCCCCTGACTGTCGACGTTGGTAAAACCGATGAGGTGAGCGGTTACTTCTCCTGACGGGTAGTAGCGGCGGGACTCTTCACGCAAATGAATGCCCGGTAGTTTGAGTTTTTTGATGTAGTCCGCCATGTCAGGATTTACCTGGCGCGCCAGATAAATAAAACGCCCTTTCGGGTTGGCGTTGATACGGGCAGAGAGCTGATCGAGCGGAATATTGAGCGCAGTAGAAAGCGCTTTCCAGCGATCGCCGACGCTGATGCCGCCGGCGTCATGAACTTCTTTCGGGTCGGCCCAGATCGCCTTAACCGGTACGCTGACCGCCAGTGGACGCCCGGAACGGTCGGTAATCATACCGCGTGAGGTGGAGACTTCCTGAACACGCAGCGAACGCATATCGCCCTGACGCACCAGCATATCCGGGGCGATAATCTGTAGCCACGCCGCGCGTCCAAGTAAAAAAACCAGCGCCAATAAAATACAGCCGCACAGCAACGCAAAACGCCAACTGATGAAGTTGGTCTGTTCTTCCTGGCGCTTCGATTTTTGCGTTTTTGCCGCTGCTTTCATGCGTCGCGTTTATCCTTATTTTTGCACTACGATATTTTCTTGGGACGGATCAACATGCTGCATTTGCAGCTTTTCCGTTGCGATCCGCTCCACCCGGCTGTGATCGCCGAGCGCATTTTCTTCAAGGATCAGGTTGCGCCATTCAATGTCCAATGCATCGCGCTCCAGAACCAGTTGTTCACGCTGCGCGGTGAGTAAACGAGTATGGTGCGCCGTCGTGACCACCGTCACCGCCGTTAAAATGATGCAAATGAACAAGCAGAGTGGCAGCTTCCCGAACCGCAAAAGATCGTCACCGATCACGCCAGGCAAGGCATGGCGCTCGTTGCTTCCTATCGATCCCTTCACTTTGCTTAGGGCTTCTGTCACTCTGCTGATCATGCGTTCGTCCTCTCTGCGATACGCAGAACTGAACTACGGGCCCGAGGATTTTCAGCTACCTCTTTTTCACCCGGCATCAACTTGCCTAACGCTCGTAACTCACGACCGCCCAGTTTTTTGAGCTGCGCTTCCGTCATCGGTAATCCCGCCGGTATCTGCGGACCGCGGCTTTGCTCACGCATAAAGCGTTTCACAATACGGTCTTCCAGCGAGTGGAAACTGATGATTGAAAGCCGCCCGCCTGGGGCCAGTACGCTGAGCGAGCTTTTTAGCGCCTGCTCTATCTCCTCCAGTTCACTGTTTACCCAGATGCGCACCGCCTGGAAGGTACGGGTCGCGGGATGTTTGAATTTGTCTTTTACCGGGGTCGCCGCCGCAACCACTTCCGCCAGCTCTTTGGTGCGGGTCATCGGCTGTTCGCGATTGCGCTCAACAATGGCGCGAGCAATACGTTTGGCAAAACGCTCCTCGCCGAATGTTTTCAGCACCCAGGCGATATCCGCTTCCTCCGCCGTTTGTAACCACTCGGCGGCAGACTGGCCGCGCGTCGGGTCCATTCGCATATCCAGCGGACCGTCGCGCATAAATGAAAAACCGCGCTCCGCATCGTCAAGCTGCGGAGAAGAGACGCCAAGATCGAGAAGGATCCCGTCAATCTTGCCGGTAAGCTCGCGCTCGGCTACATAATCAGCCAACGCGGAAAAAGGTCCATGAATGATGGAGAAGCGAGGATCATTAATGGTCTGCGCAACGGCGATCGCCTGCGGATCGCGATCGATCGCCAGCAAGCGCCCCTCTTCGCCCAGTTGCGAGAGGATCAGGCGCGAGTGGCCGCCGCGACCAAATGTGCCATCAATATAGATACCATCCGGACGAATATTCAGCCCATTAACGGCTTCATCCAACAGTACCGTAGTGTGTTTAAAATTTTCCATCATCTTATAGAGACAAGTCCTGCAGCCGCTCCGATAACGTTTCGGTAGCTGACTGTTCAGCGTCGATATCTTCCTTGACCTGTTGATACCAGGTCGTTTCATCCCACAGCTCAAATTTGTTGAACTGTCCAACCAGCATCACTTCTTTCGTCAGTCCGGCATGTTGCCGCAGAACTGGCGCGATCAGTAATCGACCTGCACCATCCATCTGACATTCGCTGGCATGGCCCAACAGTAAACGCTGTACGCGACGTTCTACCGGGTTCATGCTCGACAGACGAGATAACTTTTGCTCAATAATTTCCCATTCAGGCAGGGGGTAAAGCAGCAGGCATGGGTGATGGATGTCAATGGTACATACCATTTGACCGGTAGCGCTCTCGATCAGTTGCTCCCGATAACGGGTCGGCACGGTCAGGCGCCCTTTACTGTCGAGATTGACTAACGTTGCCCCCCGGAACATGCCAGTCTCACCCCTTCTTACCACTTTATCCCACAAATTCCCACTCGAAGGAGTTTACGGAGCGGAGGAAAAGCTTGTCAAGCAAGTCACAACGCTTACCGAAGTAAAAAAGCCAATGTTTACGGCGAATATCTGCGTTGATTAATTTCCGTCCAGCGCGCAAGCCAAATTAACGTTATGAATATTTGTAAGAAAAAAACCAAAGACCCACCGCCGTTTAAAACGGACTCAATATAATCCGAGAAAAATATAAAGTGTCAGTTTGCGACGCGAGCGGCATTTTAGGACATATTGCACCGTGTTAACAGTGCCTGTTTAACGTGTGCAGCGCCTGCTATACCAGCGCCTACGAGCGACTGTCGCGCCAAAGACAAAAAGTGGCTGTTAATTCGACGATTTCTTGCCTGCTTGTAACAAAACAAGACAAAGGAAAAGACTCGTTACGTCTTAATTAGTGGAATATGGACGATTTCGGACAAAAGAAAGGTAATAAAAAAGAATTTTCGGATAATTTTAAGGAATAATCTTAATTATTTAAGGGATATTTTTACTGATACGCATTTGTTTGACGGCGGCAGAAGAGAGAGTCTTTTACCGCCGGTCCTTTAGCTACGGCTCAGAATGCCGCGACGATACAGGTTTCGCCGAATACGCGTTAAGCCAGGTTTCGGTTTACGCGGTTCATCAAGACTTGCCAGCACAATCTCCAGCACGCGTTCCGCGACATCACGATGACGCTGCGCCACCGCCAGTACCGGGCATTGCAGAAAATCCAGCAGCTCATGATCGCCGAAGGTCGCAATCGCCAAATCCGAGGGCAGTTTTCCATCGCGCCGCAGCGTAACGTCCATCACGCCCTGTAATAGCGCGAACGATGTCGTAAAGAGCGCCTGCGGCATAGGATGCGTTTCCAGCCATTTCTCAAACAGCTGCGCGGCGGCTTCGCGCTCATAGCTGTTGGCATATAAGAAATTCACCTCCCGCGGATCGTCTTTCCATGCGGTGCGGAACCCCTGCTCGCGCAGGAAACTGACGGACAACTCCGGCAGCGCGCCCAAATAAAGCACCGTTTCCGCCGGGAATTTACGCAGCTCTTCCGCCAACATCTCGGCATCATCCTGATCGGCGCCGACCACGCTGGTGAAATGTTCGCGATCCAGCGCGCGGTCGAGCGCGACGATGGGGAACGGATCGTTGGCCCAGCGCTGATAGAAGGGATGCTCCGGCGGTAACGAAGTTGAAACAATGATTGCATCCACCTGGCGTTGCAAAAGGTGCTCAATGCAGCGCATTTCGTTATCCGGCTGATCTTCAGAACAGGCGATCAGCAGTTGGTAGCCACGCTGGCGTGCCTGGCGCTCAAGATAGTTTGCGATACGGGTGTAGCTCGTGTTTTCAAGGTCCGGGATCACCAGACCAATGGAACGTGTGCGTCCAGCACGCAGCCCGGCAGCCACAGCGTTAGGATGGTAATTGTGCTCACGCACTACCGCCATGACTTTTTCTACGGTTTTGTCGCTCACGCGGTATTGCTTTGCTTTACCGTTTATAACGTAGCTTGCAGTTGTGCGCGAGACACCGGCCAGCCGAGCGATTTCATCCAGTTTCACAATTGCCCCTTGTGTAAATTGTACAAACCATAACCTTTATGTCGGCATGGGTTAAAATCGTTAACATCTAAGCGCAGTTTGATCACTCCGGCAACCGCTTTTATTCCGGGTTACCACGGATTTCGCAAAAAAAAGCCCAACCGGTGATATTGGGTTGGGCGATAATTCCTGTTGGCTGATATCCGGCAAACCTGCCTGATGGCGTTACGCTTATCGGACCTGGGCCAGATATCAGCCTGTAGACCGGATAAAACGCACGCGCGTCGTCATCCGGCAAATCTGCTCAGCGCATAATCTTATCGCCGCGCGAAAGCCCGACGACGCCTGAACGCGCCACTTCAACAATTTTCGCCACGTCGCGCAGCGAGGCCAGAAAAGCATCCAGTTTATCGCTGGTACCCGCCAGTTGAACGGTATACAGCGTTGGCGTAACGTCAATAATCTGACCACGGAAAATTTCCGTATTACGCTTCACCTCTTCCCGTCCGTAGCCGCTGGCCTGGATTTTCACCAGCATGATTTCCCGCTCAACGTGCGCTCCCTGTCCCAGCTCGCTGACGCGCAGCACATCAACCAGCTTGTGCAGTTGCTTTTCAATTTGCTCAAGCACTTTTTCATCGCCTACCGTCTGGATAGTCATGCGCGACAACGTCGGATCGTCCGTCGGCGCGACGGTCAGGCTTTCAATATTATATCCGCGTTGCGAAAAGAGGCCGATAACCCGCGATAACGCCCCAGATTCGTTTTCCAGTAATACCGATAAAATCCGGCGCATCATCAGGTCCTCTCCGTTTTGCTTAACCACATTTCGTCCATCCCGCCCCCGCGAATCTGCATCGGATAGACATGCTCGCTGCCATCAACGGTGACATCGACGAACACCAGTCGGTTATTACGCACATGCTCAAGGGCTTCGCTGAGTTTACTTTCCAGCTCATCCGGACGGTTAATCTGCAGCCCAACATGGCCATATGCTTCCGCCAGGCGCACAAAATCCGGTAACGACTGCATATAAGACTGAGAATGGCGACCGGAATAGATCATATCCTGCCACTGTTTCACCATCCCCAGATAACGGTTGTTCAGATTCAGAACCAGTACCGGCAGTTCATACTGTAAGGCTGTCGATAGCTCCTGAATGTTCATCTGTATGCTGCCATCGCCGGTCACGCAGACCACCATTTCTTTCGGCAGGGCCATTTTAACGCCCAGCGCAGCCGGTAGGCCAAAACCCATCGTGCCGAGCCCGCCGGAATTAATCCAGCGACGTGGCTTATCGAACGGGTAGTAGAGGGCGGCAAACATCTGGTGTTGTCCTACATCGGACGTCACGTAAGCGTCGCCCTTCGTCAGACGCCAGAGGGTTTCAATCACCGCCTGGGGTTTAATGCTTTCGCTTTCCGCGTCATATTTCAGGCACTGACGGGCGCGCCAGATCTCTATCTGCTGCCACCAGTCACGAATATCATCCTGCGGCTGAGACGGCGCATCCTGCGCCAGTAGCTCTAGCATTTGTTCCAGTACCAGGCGGGCATCGCCCACCACCGGGATATCAGCGTTAACCGTTTTGGATATGGACGTCGGGTCAATGTCGATGTGTAATACCGTCGCGTTCGGACAATATTTAGCGAGATTATTCGTCGTGCGGTCGTCAAATCGTACGCCAACAGCGAAAATCACGTCGGCGTTATGCATGGTCATATTGGCTTCATAAGTGCCATGCATTCCCAGCATTCCTAACGACTGGCGATGAGTAGCAGGAAACGCGCCCAGTCCCATTAATGAAGAGACCACCGGCAGGTTAAAGGTTTCAATGATGTGGCGCAGCGGCGCATAGCAGGCCGCGCTTATCGCCCCTCCCCCAACATAGACCACCGGCTTTTTTGCCGACGCCAGCGTTTGCAAGGCACGCTTAATTTGTCCTTTATGTCCTGATGTTGTGGGATTGTAAGAGCGCATACTGACCGTCTCCGGCCAAGCATACGGCATTTTTTTCGCCGGATTCAAAATATCTTTTGGCAAATCCACGACCACCGGCCCAGGACGTCCGCTTGCCGCCAGCCAGAAGGCCTTTTTAAGCACCTGGGGAATATCTTCCGTCTGTTTGACCAGGAAGCTATGTTTGACCACCGGTCGGGAAATCCCCACCATGTCGCACTCCTGAAAGGCATCATAGCCAATCAATGAGGTGGCGACCTGGCCGGAAAGAATCACCAGCGGAATGGAATCCATATAGGCCGTAGCAATCCCGGTAATCGCATTGGTCGCTCCCGGTCCGGAAGTCACCAGCACCACGCCAACCTCGCCAGTGGCTCGCGCCAGGCCATCCGCCATATGCACCGCAGCCTGCTCATGACGCACCAGCACATGATCGATCCCTCCAACGGTATGTAGCGCATCATAAATATCAAGCACTGCGCCTCCAGGATAGCCGAACACCTGCTTTACGCCTTGATCGATAAGCGATCGGACGACCATCTCGGCTCCAGACAACATCTCCACGGCTTGCCTCCACTTTATACCTGTCATCACGGTTTGACGGACACCTTAACCGCTCGCTATCACGCCTGGCAATTGGGTGGAATGACGTAAAGATGGGGAAGGTTAGAATAATCAGGAGGCAAGAAGAGAAGAAATGGAGAAATACTCCGTCTGAATCACACCAGGTAATAAATAATCGCTTATAAATGCAGACTTACAGCAATTCATCTATTTTTCACAGCGACGAAAAGAATCGCTCACCGTTAATTCAGCATAAAATTTTTGATATACGATAAAAAGCAGAATAAACCAGAATTTGTTTCTGATTTATTCTGCCCGGTTTTATCGCTTACAAACAGAAACTAATAAATCTTCCATCCATTGGTGCCCTTTATCACGCCCAGCCGCTTCATGCCAGGAAAGGTAGCATGTCCGGCTATTCAGTTTTAAAGGCAACGGCAATATTTGCAGATCCAGCGATTCCGCAAACTCTTCCGCCAGCCAGCGCGGGGCAATAGCGACCAAATGCGTCTGCGAAACCACGTTCAGAACGCTGATAAGCGCCATGCCCTGATAAGCCACGCTCGACTGTTTATCCGCCGTGTCATACCACGGCTGACTAAATGACGCATAACGATCGAGAGAAACAACCGCATGTTGTTCATTATAAACATCGCCTTCCAGTAGCGGGCCGCTAATACGCGGGTGTTTTCGGCTGGCGACTAAAACCATTTCATCTTTAAATATCGGTACGCTGGTAAACTCAGGACGACGGAATTCTTCATAACTAATAACGAATTCGGTTTCCTGATAGCGTAACTGATGCTCAGTATTCTGATTCAACGACGCTTTAAAAACGACATGAATATTTGGCGCAATTTTTTCTACACGATTATAAATCTGTGACGTCAGGATATTATCCAGCGGACTGCACACGCAAAGATTGAATACACGTTCGCTGCTGGTCGGCTCAAACCCCGATCCCGGCAATTCATTTTGCACCAATTGCAACGCCTGACGGACTGAACCAAATAACTGAAATGCACGGGCAGTCGGCTGAATTCCTCGTCCATATCGAACAAAAAGTTCGTCATTAAACATAACCTTCAGACGCGCTACGGCGTTACTGACCGCAGGCTGCGACATTCCCAGCGTGTGGGCGGCGCGCGTAATATTCTGCTCTTGCATTACCGCATCGAACACGGTCAATAGGTTCAAATCAACCATGCGAAGCTGTGGTTTGCCCATATCTAAAAGATGCGGCTTTTCGGTTTTGACCTCTGGCATATTTAACTCCACTGTCACGCTTAACTCCCTTTTTCTGGCTGAAGGCAGAAATAATTCCTGAAAATATGATTTACCATGCATATAAAATAAGAAAAAGGGAAAGCGTTAAAATTCGGAAAACATAAAGACGCTGACAGAGACAAATAGAATGCCAGCGCAAGCGTAATGTGTCCTGAGTCACACCATTGCGATTCATAATGTTTAAATTACGCAAGCAATATAACCATAACTATGGCGAATACACAATCATACACCAAGTGAATGATCATTTAAGTTTCAATTAAATGTTTATATTATTAATAGCTAAAAAGTTAACATTAATTTATCAATAACTTTATCCTTATCCATTAAGTAAACAAGGTTATTTGTTAAAATATAAAATAAATCAAAAAGATAAACCAAACCTTTAGCATACCTTTAACAGGCCATTCCCCTAACCAATTTGCAAACAAAAATGCCTAAATATTTCAAACAATGAAAAGTATGAATGTCCACTCGTTCTTTTATCCTTTATTGGACGCGCAGCCCAGCACAATTAGCTAAAGTACGTATCCGGATATGGTCAACAAAATGCAATGGCGACAGAAATCAGAGTTGACATTAAACGGCATATCCAGTACCACTAAAAGCATATCGCATTCGCTGGAGCTGAATTAATGTCACATATCGTTCGTTTCACTGGGCTACTACTACTCAACGCATTTATTGTGCGCGGTAGACCGGTGGGCGGCATTCAACATTAAGTCAGCTCGAAGTCAAACAAAACCCGCGCCGTTGCGCGGGTTTTTTTATGCCTGACGCAAGGCGCCCCTGGAGACAAGGACCACATCATGAGCCAGCAAGTCATTATTTTTGATACGACCTTACGCGACGGCGAACAAGCGTTACAGGCCAGCCTGAGCGCGAAAGAGAAGCTGCAGATTGCCCTGGCCCTTGAGCGCATGGGTGTTGATGTCATGGAAGTAGGCTTCCCGGTCTCTTCTCCGGGTGATTTTGAATCTGTCCAAACCATCGCCCGCACCATTAAAAACAGCCGCGTTTGCGCCCTGGCGCGTTGTGTAGAAAAAGACATCGACGTCGCGGCACAGGCGCTGAAGGTCGCCGACGCGTTTCGCATCCATACTTTTATCGCCACCTCGCCAATGCACATCGCCACCAAGCTGCGCAGCACGCTGGATGAGGTCATCGAACGCGCGGTATACATGGTTAAGCGGGCGCGTAATTACACTGATGACGTGGAGTTCTCCTGCGAAGATGCTGGCCGGACGCCTGTTGACGATCTGGCGCGCGTGGTGGAAGCCGCTATAAACGCCGGCGCGAGAACCATTAATATTCCCGATACCGTGGGCTATACCATGCCGTTTGAGTTCGCGGGAATCATTTCCGGCCTGTATGAACGTGTCCCCAATATCGACAAAGCTATCATCTCCGTTCATACCCACGACGATTTAGGGATAGCAGTAGGCAACTCGCTGGCGGCAGTA
This sequence comes from Salmonella sp. SAL04157, assembly GCF_046551635.1. Classification (NCBI taxonomy): domain Bacteria; kingdom Pseudomonadati; phylum Pseudomonadota; class Gammaproteobacteria; order Enterobacterales; family Enterobacteriaceae; genus Salmonella; species Salmonella sp. SAL04157. Next base: position 158,719 of record NZ_JBGDVS010000004.1, read on the forward strand.
CATGCGGGCGCGCGTCAGGTTGAAGGCGCGATGAACGGTATCGGAGAACGTGCCGGTAACTGCGCACTGGAAGAAGTGATCATGGCGATTAAAGTGCGCAAAGACATCATGAACGTACACACCAATATCAATCACCACGAAATCTGGCGCACCAGCCAGACCGTCAGCCAGATCTGTAACATGCCGATCCCGGCCAACAAAGCGATTGTCGGCAGCGGCGCTTTCGCCCACTCTTCCGGCATCCACCAGGATGGCGTCCTCAAGAACCGCGAAAACTATGAAATCATGACGCCAGAGTCCATCGGTCTGAACCAGATACAGCTGAACCTGACCTCCCGCTCTGGCCGTGCCGCCGTGAAACATCGCATGGAAGAGATGGGTTACAAGGACACAGACTACAACATGGACCACCTGTACGACGCGTTCCTGAAGCTGGCGGACAAAAAAGGCCAGGTGTTCGACTATGACCTGGAAGCGCTGGCGTTTATTAATAAACAGCAAGAAGAACCAGAGCATTTCCGTCTGGATTACTTCAGCGTGCAGTCCGGCTCCAGCGATATCGCCACTGCTTCCGTGAAGCTGGCCTGTGGTGAAGAGATCAAGGCCGAGGCGGCGAACGGCAACGGCCCGGTCGACGCCATCTATCAGGCGATTAACCGCATCACTGGCTACGACGTTGAGTTGGTTAAATACGACCTGAACGCCAAAGGCCAGGGCAAAGACGCGCTGGGTCAGGTCGATATCGTCGTGAACCATCATGGTCGCCGCTTCCACGGCGTCGGGCTGGCGACGGATATCGTCGAATCCTCCGCCAAAGCGATGGTGCACGTACTGAACAATATCTGGCGCGCAGCCGAAGTTGAAAAAGAATTGCAACGCAAAGCTCAAAATAAAGAGAACAACAAGGAAACCGTGTAATGTCGAAGAACTATCATATTGCCGTACTGCCGGGCGACGGTATCGGCCCGGAAGTCATGGCGCAAGCCCTGAAAGTTATGGATGCGGTACGCAGCCGTTTTGATATGCGTATCACCACCAGCCACTATGACGTCGGCGGTATTGCTATCGACAATCATGGTCATCCACTGCCGAAAGCCACCGTTGAAGGGTGCGAGCAGGCGGATGCCATTCTGTTTGGCTCCGTCGGCGGCCCGAAATGGGAAAATTTGCCCCCGGAAAGCCAGCCGGAGCGCGGCGCCCTGCTGCCGCTGCGCAAACATTTCAAATTATTCAGTAATCTGCGTCCGGCGAAACTGTATCAGGGACTGGAAGCATTTTGCCCGTTGCGCGCCGATATCGCCGCTAACGGTTTCGATATCCTGTGCGTGCGCGAGCTGACCGGCGGGATCTATTTCGGACAGCCAAAAGGCCGTGAAGGCAGCGGTCAGTACGAAAAAGCCTTTGATACCGAAGTTTATCACCGCTTTGAGATCGAGCGCATTGCCCGTATCGCCTTTGAATCGGCGCGTAAACGCCGCCGTAAAGTCACCTCTATTGATAAAGCCAACGTACTGCAAAGCTCTATCCTGTGGCGTGAAATCGTCAATGATGTCGCGAAAACGTATCCCGATGTGGAACTCGCGCACATGTATATCGATAACGCCACCATGCAGTTGATTAAAGACCCGTCGCAGTTTGACGTACTGCTGTGCTCTAACCTGTTCGGCGACATTCTGTCCGACGAATGCGCCATGATCACCGGCTCAATGGGGATGTTGCCCTCCGCCAGCCTGAACGAGCAAGGGTTTGGCCTGTATGAACCGGCTGGCGGCTCCGCGCCGGATATCGCCGGGAAAAATATCGCCAATCCAATTGCGCAGATCCTGTCGCTGGCGCTGCTGCTGCGCTACAGCCTGGATGCCAACGATGCGGCAACGGCCATTGAACAGGCGATCAATCGCGCATTAGAAGAGGGTGTTCGCACCGGCGATTTAGCCAGGGGCGCTGCCGCAGTCAGTACCGATGAGATGGGCGATATTATCGCCCGCTATGTCGCAGAAGGGGTGTAATCATGGCCAAAACGTTATACGAAAAATTATTTGATGCCCACGTGGTCTTTGAGGCGCCAAACGAAACGCCGCTGCTGTACATCGACCGCCACCTGGTGCATGAAGTCACCTCTCCGCAGGCGTTTGACGGTCTGCGCGCGCACCATCGTCCGGTACGTCAGCCAGGGAAAACCTTCGCCACGATGGATCACAACGTCTCGACGCAGACTAAAGACATTAATGCTTCTGGTGAAATGGCGCGTATCCAGATGCAGGAGCTGATTAAGAACTGTAACGAGTTCGGCGTCGAGCTGTATGACCTGAATCACCCGTATCAGGGCATCGTCCATGTGATGGGGCCGGAACAGGGCGTCACCCTGCCGGGCATGACCATCGTCTGCGGCGACTCCCACACCGCCACCCACGGCGCGTTTGGTGCGCTGGCCTTCGGCATCGGCACTTCTGAGGTAGAACATGTACTGGCGACGCAAACTCTGAAACAGGGGCGCGCTAAAACCATGAAGATTGAAGTCACGGGCAACGCCGCACCGGGCATTACCGCCAAAGACATCGTGCTGGCGATCATCGGTAAAACCGGCAGCGCCGGCGGCACCGGGCACGTGGTTGAATTTTGCGGCGACGCTATCCGCGCGCTGAGTATGGAAGGCCGCATGACGCTGTGCAATATGGCGATTGAGATGGGCGCCAAAGCCGGTCTGGTCGCCCCGGATGAAACCACTTTTAACTACGTAAAAGGGCGTTTGCACGCGCCGAAGGGCCGCGATTTTGACGAAGCCGTCGAGTACTGGAAAACGCTGAAAACCGATGACGGCGCGACCTTTGATACTGTCGTCACCCTGCGAGCAGAAGAGATCGCGCCGCAGGTGACCTGGGGCACGAATCCGGGCCAGGTGATTTCCGTCACCGACATCATCCCCGATCCCGCCTCTTTTAGCGATCCGGTTGAGCGCGCCAGCGCCGAAAAAGCGCTGGCTTATATGGGCTTACAGCCGGGCGTACCGTTAACGGACGTTGCTATTGATAAAGTCTTTATCGGCTCTTGTACCAATTCGCGTATTGAAGATTTGCGCGCGGCGGCGGAAGTCGCCAAAGGGCGCAAAGTCGCGCCTGGCGTGCAGGCGCTGGTGGTGCCGGGTTCAGGTCCGGTGAAAGCGCAGGCGGAAGCGGAAGGTCTGGACAAGATCTTTATCGAAGCAGGATTTGAATGGCGCTTACCGGGCTGTTCCATGTGCCTGGCCATGAATAATGACCGCCTGAACCCGGGCGAGCGCTGCGCATCCACCAGCAACCGTAACTTTGAAGGCCGTCAGGGCCGCGGGGGTCGCACGCATTTAGTCAGCCCGGCGATGGCCGCCGCTGCCGCCGTTACCGGCCACTTCGCCGACATTCGCAGCATCAAATAAGGAAACTACCATGGCAGAGAAATTTACCCAGCATACCGGCCTGGTTGTCCCACTGGATGCCGCCAACGTCGATACCGATGCAATTATCCCTAAACAGTTTTTGCAAAAGGTTACGCGCACCGGTTTTGGCGCCCATCTGTTTAACGACTGGCGTTTCCTGGACGAAAAGGGCCAACAGCCAAATCCGGAATTCGTGTTGAACTTTCCGGAATATCAAGGCGCGTCGATACTGCTGGCGCGGGAAAACTTTGGCTGCGGCTCGTCACGCGAGCACGCGCCGTGGGCGTTGACCGATTACGGCTTTAAAGTGGTGATCGCGCCAAGCTTCGCCGACATCTTCTACGGCAACAGTTTCAATAATCAACTGCTGCCGGTAACCCTGAGCGACGCACAGGTCGATGAGCTGTTTGCCCTGGTGAAAGCCAATCCGGGCATTAAATTTGAAGTGGATCTGGAAGCACAGGTGGTGAAAGCAGGCGATAAGACCTACAGCTTTAAAATCGACGACTTCCGCCGCCACTGCATGTTGAACGGTCTGGACAGCATTGGGCTGACGCTACAGCACGAAGACGCGATTGCCGCCTACGAAAATAAACAACCGGCATTTATGCGGTAACCCTTCACGCCTTACCGGGCCTACAGGTTATGCAATATCACCCGGTTGCCATTATATTCTGTAGGCCTGATAAGCGTAGCGCCATCAAGCTCCGGGTTACTCATCAGTCGCTCATGCCGGGGATATTCCGGCATTTTTTATACGATTTTTACTCGCCCGGTCACCACCTGCGTGACCACAGAAACAGCCGAAATAAAAAAAGCCAGCAGGTATTATCTGCTGGCGGGTGATTTTAGGCTATCGCCTACACCAATACTCAGTCACACATGATGTCTGCAATTGGCTTCAATCGGTCGCCTCCCACTGCATCAGTTCCGCGAGCATTTTTAAGCGCTGCGGCGCGCTCAGGCAAGCCAGCCAGGACGTTTTTTCCGTCGCGGCAAAATATCTCAACCAGAACTGGTGCATAGTGACCTCTTCCTCTTGCTTCATCGAAAGATATTATTGGCCTAATATAGGGATAATAAAATTGCTGAGTTTTTCATCGGAGTTCCCCTTTTATGCCCTCAGGTCGCCTGCAACAACAATTTATCCGTCTCTGGCAATGTTGTGACGGTAAAACGCAAGACACCACGCTTAATGAGCTGGCGGATCTGCTGAACTGTTCGCGTCGCCATATGCGTACGCTGCTAAATACGATGCAGGCGCGCGGTTGGCTAACATGGGAAGCCGAAGTTGGACGCGGAAAGCGTTCGCGTCTGACGTTCCTGTATACCGGACTGGCGCTGCAACAGCAGCGGGCGGAAGACCTGCTGGAACAAGATCGAATCGATCAACTGGTACAACTGGTCGGCGATAAAAGCGCTGTCAGGCAAATGCTGATTTCCCATCTGGGACGCAGCTTCCGCCAGGGGCGGCATATTCTGCGGGTTCTTTACTATCGTCCGATGCACAATCTCCTGCCGGGAACCGCATTACGTCGCTCGGAAACTCATATTGCCCGGCAAATTTTCAGTTCGCTCACGCGGGTAAATGAGGAAAACGGGGAACTGGAAGCGGACATTGCGCACCACTGGCAGCAAATTTCCCCTTTACTGTGGCGCTTCTACCTGCGCCCCGGCATTCATTTTCATCATGGCCGCGAGCTGGAGATGGAAGATGTCATCGCCTCGCTGACGCGTATCAATACGCTTCCGCTTTACTCGCACATCACAAAAATAGATTCCCCTACCGCGTGGACGCTGGATATTCATCTTTCCCAGCCGGATCGCTGGTTGCCGTGGCTGCTGGGCCAGGTCCCGGCGATGATTTTGCCGCGGGAGTGGGAAACGCTGGCTAATTTCGCCAGCCACCCAATCGGCACCGGGCCTTATGCCGTGCGGCGTAATACGCCGAACCAGCTCAAGATACTCGCCTTTGATGACTACTTCGGCTATCGGGCGTTGATAGACGAAGTGAACGTCTGGGTACTGCCGGATATCAGTGAAGAACCGGCCTGCGGATTGATGCTGGAAGGGCCGATACAAGGCGGTGAAAAAGCGATAGAAAGCCGACTGGAAGAGGGGTGCTATTACCTGCTATTCGACGCCAGAACGCCGCGCGGCGCGCATCCGCAGGTCAGAGAATGGGTAAGCCACGTCCTCTCCCCCACCAATTTACTCTATCATGCCGATGAACCGCTACAGCAGCTCTGGTTCCCGGCCTATGGGCTTTTACCGCGCTGGCATCACGCCCGTCCAGGCCCGGGCGAAAAACCCGCCGGTCTGGAAACCCTCACGCTGACCTTCTATCGCGAACACATTGAGCACCGGGTTATCGCCCGTATCATGAGCGCGCTTCTGGCTGAACATCAGGTGCATTTGCATATTCAGGAGATCGACTACGATCAATGGCACGCCGGCGAGATCGAAAGCGATATCTGGCTCAATAGCGCTAACTTTACGCTGCCGCTGGATTTCTCGCTGTTCGCGCACCTGTGCGAAGTACCGCTCTTGCAGAACTGCATTCCGCGCGACTGGCAGGACGACGCCGCGCAGTGGCGCGCTGGCAAGATGAACCTGGCGAACTGGTGCCAGCAACTGCTGGCCAACAAAGCGATTGTGCCGCTGATCCACCACTGGCTGATTATCCAGGGACAGCGCAGTATGCGCGGGCTGCGCATGAATACCCTCGGCTGGTTTGATTTTAAATCGGCGTGGTTTGCGCCGCCGGACCCTTAAAAGCCAGCTCTTAATTGCTGCCCGGCAACAAAATCACTACACTAACGCCGAACTCAACGGGGTGCCGCGCTCATGCGCGCGCTGAGAAAATACCCGTCGAACCTGATCCGGATAATGCCGGCGAAGGGATTTGAGGCTACCTCTCAAGTCCTTTGCCACTCTTTAACTGAGGTGCAAAGTGTTAAAAAAATATCTTCCGCTTTTACTCCTGTGCGCGGCGCCTGCTTTCGCCAAACCCGTTCTCACCGTCTATACCTACGACTCGTTCGCCGCCGACTGGGGGCCAGGCCCGGCGGTGAAAAAAGCGTTTGAAGCCGATTGCAACTGCGAGCTGAAACTGGTGGCGCTGGAGGATGGCGTTTCGCTGCTCAACCGCCTGCGGATGGAGGGGAAGAACAGCAAAGCCGATGTGGTGTTGGGGCTGGACAACAATCTGCTGGAAGCGGCCACGCAAACTAAGCTCTTTGCCAAAAGCGGCGTGGCGAATGAGGCGGTCAAGGTGCCCGGCGGCTGGAAAAACGACACATTTGTGCCGTTCGATTACGGCTATTTCGCCTTTGTCTACGATAAAAGCAAACTGAAAAATCCGCCGAAAAGCCTGAAAGAACTGGTCGAGAGCGATCAAAAATGGCGGGTGATTTATCAGGACCCGCGTACCAGTACGCCAGGGCTGGGGCTGTTACTGTGGATGCGCAAAGTCTATGGCGATAACGCGCCGCAGGCCTGGCAAAAACTGACGGCCAAAACGGTGACGGTGACGAAAGGCTGGAGCGAGGCCTACGGTTTATTTCTGAAAGGTGAAAGCGATTTGGTGCTCAGTTACACCACCTCTCCGGCGTATCACATTATTGAAGAGAAGAAGGACAATTACGCCGCCGCGAACTTCAGCGAAGGCCATTACTTACAGGTAGAAGTCGCGGCGCGTACCGTCGCCAGTAAGCAGCCGGAACTGGCGGAGAAATTCCTCAAATTTATGGTTTCTCCGGCGTTTCAGAACGCCATACCCACCGGCAACTGGATGTACCCGGTAGCGGACGTCGCCTTACCCGCAGGGTTTGAATCATTGGCAAAACCCGCCACAACGCTGGAATTCACGCCGCAACAAGTGGCAGCACAACGCCAGGCATGGATTAGCGAATGGCAACGCGCCGTCAGCCGTTAATTCCCGGCTGGCTGATTCCGGGGCTGTGCGCCGCCGCGCTGATGATAACCGTCGCGCTGGCGGCCTTTCTGGCGCTTTGGCTGAACGCGCCGGCGGGCGCGTGGTCGACAATCTGGCGGGATAGCTACCTGTGGCATGTGGTGCGCTTCTCATTCTGGCAGGCGTTTCTGTCCGCAGTGCTGTCTGTGGTCCCGGCGGTTTTTCTCGCCCGCGCGCTTTATCGACGCCGTTTTCCTGGGCGTCTGGCGCTGCTGCGTCTGTGCGCCATGACGCTGATTCTGCCGGTACTGGTTGCCGTGTTCGGCATTCTTAGCGTGTATGGCCGTCAGGGCTGGCTGGCCTCGCTGTGGCAAATGCTGGGGCTTCAGTGGACATTCTCCCCCTACGGCTTGCAGGGTATTTTACTGGCGCACGTCTTTTTTAACCTGCCAATGGCGAGCCGTTTGTTGCTGCAATCGTTGGAAAGCATTCCCGGCGAGCAGCGCCAGCTCGCCGCCCAGCTCGGTATGCGCGGCTGGCATTTTTTCCGTTTTGTCGAATGGCCGTGGCTGCGCCGCCAAATTCCGCCCGTCGCGGCGCTGATTTTTATGCTCTGCTTCGCCAGTTTCGCAACGGTTCTGTCGCTCGGCGGCGGTCCGCAGGCCACCACTATCGAACTGGCTATCTTTCAGGCGCTTAGTTATGACTACGATCCCGCCCGCGCGGCGATGCTGGCATTAATCCAGATGGTCTGCTGCCTGGCGCTGGTACTGCTAAGCCAACGGCTGAGCAAAGCGATTGCGCCGGGGATGACGCTGACGCAGGGTTGGCGCGATCCTGACGATCGTCTCCACAGCCGTCTGACGGACGCCTTATTAATCGTGCTGGCGCTGCTGCTGCTGCTTCCGCCGCTGGTCGCCGTGGTGATCGATGGCGTCAACCGCAGCCTGCCGGAGGTGCTGGCGCAACCCATTCTGTGGCAGGCTGTCTGGACATCGCTACGCATTGCGCTGGCGGCGGGCGTTCTGTGTGTGGTGCTGACCATGATGCTGCTGTGGAGTAGCCGCGAGCTACGCCAACGCCAGCAACTATTCGCCGGACAAACGCTGGAACTCAGCGGGATGTTGATCCTCGCGATGCCGGGGATCGTGCTGGCGACAGGCTTCTTTTTGCTGCTCAATAACAGCGTTGGCTTACCGGAATCCGCCGACGGCATCGTGATTTTCACCAATGCGCTGATGGCAATCCCCTACGCGCTAAAAGTCCTGGAAAACCCAATGCGCGATATTACCGCCCGTTATGGAATGCTGTGCCAGTCATTAGGAATTGAAGGCTGGTCGCGGTTAAAGGTCGTGGAACTGCGGGCGCTGAAACGTCCGCTGGCGCAGGCGCTGGCGTTTGCCTGCGTACTTTCTATCGGTGATTTTGGCGTCGTCGCGCTTTTCGGCAATGACAATTTCCGCACGCTGCCGTTTTATCTGTATCAGCAGATCGGCTCCTACCGCAGCCAGGACGGCGCGGTGACCGCGCTGATACTGCTGCTGCTCTGCTTTACGTTATTTACCCTCATAGAGAAACTACCGGGCCGACATGCTAAAACTGATTGATATCACCTGGCTTTACCATCATTTGCCGATGCGTTTTACGCTGGCGGTAGAACGCGGCGAGCAGGTGGCGATTCTTGGCCCCAGCGGCGCGGGGAAAAGCACGTTGTTGAATTTAATTGCCGGTTTTCTTGCGCCTGCCAGCGGTACGCTACTGATTGCCGGCGAAGATCATACGCTTACGCCGCCCTCACGCCGTCCGGTCTCAATGCTGTTTCAGGAGAATAATTTATTCAGCCACCTGAATGTACAGCAAAATATCGGTCTGGGGCTAAACCCCGGGTTAACGCTCAACGCCAGCCAGCGGGAAAAACGGGACGCTATCGCACGTCAGATGGGCATTGAGAGTCTGATGGCGCGTTTGCCGGGCGAGCTGTCCGGCGGCCAGCGTCAGCGGGTAGCGCTGGCGCGCTGCCTGGTACGTGAACAGCCAGTACTGCTGCTGGATGAACCGTTCTCCGCGCTCGATCCCGCACTGCGTCAGGAGATGCTGACGTTGGTCAGCGATATCTGCCGCGAGCGACAGCTCACGCTGTTGATGGTCTCGCACAGCGTGGAAGATGCGGCGCGAATTGCGCCCCGGTCAATCGTCGTGGCCGACGGACGCATTGCGTGGCAAGGCAAAACAGACGAGCTACTAAGCGGTCAAGCCAGCGCCTCAGCGCTATTGGGCATCAAATCCTATATTTTGTAGGCCGGATAAGGCGAAGCCGCCATCCGGCAAAGGAATCGTTAGTAACCCACAACTTTGCGCAGAATATCGATATATACCGGCATCAGCGGGTGGCGAATCAGCACCACCAGCGCGACCACGCCGATCCCGAGCGTCAACGGCGCCAGATACAGCAAACGGCTGCGGGGGAGATACGCGGTTAAACGATCGACTGCCGCTTTGCCGCTGCGCCACAGCCGCCAGCATAGCCAGCCTCCGACCCACAGCAGCAACGCCGTCGCCAGCAGCAGCCATTTGAAATCTCCGCTCTGCATATCGGAAGGAATATCGATTGCCGCTCCCGCCAGAATACCCGGCAGGAAATAAAACGGCGGCCACAGCAAACAGCCAATCAAGTTCGGCCCAATAAATTTCGCCACGGGAAGATCCAGCATCCCTGCCACCATCGGCACCAGCGGCCTCGTCGGGCCGACAAAACGTCCGACCAGGATCGTGAACATACTGTGCTGATGCAGCGCGTGTTCGGTTTTATCCAGCAGCGACTTGTTCTTTTTCATAAAAGACCAGCGGTGTAGCGGCTTTTTAAAGCGCCACCCCAGCCAGAACGAAATCCAGTCGCCCATCAGACAGCCGATAATACCCACCAGCCAGGCATGCCAAAAATTGAGCTCGCCGCTGCCGATAAGCGCGCCCAGCCCCGCCATCAGTACCGTACCGGGTAAAATCAACCCCACCAGCGCCAGCGATTCCAGGAAGGCGACCAGCAACACGGCGATAAGCGAATACAGAGTGGATTGGGTGATAAAGTGTTCCAGCAGTGCTTGCATAGTGTGTCCGTCAGCGTGATGAAGCAGGGATTCTGCTTACCCCGCCCCCCTTCGTCAAGCCGTCAATTATCCGAATAGTTACGGCTTATGACATCTTTGTGGACACATCATTCACTTTTTATTCACATCCGGCCCTGAACTCGCTAGGACTTGCCCCGGTGCATTTTTTAAATACCCGCGAAAAATAGAGCTGATCGTCAAATCCAACATTGCGCCCAACGGTCGCTATCGGCATTCGCGTGGTGCTAAGCAGGAGTTTCGCCTGGCTGATACGCTGATCTTCGCGCCAACTCAATACGCTAATGCCTAACTGCTGGCGAAACAGATGCGATAACCGGGAGGGCGACAGGCAGACATGCTGGGCGACGCTGGCGATATCAAAATGGCTGTCCGCCAGATGGTCGCTGATATACTGGCAGGCATCGCGCACACGGCTATCCATCGGCGGATGCAACGACTCATTAATTACCGCCATACGTCTGAGCAACAACTGCTCCAGCAGATTGATCGCCAGTAGCTCAGAATAGCGACCTTCCCCTTGCCCGGCGCTGATGATCTGCCCGAACAGTTCGCTGAAATGCGGCTGGCGCGCCTCGTCCGGGCGGAAAAATCCTGTCTGGGCAAAGATTGTCGGCCAGGTCAGCCACTCCTGCCAGTAGGCGCGAGGCCGGAAATAAACCCACTGGTGATACCACTCGCTGGCGTCCGGATGCCGTCCATAGTGATGAATCTCGCCCGGCGGAAACAATAATATATCGCCAGGCCGACAGACAAACTGCTCGCCATTATTATTAATGACGCCCTCTCCGCGGATGGTCAGGTTAAGAATATATCCCTTCATGCCCAACGGACGATCGATAAAAAAATCCAGATATCCATTCGCTTCAATCGGCGTCAGCCCGGCGACCAGATGGGCATTAAATGAATATCCCGGCAATAGCGGATCATTTTGCGTTTCAGCCATGATTTCTCTACCCCCCGATGTTCAGAGAAGAAACAAATTGTCCATATTGACCAGGACGACAGTGCTTACGTCTCCGCAAGACCTTGTGCGTGATGAAAGCACGTATCAACCCCGCTTGTGAAAAGCGCTTTGTAACAAAAGCGTACAGTTCAGGCGATAAAATTAAGTAACAGAAGTGTCTATAACTATGGCTGGAATGTCCACATTGAATATTTGCACAGCGTCACACTTTGCAAAGCATTAGCATTTTTGTCCATAAGATTAGCGAATCCTGCCTGACGGTTTTTGCCGCGACTCTCTACTGTTTCTCCATACCTGTTTTTCTGGATGGAGTAAGACGATGGCAATTGCAATTGGCCTCGATTTTGGCAGTGATTCAGTGCGCGCTCTGGCAGTGGACTGCGCCACCGGCGACGAGATCGCCACCAGTGTAGAGTGGTATCCGCGCTGGCAAGAAGGCCGTTATTGCGACGGCCCGAACAACCAGTTCCGTCATCATCCGCGCGACTACATGGAGTCAATGGAGGCCGCGCTGAAAGCCGTTCTGGCACAACTAAGCGCCGCGCAACGCGCAAATGTCGTTGGCATTGGCGTTGACAGCACCGGTTCTACGCCAGCGCCGATTGACGCCGACGGTAACGTCCTGGCGCTGCGTCCGGAGTTCGCCGAGAACCCGAATGCGATGTTTGTACTGTGGAAAGATCACACCGCGGTGGAAGAAGCCGACGAAATCACTCGTCTGTGCCATAAGCCAGGTAAGGTCGACTACTCCCGCTATATTGGCGGCATTTACTCCAGCGAATGGTTCTGGGCGAAGATTCTGCACGTCACCCGTCAGGATAGCGCCGTCGCGCAGGCCGCCGTCTCGTGGATTGAGCTGTGTGACTGGGTGCCGGCGCTGCTTTCCGGCACCACTCGCCCGCAGGATATCCGCCGTGGCCGCTGCAGCGCCGGGCACAAAACGCTGTGGCATGAAAGCTGGGGCGGCCTGCCACCCGCGAGCTTCTTTGATGAACTCGATCCGTGCATTAACCGTCATCTGCGCTACCCGTTATTTAGCGAAACCTTCACCGCCGATCTGCCCGTGGGCACCCTGTGCGCCGAATGGGCGCAGCGCCTCGGCTTGCCGGAAAGCGTAGTGATTTCCGGCGGCGCGTTCGACTGTCACATGGGCGCGGTCGGCGCGGGCGCGCAGCCCAATACGCTGGTAAAAGTCATCGGCACGTCTACCTGCGACATTCTGATTGCGGATAAACAGAGCGTCGGGGATCGCGCCGTGAAAGGCATTTGCGGTCAGGTTGATGGCAGCGTGGTGCCGAACTTTATCGGTCTGGAAGCGGGCCAGTCCGCTTTCGGCGACATCTACGCCTGGTTTAGCCGCGTGTTGAGCTGGCCGCTGGAACAACTTGCCGCGCAGCACCCGGAACTGAAAACCCAGATTAACGCCAGCCAGAAGCAGCTACTGCCAGCGCTCACCGACGCCTGGGCGAAAAATCCGTCCCTGGATCACCTGCCGGTGGTGCTCGACTGGTTTAACGGTCGCCGCACGCCAAACGCTAATCAGCGTCTGAAAGGCGTCATTACCGATCTCAATCTCGCCACCGACGCGCCAGCGCTGTTTGGCGGTCTGGTCGCTTCAACCGCCTTCGGCGCGCGCGCCATTCAGGAGTGTTTTACCGATCAGGGTATCGCGGTCAATAACGTGATGGCGCTTGGCGGCATCGCCCGTAAAAATCAGGTCATTATGCAGGTCTGCTGCGACGTACTGAATCGTCAGTTGCAGATCGTCGCTTCCGACCAGTGCTGCGCATTAGGCGCCGCTATCTTTGCCGCCGTCGCTGCGAAAGTCCATGCCGATATTCCTGCCGCCCAGCAAAGCATGGCGAGCGCGGTAGAACGCACTCTGCGCCCCCGCCCTGAACAGGCTCAACGCTTCGAACAGCTTTACCGCCGCTACCAGCAGTGGGCGCTAAGTGCAGAACAACATTATCTTCCGACTGCCGCGCCGGCGCCAACGACCCCGGCCAATCAGGCAATCCTGACTCATTAAGGACACGACAATGACGATTTTTGATAATTATGAAGTATGGTTTGTGATTGGCAGCCAGCATTTGTATGGCGCAGAAACCCTGCGTCAGGTCACTCAACATGCCGAGCATGTGGTCAACGCGCTGAATACCGAAGCCAAACTGCCATGTAAACTGGTATTAAAACCGCTGGGCACCTCGCCGGATGAGATTACCGCCATTTGTCGTGACGCCAATTATGACGATCGCTGCGCGGGGCTGGTGGTCTGGCTGCACACCTTCTCCCCGGCCAAAATGTGGATCAACGGGCTGAGTATCCTTAACAAACCACTACTGCAATTCCATACCCAATTTAACGCCGCCCTGCCGTGGGACAGCATCGATATGGACTTTATGAACCTGAACCAGACTGCGCACGGCGGCCGCGAGTTCGGCTTCATCGGTGCGCGGATGCGCCAGCAGCACGCGGTCGTCACTGGCCACTGGCAGGATAAAGAGGCCCATACGCGTATCGGCGCCTGGATGCGCCAGGCGGTCTCTAAACAGGATACCCGCCAGCTAAAAGTCTGCCGCTTCGGCGACAATATGCGTGAAGTCGCAGTGACTGACGGTGATAAAGTGGCCGCGCAAATCAAATTTGGCTTCTCGGTCAATACCTGGGCGGTCGGCGATCTGGTGCAGGTGGTGAACTCCATCAGCGACGGCGATATCAACGCTCTGATTGACGAGTATGAAAGCAGCTATACCCTGACGCCCGCCACCCGGATCCACGGCGATAAACGCCAGAACGTGCGGGAAGCGGCGCGTATTGAACTCGGTATGAAGCGTTTCCTGGAACAGGGCGGCTTCCACGCATTCACTACTACCTTTGAAGATTTACACGGTCTGAAACAACTCCCGGGTCTGGCCGTACAGCGTCTGATGCAACAGGGCTACGGCTTTGCGGGCGAAGGCGACTGGAAAACCGCCGCTCTGCTTCGCATTATGAAAGTGATGTCAACCGGTCTGCAGGGCGGCACCTCATTTATGGAGGATTACACCTACCACTTCGAGAAAGGCAACGATCTGGTGCTCGGTTCTCACATGCTGGAGGTGTGTCCGTCCATCGCGGTGGAAGAGAAACCGATCCTCGACGTCCAGCACCTCGGCATTGGCGGTAAGGAAGATCCGGCGCGTTTGATTTTCAATACCCAAACAGGCCCGGCGATCGTCGCCAGCCTGATCGACCTCGGCGATCGTTATCGCCTGCTGGTCAACTGCATTGACACCGTAAAAACGCCGCACTCCCTGCCGAAACTACCGGTGGCTAACGCGCTGTGGAAGGCGCAGCCGGATCTGCCGACCGCCTCCGAAGCGTGGATTCTGGCTGGCGGCGCGCACCATACCGTCTTCAGCCACGCGCTGGATCTGAACGATATGCGCCAGTTCGCAGAAATACACGATATCGAAATCGCTGTGATTGATAACGATACCCGTCTGCCGGCCTTTAAGGACGCGCTGCGCTGGAACGAGGTGTATTACGGTTTAAAACGCTAAAAGTGGGGTCTGAATGCCCGGTGGCACTGCGTTTACCGGGCCTACGGTCCTGTAGGCCGAATAAGGCATTTGTGTCGCCATCCGGCACACCGTCGCTCGTAGGCCGGATAAGCGAAGCGCCATCCGGCAGGGAGAAAACAATGTTAGAAGATCTCAAACGCCAGGTACTGGAAGCCAATCTGGCGCTGCCAAAACACAACCTGGTCACCCTTACCTGGGGTAACGTCAGCGCCGTCGATCGCGAACGCGGCGTACTGGTGATTAAGCCGTCCGGCGTCGATTATAGCGTCATGACCGCTGAGGATATGGTGGTGGTCAGTCTGGAGACCGGTGAAGTCGTTGAAGGTCATAAGAAACCGTCGTCCGATACGCCAACCCACCGTCTGTTGTACCAGGCATTTCCGACTATCGGCGGCATCGTACACACCCATTCGCGCCACGCGACTATCTGGGCGCAGGCGGGTCAGCCGATTCCGGCGACGGGAACCACCCATGCCGACTATTTCTACGGTACGATTCCCTGCACTCGCAAAATGACCGAGGCGGAAATTAATGGCGAGTATGAATGGGAAACGGGCAATGTCATTGTTGAAGCCTTTGAAAAACAAGGTATTGACGCCGCTCAAATGCCCGGCGTGCTTGTCCATTCGCACGGCCCGTTTGCCTGGGGTAAAAATGCCGAGGATGCCGTGCATAACGCCATCGTGCTGGAAGAAGTGGCCTATATGGGGATCTTCTGCCGCCAGCTTGCGCCGCAGTTGCCCGATATGCAGCAATCCCTTCTGGATAAACACTATCTACGCAAACACGGCGCAAAAGCCTATTACGGGCAGTAATGTCTCTAAAAACGCGTCCCATTGGGGGCGCGTTGATGAGTCTGGTCGGTGATATATTCAGCAAATGCGCTTTGATAGACGTAATTATCAGAACTCACATATTCAATAATATTATCGTAATGTCCCTGCAACACTTTTCCTTCCAGCGCATGGAAGAAAATATAATCTTCGATTGTTGACTGCCAGCGTTGCCCATTTAACAGATAGTTAATAATGGTATCCAGATGTCCGTTTTTTCTGTCGTGCCCTTGCCAGTGAAAAAAAGCATTGCCGTTTTCAATAATTTCGGTACGCCAAATCTGATCTGTCCATGTTTTATACTCAAAAAATCGACTCACGGTTTTTATGGAAGGGTTAGCGCGTTGAGTATTGACGAAAAGATAACGTGCGTTCCCTACCGGACACGCCTGCATATTCACATTCATAAAAGATAATTCCCGAATACCACACATTTTGATAAAAACACCCGCACCTGAAAGTCAAAATAAAATTATATTCTAAAATAAAAATTAAATTATGCAGAGAGTTCCCGACGAATTCGCACTGTAATCCATTTTTATTTAACCATAGCGGCCAATTGGAATATTATATTTCTACCTGACGGTGCGGATGTTTCAAATAAAATTCTTACACTTTTCATTAATTAAAACAAACAAAAAATATCGCTTTTTTGTTAATCCGAGAAATAAGTAACAAATTCGAGCAAGCACTATTCTGAAAAATACTTAATGTATGGAAACAGACTTGACACAAAACAGCCAACCTATGGATAAAAATTGTAAATAAACATGATTCAAAATTAGCAGTTATAGGATAATTATATCAGCTGTCTACACCGACATCATTATATTGATAAATACACGTCAGCAAAAATATCTGACGCTAAAAGTTCTTTTATCGTTAAAATATTCATTACACCCGTCACGGGGAACGAACTCATTCATGAAATATCGCTACATCACCAGAATCGCGGCAGGCATAATTCTCATTATGGCCACGGTGTTTATCAATAACGCTATCGCTATTTATCAGTTCAGTCAGCAAGACCAGACGCGCGTAGCTGACTGCGCGATTGTCGCAGGAGCAGGCGTTAGCGGAAAAACGCCTTCTCCCGTTTTTCAGGCCAGACTGGATCATGCCATCTGGCTTTACCAACAACACATTGTCCGCGCGTTGGTATTAACCGGCGGCTACGGCGCTGGCGCAACGGTTTCCGACGCGGCGATAGCCCGTCAATACGTTCTGGAAAAAGGCATTCCGGCTAAGGCGATTTTTATTGAAGAGCGCTCTACCGTGACGCGCGAAAATATTCGTTACGCAAAACAGATACAGCGGCAACAACAATGGCGCACAGCGTTACTGGTCAGCGATCCGCTGCATATGCTGCGTCTGAAAACTATCGCTCAGGATAATGGTATCGATAGCCGCTCATCACCCACGCGATCCACCCGCTATAAATCCTGGTGGGCGAAAACCCGCTTCTTACTGCGAGAAACTTTTTATTACAACGGATATCGGCTTTTACGTTATATGCCTGTACAAAATAACAGTATTACCCCCTAAAACAGGTTATAATTAGCGTGAATTTTTTAGACAGGTAATCATCGTGGCGCAGGCAGGTTTCATTTTAACCCGGCACTGGCGGGATACGCCGCAAGGAACGGAGGTCTCTTTCTGGCTGGCGACAGACAACGGCCCTGTGCAGGCGACGCTGGCGCCGCAAGAGTCCGTGGCGTTTATTCCGACCAGCCAGACCTCCCGCGCCGCCTCGCTGCTACAGGCGGAAAAAGACTATCGCCTGACGCCGCTCCAGCTGCGAGACTTTCATCGTCAGCCGGTCTCCGGTCTGTATTGCCGTACTCACCGCCAGCTTATGCGGATGGAGAAACTGCTGCGCGAAAACGGCGTCACCGTTTATGAAGCGGATGTACGCCCGCCGGAACGTTACCTGATGGAGCGTTTTATTACGTCGCCCGTTTGGGTAGACGGCGAGATGCGCAACGGCGTTATCCGCAATGCGCGTCTTAAACCCCACCCCGACTATCGACCGCCGCTAAAATGGGTCTCGCTGGATATCGAAACCACGCGACACGGCGAACTGTATTGCATTGGTCTGGAAGGCTGCGGCCAGCGTACCGTTTATATGCTGGGCCCGGCGAATGGCGATGACCGCCAACTGGACTTCGAGCTTGTGTATGTCGCCAGCCGCCCGCAGCTGCTGGAAAAACTCAACGCCTGGTTTGCCGAACATGATCCCGACGTCATCATCGGCTGGAACGTGGTGCAGTTCGACCTGCGTATGCTGCAAAAACATGCCGAACGCTACCGTATCCCTTTACGGCTGGGGCGAGACAATAGCGAACTGGAGTGGCGCGAACATGGCTTCAAAAACGGCGTTTTTTTCGCCCAGGCCAGAGGGCGAGTCATTATCGATGGTATCGACGCGCTTAAATCCGCGTTCTGGAATTTTTCGTCTTTTTCGCTGGAAGCCGTCTCGCAGGAACTGCTCGGCGAAGGAAAATCCATTGATAATCCCTGGGATCGTATGGATGAGATCGATCGCCGCTTTGCCCAGGATAAACCCGCCCTCGCCACCTACAACCTGAAAGACTGCGAGCTGGTCACGCGCATTTTCCATAAAACCGAGATCATGCCGTTTTTGCTGGAACGCGCGACGATCAACGGCCTGCCGGTCGATCGCCACGGCGGTTCGGTCGCCGCATTTGGGCATCTTTACTTTCCGCGAATGCACCGCGCCGGCTATGTCGCGCCCAATCTCGGCGAAGTGCCGCCGCTGGCAAGTCCCGGCGGCTACGTAATGGATTCACAACCCGGATTATACGATTCAGTACTGGTGCTGGATTATAAAAGCCTGTACCCGTCGATTATCCGCACGTTTTTGATTGATCCCGTCGGGCTGGTCGAAGGCATGGCGCAGCCGGATCCGGAACACAGTACCGAAGGTTTCCTTGACGCCTGGTTTTCACGAGAAAAGCACTGCCTGCCGGAAATTGTTAGCCAAATCTGGCACGGGCGCGATGAAGCCAAACGTCAGGGTAATAAACCGCTCTCGCAGGCGCTTAAAATCATTATGAACGCCTTTTATGGCGTACTCGGCACCACGGCCTGTCGCTTTTTCGATCCCCGTCTGGCGTCGTCAATCACCATGCGCGGCCATGCGATTATGCGCCAGACCAAAGCGCTGATTGAGGCGCAGGGTTATAACGTAATTTATGGCGATACCGATTCCACTTTCGTCTGGCTCCGGCGCGCGCATTCAGAAGCCGACGCGGCGGAAATCGGGCACAGGCTGGTGCGTCACGTGAACGAATGGTGGGCGCAGACGTTACAACAGCAAAATTTGACCAGCGCGCTGGAGCTGGAGTTTGAAACCCACTTTTGCCGTTTTCTGATGCCGACCATCCGCGGCGCGGATACTGGCAGTAAAAAACGCTACGCGGGCCTGATTCAGGAAGGCGACAGTCAGCGCATGGTATTTAAAGGTCTGGAAACGGTGCGGACCGACTGGACGCCGCTGGCGCAGCGCTTTCAACAGGAGCTGTATCTGCGCGTTTTTCGCAATGAACCTTATCAAGACTATGTGCGCGAGACTATTGATAAACTGATGGCGGGCGAACTGGACGCGCAGCTGGTTTATCGCAAGCGTCTGCGTCGCCCTTTACATGAGTACCAACGTAACATCCCGCCGCACGTTCGCGCCGCCCGGTTGGCGGATGAACAAAACCTGAAGCGGGGTCGTCCGGCGCAGTATCAGAATCGCGGCGCCATAAAATATGTCTGGACTGTTAACGGCCCCGAGCCCGTGGATTACCAGCAGTCGCCGCTGGATTACGAACACTATCTTACCCGCCAGCTACAACCCGTGGCGGAAGGAATTCTTCCCTTCGTTGAAGATAATTTTGCTACACTACTGACCGGGCAACTGGGGCTATTTTGACGCGTGACGAAAGCGCCGCCTTCCAGTACCATAGCGCCCTTTCCATTCCTGGACCTAATTAACGCCACTACCACATTAGCCTGGTAGCGGGGTCGTATACTCGCAATTATCCAGTGCTGTCGCCTGGGAATGGCGAGTAATGCCTGCAATTAAAGATATAGAGCCGAACACATATGCCTTTTACACTTGGTCAACGCTGGATCAGCGATACAGAAAGCGAGCTGGGACTTGGAACCGTTGTTGCGATGGATGCGCGAACCGTCACCTTACTTTTCCCGTCCACGGGGGAAAACCGCCTGTATGCGCGTAGTGATTCTCCCGTGACCCGCGTCATGTTCAACCCTGGCGATACGATTACAAGCCATGAAGGCTGGCAGCTACATATCGATGAAGTAAAAGAAGAAAATGGCCTGCTTGTTTATGTCGGCACCCGCCTGGATACCGAAGAGACCAATGTGACGCTGCGCGAAGTTCTGCTCGACAGCAAGTTGGTTTTCAGTAAGCCCCAGGATCGTCTGTTCGCCGGTCAAATCGATCGAATGGATCGGTTCGCGCTGCGCTATCGCGCCCGTAAATTTCAGAGCGAGCAGTACCGGATGCCATACAGCGGCCTGCGTGGTCAGCGGACCAACCTGATCCCGCATCAGCTTAATATCGCTCATGATGTGGGTCGTCGCCACGCGCCGCGCGTACTGCTGGCGGATGAAGTGGGCTTAGGTAAAACCATTGAAGCCGGGATGATTCTGCATCAACAGTTATTATCCGGCGCGGCGGAACGCGTATTGATCATCGTTCCGGAAACCCTGCAACACCAGTGGCTGGTAGAAATGCTGCGCCGTTTCAACCTGCGCTTCGCGCTGTTCGATGACGAACGCTATACCGAAGCGCAGCACGACGCGTATAACCCGTTTGAAACCGAACAACTGGTGATCTGCTCGCTGGATTTCGCCCGCCGTAATAAGCAGCGTCTGGAACATTTGTGCGACGCCGAGTGGGATTTGCTGGTGGTCGACGAAGCGCATCATCTGGTGTGGAGTACCGATGCGCCGAGCCGTGAATATATGGCCATCGAACAGTTAGCTGAACGCGTACCGGGCGTGCTGCTGCTGACCGCCACGCCAGAACAACTGGGGATGGAAAGCCATTTCGCCCGTCTGCGCCTGCTCGATCCGAACCGTTTCCACGATTTCGAACAGTTTGTCGAAGAACAGAAAAACTACCGCCCTGTCGCCGATGCGGTGGCCATGCTGCTGGCGGGCAATAAACTCAGCAACGACGAACTGAACAGGCTGGGCGATCTGATCGGCGAACAGGATATTGAACCGCTGTTGCAGGCCGCTAATAGCGATCGCGACGACGCGCAGGCCGCCCGTGATGAGCTGGTGTCGATGCTGATGGATCGCCACGGCACCAGCCGCGTTCTGTTCCGCAACACCCGTAACGGCGTCAAGGGGTTCCCGAAACGTGAACTGCATACGGTAAAACTACCGCTGCCGACCCAGTATCAGACCGCCATTAAGGTCTCCGGCATTATGGGCGCGCGTAAGAGCGCGGAAGATCGCGCCCGCGATATGCTCTATCCGGAACAAATTTATCAGGAGTTCGAAGGCGATACCGGCACCTGGTGGAACTTCGACCCACGCGTTGAGTGGCTAATGGGCTATCTGACCAGCCATCGTTCGCAAAAAGTGCTGGTGATCTGCGCTAAGGCGACCACCGCGTTACAGCTGGAGCAGGTGCTGCGCGAACGCGAAGGCATCCGCGCCGCCGTGTTCCATGAGGGCATGTCGATTATCGAACGCGACCGCGCCGCCGCCTGGTTCGCCGAAGAAGATACCGGCGCGCAGGTGCTGTTATGTTCTGAAATCGGCTCCGAAGGACGTAACTTCCAGTTTGCCAGCAATCTGGTGATGTTCGACTTGCCGTTTAACCCGGATCTGCTGGAACAGCGTATTGGTCGTCTGGATCGTATCGGCCAGGCGCATGATATCCAGATCCACGTCCCGTACCTGGAAAAAACCGCCCAGTCGGTGCTGGTTCGCTGGTATCACGAAGGGCTGGACGCCTTTGAGCACACCTGCCCGACCGGTCGCGCGATTTATGATTCAGCCTACGCCAGTCTGATTAACTATCTGGCCGCGCCTGAAGAAACCGACGGGTTTGACGATCTGATCAAATCCTGCCGCGAGCAACATGAAGCGCTAAAAGCCCAGTTAGAACAGGGCCGCGACC
The DNA here is from genome assembly GCF_046551635.1 of Salmonella sp. SAL04157. Lineage (NCBI taxonomy): Bacteria > Pseudomonadati > Pseudomonadota > Gammaproteobacteria > Enterobacterales > Enterobacteriaceae > Salmonella > Salmonella sp. SAL04157. The sequence goes on from NZ_JBGDVS010000004.1 coordinate 180,704, forward strand.
GCCTGCTGGAGATCCACTCCAACGGCGGAGAAAAAGCCCAACAGCTCGCACAAAGCATTGAAGAACAGGACGACGACACCAACCTGATCGCGTTCGCCATGAACCTGTTCGATATCGTCGGCATTAACCAGGACGATCGCGGCGACAACCTGATCGTGCTGACGCCGTCCGACCACATGTTGGTGCCGGATTTCCCCGGCCTGCCGGAAGACGGCTGTACTATCACGTTTGAACGTGACGTAGCCCTGTCTCGCGAAGATGCGCAGTTTATTACCTGGGAACATCCGCTCATCCGTAACGGACTGGATCTGATCCTCTCCGGCGATACCGGCAGCAGCACCATTTCGCTGTTGAAAAATAAAGCGCTGCCCGTCGGCACGCTGCTGGTCGAACTGGTTTACGTCGTGGAAGCGCAGGCGCCGAAACAGCTACAACTGAACCGCTTCCTGCCGCCGACGCCGGTACGTATGCTGTTAGATAAAAACGGCAACAATCTGGCCGCCCAGGTCGAGTTTGAAACCTTCAACCGTCAGCTCAGCGCCGTGAATCGCCACACCGGCAGCAAACTGGTGAACGCCGTGCAACAGGACGTCCACGCCATTTTGCAACTGGGCGAGACGCAGATTGAAAAGTCCGCCAGAGCGCTGATTGATAACGCGCGTCGCGAGGCGGATGAAAAACTGTCCGGGGAACTGTCGCGTCTGGAAGCGCTGCGCACCGTCAACCCGAACATTCGCGACGACGAACTTGCCGCTATCGACAGTAACCGTCAGCAGGTGCTGGAAAGCCTGAATCAGGCAGGCTGGCGTCTGGACGCGCTGCGTCTTATCGTCGTCACGCACCAATAACGGAGCCGTACATGGGGATGGAAAACTACAATCCGCCGCAGGAACCCTGGCTGGTTATCCTGTATCAGGATGAGCACATTATGGTGGTCAATAAGCCCAGCGGCCTGTTGTCCGTGCCGGGGCGTCTGGAAGCGCACAAAGACAGCATTATGACGCGTATCCAGCGCGACTACCCGCAGGCAGAGTCGGTGCATCGTCTGGATATGGCCACCAGCGGCGTGATTGTAGTGGCGCTGACCAAAGCCGCGGAGCGGGAGCTAAAACGCCAGTTCCGCGAACGTGAGCCGAAAAAGCAGTATGTGGCGCGCGTATGGGGGCATCCCTCCCCGGCGGAAGGACTGGTCGACTTACCGCTCATCTGCGACTGGCCGAACCGGCCAAAGCAGAAAGTGTGTTATGAAACCGGCAAACCGGCGCAAACGGAATATAACGTGGTGGAGTTTGCGGCGGATAATACCGCCCGCGTGGTGCTAAAACCGATCACCGGACGTTCGCATCAGCTTCGTGTGCATATGCTGGCGTTAGGCCACCCGATTTTAGGCGATCGGTTTTACGCCTCGCCGGAAGCGTTGTCGCTGGCGCCGCGTTTGCAGTTACACGCCGAAATGCTGACCATTACCCATCCCGCTTACGGTAACAGCATGACGTTTAAAGTCCCGGCAGATTTTTAAATTCTGAGCCAATTTATGCCGGGGCGCTTCGCTTGCCCGGCCTACATTCATTAACGTAGGCCGGATAAGGCGCTAGTCGCATCCGGCAATTCAATCACTTGAAGCCTTTCTGTTCTTTGATTAGCTCATACGCTTTCTGAATTTCCTGCGCTTTTTGCTTCGCCATTTCCATCATTTCCGGCGGCAAACCTTTGGCCACCAGCTTATCGGGATGATGCTCGCTCATCAGTTTGCGATAAGCGCGTTTAATGGTGGTTGCATCGTCGGTGGTTTTAACCCCCAGCACATTACAGGCATCTTCCAGCGTCGGGCCGCGCTGCGCCTGCTGCCAGCCGCCGCCGGACTGTTGATGATAACCGCCGCCAAACTGCGCGCCGCCCTGCATCATGCGCAGAAACTGATCGAACTGTACGCGGGAAATACCTAGCTCTTCCGCAATCACATACAGCACTTCCCGCTCATTAGGGTGTAGCGAGCCATCGGCAAACGCCGCCTGGATCTGAATTTCCAGAAACATCCGGATCAGATCAAAACGCCCGAAGCAGACGCTACGAAACTGCCGCATCTTTTCACGTAATGGGTAATTATCCGCTTTTCCGACCCGAAAGGCGTTCTGCGCGGCTGTACGTGAATCGCCGTGTAAATTCATACGATCCATCAACTGACTGGCGATATGAATATCCGCTTCCGTCACCCGTCCTTTTGATTTGGTTAAGTGGCCCATCACCTCAAAGGTGGTGGCAAAAAACAGCGCCTGCCGTTCCCGCTGGTTGGCAAACCACGCCATTTTTCGGCTGCGGGCTTTGTCGAACATATGGCCCACCAGCAGACCCAGGACCACGCCCCAAAAGCCGCCGCCCATCATCAGGGCTACGGCGACGCCAATTATCTTTCCCCAGTACTGCATAGACTCCCCAAAACGTTACGCTATCGGTGAGGCTATCTCCCACAAAATAAGGTGCTTTTCTGCGAATGAAGGCTACGGTCAATTGTGGGACATCGCCTATAATTTGCATTATCATACCTGTCATTCAATGCCGTGCCTAACACCACAGACGCTAAACGGCAGGATTAACACTGGCGCAGCGAAGATGAGTAAGTTAGGCTGTGACCGTTTGTCACGCGCAACGCTACCGATGATGGAACAATAAATACAACGTATGAAAAAACGTATTCCCACTCTTCTGGCCACCATGATCGCCAGCGCCCTTTATAGTCATCAGGGGCTGGCAGCCGATCTCGCCTCACAGTGTATGTTGGGCGTGCCGAGCTACGATCGTCCTCTGGTAAAAGGCGATACCAACGATCTGCCGGTTACTATCAATGCCGATAACGCTAAAGGTAACTACCCGGACGATGCCGTTTTTACCGGCAACGTGGACATTATGCAGGGGAATAGCCGCCTGCAAGCGGATGAAGTGCAGCTTCATCAGAAGCAGGCGGAAGGTCAGCCGGAACCTGTACGCACCGTCGATGCGCTGGGTAATGTGCATTATGATGACAATCAGGTCATCCTTAAAGGGCCGAAGGGCTGGGCAAACCTGAACACCAAAGACACGAACGTCTGGGAAGGCGATTACCAGATGGTGGGCCGTCAGGGACGCGGTAAAGCCGATCTCATGAAGCAGCGCGGCGAAAACCGCTATACCATTCTGGAAAACGGCAGCTTTACCTCCTGTCTGCCTGGCTCCGATACCTGGAGCGTGGTGGGGAGTGAAGTCATCCATGACCGTGAAGAACAGGTTGCGGAGATCTGGAACGCCCGGTTTAAAGTAGGTCCGGTTCCGATCTTTTATAGCCCCTATTTACAGCTCCCCGTCGGTGACAAACGTCGCTCAGGTTTCCTGATCCCGAACGCGAAATACACGACCAAGAACTATTTCGAGTTCTACTTACCGTATTACTGGAACATCGCGCCCAATATGGACGCCACCATCACCCCGCACTATATGCACCGCCGCGGCAATATTATGTGGGAGAACGAATTCCGTTATCTCACGCAGGCAGGCGCCGGGTTGATGGAATTAGATTATCTGCCTTCTGATAAAGTCTACGAGGACGAACATCCCAAAGAGGGCGATAAGCACCGCTGGTTATTCTACTGGCAGCACTCAGGCGTGATGGATCAGGTGTGGCGTTTTAACGTCGATTACACCAAAGTCAGCGACTCCAGCTATTTTAATGATTTCGACAGTAAGTACGGTTCCAGTACCGACGGCTACGCAACGCAGAAATTCAGCGTCGGCTACGCCGTACAAAACTTTGACGCTACGGTGTCGACCAAGCAATTCCAGGTGTTTAACGATCAGAACACCAGCAGCTACTCTGCGGAGCCGCAGTTAGACGTTAACTACTACTATAACGATCTCGGGCCGTTTGATACCCGGATTTACGGCCAGGCGGTACATTTCGTCAACACCAAAGACAATATGCCGGAAGCGACCCGCGTCCACCTGGAGCCAACCATCAATTTGCCGCTCTCCAACCGCTGGGGCAGCCTGAACACCGAAGCGAAGCTGATGGCGACGCACTATCAGCAAACGAATCTGGACTGGTACAACGCCAATAACAGCAAAAAACTGGAAGATTCGGTTAACCGCGTCATGCCACAGTTTAAAGTCGACGGTAAGCTCGTCTTCGAACGCGATATGGCGATGCTGGCGCCGGGGTATACCCAGACGCTGGAACCACGCGTGCAGTACCTGTATGTGCCGTACCGCGACCAGAGCGGCATCTATAACTACGATTCTTCTTTGCTGCAATCCGACTATAACGGCCTGTTCCGCGACCGCACTTATGGTGGTCTCGACCGTATTGCTTCCGCCAACCAGGTCACGACCGGCGTCACAACACGCGTTTATGATGATGCCGCCGTTGAACGTTTTAACGTTTCTGTTGGTCAAATCTACTATTTCACGGAGTCTCGCACCGGCGATGACAACATTAAATGGGAGAATGACGATAAAACCGGTTCGCTGGTTTGGGCAGGCGACACTTACTGGCGTATTTCAGAACGCTGGGGGCTGCGTAGCGGAGTGCAGTACGATACCCGTCTGGATAGCGTCGCTACCAGCAGCAGCAGCCTCGAATACCGTCGGGATCAGGATCGTCTGGTACAGTTGAACTACCGCTATGCCAGCCCGGAATATATTCAGGCTACGTTGCCTTCGTATTATTCCACGGCAGAGCAGTATAAAAACGGCATCAACCAGGTGGGCGCGGTGGCAAGTTGGCCGATTGCCGATCGCTGGTCGATTGTCGGCGCGTACTACTTCGATACCAATTCGAGCAAACCTGCAGACCAGATGCTCGGCTTGCAGTACAACTCTTGCTGCTATGCGATCCGCGTCGGATACGAACGTAAGCTGAACGGTTGGGATAACGATAAACAACACGCGATTTATGATAACGCGATTGGCTTCAACATTGAGCTGCGCGGTTTGAGCTCTAACTACGGCCTCGGCACGCAAGAAATGTTGCGTTCGAACATTCTGCCGTACCAAAGCTCTATGTAATCTGATTGATTTACAACGTAATCCGCATTGCGGTTAATTGAAATGGAAAAAGTATGAAGAACTGGAAAACGCTGCTTCTCGGTATCGCCATGATCGCGAATACCAGTTTCGCTGCCCCCCAGGTAGTCGATAAAGTCGCAGCCGTCGTCAATAATGGCGTCGTGCTGGAAAGCGACGTTGATGGCTTAATGCAATCAGTCAAACTCAACGCGGGTCAGGCAGGTCAGCAGCTTCCGGACGACGCCACGCTGCGTCACCAGATCCTGGAACGTTTGATTATGGATCAAATTATCCTGCAGATGGGTCAGAAGATGGGGGTGAAGATCACGGATGAGCAGTTGGATCAGGCCATCGCCAACATCGCCAAACAAAACAATATGACGATGGATCAGATGCGCAGCCGTCTGGCTTACGATGGGCTGAACTATTCAACCTACCGTAACCAGATTCGTAAAGAGATGATTATCTCTGAAGTGCGCAACAATGAGGTTCGTCGCCGTATCACCGTTTTGCCGCAAGAAGTTGACGCGCTGGCAAAACAGATTGGCACCCAAAACGACGCCAGCACCGAGCTGAACCTGAGCCATATCCTGATTGCTCTGCCGGAAAACCCAACCTCCGAGCAGGTTAACGACGCGCAGCGCCAGGCGGAAAGCATTGTTGAAGAAGCGCGTAACGGCGCAGATTTCGGCAAACTGGCGATTACCTACTCTGCCGACCAGCAGGCGCTAAAAGGCGGTCAGATGGGCTGGGGCCGTATCCAGGAGCTGCCGGGGATTTTCGCCCAGGCGCTGAGCACCGCGAAGAAAGGCGACATTGTCGGCCCGATTCGCTCCGGCGTCGGTTTCCACATTCTGAAAGTAAACGACCTGCGCGGTCAGAGCCAGAGTATCTCCGTGACCGAAGTTCACGCTCGTCATATTCTGCTTAAGCCGTCGCCGATCATGAACGATCAGCAGGCGCGCCTGAAGCTGGAAGAAATCGCGGCTGACATTAAGAGTGGTAAAACCACCTTTGCCGCTGCGGCGAAAGAGTACTCTCAGGACCCGGGCTCCGCTAACCAGGGCGGTGATTTGGGTTGGGCTACGCCAGATATTTTCGATCCGGCGTTCCGCGACGCGCTGACGAAGCTGCATAAAGGCCAAATAAGCGCGCCGGTACACTCCTCTTTCGGCTGGCATCTGATCGAATTGCTGGATACGCGTAAGGTAGACAAAACCGATGCGGCGCAGAAAGATCGCGCTTATCGTATGCTGATGAACCGTAAGTTCTCAGAAGAAGCGGCGACCTGGATGCAAGAACAGCGCGCCAGCGCTTACGTTAAGATTTTGAGTAACTAATGAGCAGTGCGCAACGCGTTGTTATCACTCCCGGCGAACCCGCCGGGATTGGCCCCGATCTTGTCGTCCAACTGGCGCAACGCGCGTGGCCGATTGAACTGGTCGTCTGTGCGGACGGCGCGCTCCTGACGGAGCGGGCCGCCATGCTCGGCCTGCCCCTCTCGCTTCTCCCTTACTCGCCTGATGTCCCCGCTGCGCCGCAGCCCGCGGGAACGCTGACCCTATTGCCGGTCTCGCTGCGCGCACCTGCCATCCCCGGTCAGTTGACGGTAGAAAATGGCCCCTATGTGGTAGAGACGCTGGCGCGAGCGTGTGATGGCTGTCTGAACGGTGAATTTGCCGCGCTGATCACAGGCCCCGTGCACAAAGGCGTTATTAACGACGCAGGCATTCCGTTTACCGGTCATACCGAGTTTTTCGAAGAGCGTTCGCAGGCGAAAAAAGTCGTGATGATGCTGGCAACCGAAGAACTTCGCGTGGCGCTGGCGACCACGCATCTGCCGCTACGGGCGATTGCAGACGCCATCACCCCTGCGCTTTTGCACGAAGTGATTGCTATTTTGCATCACGATTTGCGGACCAAATTTGGTATTGCCGAACCGCGCATTCTTGTCTGTGGCCTGAATCCGCACGCGGGCGAAGGCGGTCATATGGGCACGGAAGAGATAGACACCATCATTCCGGTGCTCGACGAGCTGCGGGCGCAGGGGATGAAACTCAACGGGCCGCTACCTGCTGATACGCTGTTTCAGCCCAAATATCTCGATAATGCCGACGCGGTGCTGGCGATGTACCACGATCAGGGCCTGCCCGTGCTAAAATACCAGGGATTCGGTCGGGGAGTGAATATTACGCTCGGCCTACCTTTTATTCGAACCTCCGTTGACCACGGCACCGCGCTTGAACTGGCGGGCCGTGGAAAAGCGGATGTCGGCAGTTTTATTACGGCGCTTAATCTCGCCATCAAAATGATTGTTAATACCCAATGAATAATCGAGTCCATCAGGGCCATTTAGCCCGTAAACGCTTCGGGCAAAACTTTCTCAACGATCGGTTTGTGATCGACAGTATTGTTTCTGCTATTAATCCGCAAAAAGGCCAGGCGATGGTTGAAATCGGCCCCGGTCTGGCGGCGCTGACGGAGCCGGTCGGCGAACGACTGGATAAGCTCACGGTCATTGAACTTGACCGCGATCTGGCGGCGCGTTTGCAAACCCATCCGTTCTTAGGGCCGAAGCTGACTATTTATCAGCAGGACGCCATGACCATGAACTTTGGCGAGCTGTCTACGCAGTTGGGCCAACCGCTGCGTGTGTTCGGCAATCTGCCCTATAATATCTCCACCCCGCTGATGTTCCATCTCTTTAGCTATACTGATGCCATTGCCGACATGCACTTTATGTTGCAAAAAGAAGTGGTAAATCGTCTGGTTGCAGGGCCGAACAGCAAAGCGTATGGTCGTTTAAGCGTAATGGCGCAATATTACTGTCAGGTGATCCCTGTGCTTGAAGTGCCGCCATCCGCCTTCACGCCGCCGCCCAAAGTGGACTCCGCCGTGGTGCGTCTGGTTCCACACGCAACAATGCCTTACCCGGTTAAAGATATTCGCGTGTTGAGCCGTATTACCACCGAGGCCTTTAACCAGCGCCGTAAAACGATCCGTAACAGTCTCGGCAATCTTTTTAGCGTTGAGACGTTGACGGAAATGGGTATTGACCCGGCAATGCGCGCGGAAAATATCTCTGTCGCGCAGTACTGCCAGATGGCCAATTATCTGTCGGAAAACGCGCCTTTGAAGGAGAGTTAAACATGATCAATTCGCCCAGAGTGTGTATTCAGGTGCAAAGCGTCTACATTGAGGCGCAATCCTCACCTGACGATGAACGTTACGTTTTTGCCTATACCGTAACCATCCGCAATCTGGGCCGGGCGCCAGTGCAGCTATTGGGCCGCTACTGGCTGATTACCAATGGTCATGGCCGTGAAACCGAAGTCCAGGGCGAAGGTGTGGTTGGCGTCCAGCCGCGCATTGCGCCTGGCGAAGAGTATCAGTACACCAGCGGCGCGGTAATTGAAACGCCGCTTGGCACCATGCAGGGTCATTACGAAATGATCGATGAAAATGGCGACGCCTTTACCATCGACATTCCCGTGTTTCGACTCGCCGTCCCTACACTCATTCACTAAAATTATAACAATGGCAACTTATCTCATCGGCGACGTTCACGGTTGCTACGACGAACTGATCGCCTTATTACAGCAAGTGGAATTTACGCCAGACACAGACACTCTGTGGCTGACTGGCGATTTGGTCGCCCGCGGTCCCGGTTCGCTGGACGTGTTACGCTACGTCAAATCGCTTGGCAATAGCGTGCGTTTGGTGCTGGGGAATCACGATTTACACCTGTTGGCCGTATTCGCCGGGATTAGCCGCAACAAACCTAAAGACCGGCTGACCCCGCTTCTTGAAGCGCCGGACGCCGATGAGCTGTTGAATTGGTTACGCCGTCAGCCGCTGTTGCAGGTAGATGAAGAGAAAAAGCTGGTCATGGCGCATGCGGGTATTACCCCGCAGTGGGATTTGCAGACGGCAAAAGAGTGCGCCCGCGATGTTGAAGCGGTGCTGTCGAGCGACTCGTACCCCTTTTTCCTCGACGCGATGTATGGCGATATGCCAAATAACTGGTCGCCGGAGTTAAGCGGTCTGGCGCGGCTACGCTTTATTACTAATGCCTTTACCCGTATGCGTTACTGCTTTCCTAACGGTCAACTGGATATGTACAGTAAAGCGTCGCCGGAAAATGCCCCTGCGCCGCTGAAGCCGTGGTTCGCCATTCCGGGGCCGGTGAGCGAGGCTTACAGTATTGCGTTCGGGCACTGGGCGTCGCTGGAAGGGAAAGGGACGCCGGAAGGTATTTACGCGCTGGATACCGGCTGCTGCTGGGGCGGGGAGTTGACCTGTTTATGCTGGGAAGATAAACAGTATTTTGTGCAGCCGTCAAACCGCCAGATGGATATGGGCGAAGGCGAAGCGGTCAACGCCTGATAGGTTTATGCCTGATGGCGCTACGCTTATCAGGCCTACATCTGGCTCAAGAATTGGTTTATGCCTGATGACGCTACGCTTTTCAGGCCTACATCTGGCTCAAGGATTGGTTTATGCCTGATGGCACTACGCTTCTCAGGCCTACATCTGTCTACATCTGGCTCAAGAGTAGGCCGGATAAGGCGTTTCGCCGCCATCCGGCACTACAGTATTAACGACGTTCCAGAATCTCGAAACAATAGCTGTGAGAATTCTGCGCGTCGGCATCGTGAAACTCACTGAATACCGATTCCCAGTCATCCGGTTCATAATCCGGAAAATGGGTATCGCCTTCGACTTCCGCATCAATATGCGTCAGATAAAGCTTCTGCGCCTTTGGCAGGAACTGCTCGTACACGCGCCCGCCGCCAATGACCATAATTTCCGGCGCATCGCCGCAAGCGGCAATCGCCTCATCGACAGACTTCACCCACTGCACGCGATCGTCGGTGCCCGGCTGGCTGCTGATAACAATATTTTTACGTCCCGGTAAGGGGCGTCCGATGGATTCCCAGGTGTGACGTCCCATAACGACAGGTTTATTTAACGTGTTACGTTTAAACCAGGCGAGATCGGCAGGCAGGTTCCACGGCATGGCGTTTTCCATACCGATGACGCGATCCACCGCTAACGCCGCAATCAGACTGATCATTAATTATTTCCTGATACAAAAAAAATTGCCGCCACTATACGTAAAGCGCAATCTTTCGTCGACTGACGAAAAGAGGATGAGCACGAAAATTTTTCGTTCTGCTGGCGACGCCACTCATTTGATGTGGAGCGCCAGCATTACAGTAGTTCAAAAACAGCCAATTAGCAGTAAAGTTTGCAGAACATCACATTTTTTACTTTAGATTGACGGTTTGACCTCGGGTTCATCAGCGGCCTCCCCGGAATGTTTGCCCCCAGCCGTTCCCTGCCAGCCGTGGCGCTGAATCAACGACAGATGCTCCCGGTCCTCGGTAATAATTTCGCTCAACATCGCGCTGGTACGTTTATAGGCGGCGGCGCGAGATAACGGATCGTTTTCCCCTTTCGCCATATCTTCCACCATCCGGGTATTAAAATGGCGGAACAGATCCGCGCGCTCGCGGGCTTCATAACGCCCCAGCCCCAGCGCTTCCAGCGCCTGTCGCCCGCTTTTGAGCGCGCCTTCGAAGGTTTCACGTTCGGGCATCGCCACACCTGCCTGGCGCAGGCGGATGTAATGATCGACATCACGGGCGCGGGCGATAATCTGCAGATGCGGGAAATGCGACCTCACCAGTTCACTCAGTTGCAAATTGGTTTGCGGATCGTCAATGGCGTTAATCAATACCTCCGCCTTCGCCGCTCCGGCAGATTCCAGCAAATCCATACGCGTCGCGTCGCCATAAAAAACCTTCATGCCGAATTTACGCAGCGTTTCGATATGATCGGGATCGTGATCGAGCACCACCATCTTCACCCCGCTCGACAGCAGCAAACGCCCGGCTATCTGCCCAAATCGTCCAAACCCGGCCACAATAACCCGCGGCTGCTCTTCGTCGATTTCATCCGCCTCGCGCGCTTCACCCGTCGCGGTCTTCTCCATGCGCGTCAGCAGCACCAGAAAAATCGGCGTTGCCGCCATCGACAGCGCGACCGCCAGCGTCAGCGCTTTTGCCCATTCCGGCTCAAGTACACCCGCCATTTGCGCCGCGCCAAAAACCACAAACGCAAACTCACTTCCCTGGCCTAATAAGACGGCAAACCAGCGACGCTGTTTTGCCGGTACACCCAGGGGCCTCGCGACCAGCCACAGCATGACGATTTTGATTGCCAGAAAACCGGCCAGCAACAGCAGAATGCGCAGCGGATTCTCCACCAGCGTGCCGAAATCAATCGACATGCCGACGCCAATAAAGAACAGCCCCAGCAGCAACCCCTTAAAGGGTTCAATATCGCTTTCCAGCGCATGACGATATTCCGAACTCGCCAGCAGAACGCCCGCCAGGAACGCGCCCATCGCCATTGACAGCCCAACCTCTTCCAGCAACAGGCCGAAACCAAACACCAGAAATAGCGCCACGGCGCTGAACACTTCCCGCAAACCAGAACGCGCGACAAAGCGCAGCGCCGGGCGCGTGACGTAGCGTCCCAGCAGCACCACCAGCGCCAACGCGCCTGCGACTTTCAACGCCGATAGCGCAAACGCGCCAAGCGTGGTGGATGCGCCGCTGGCGGCCAGCAGCGGAATCATCGCCACCAGCGGGATCGCCGCGATATCCTGGAACAAGAGCACTGCGAATGCGCTACGTCCTACTTGTGAAACGGTCAGGTTACGCTCATTCATTGCCTGCATGGCGATAGCCGTGGACGAAAGCGCCAGCGTCATGCCAATCAGTTCCGCCACCTGCCAACGCAGGCCAAGAAACATACAGAACAGACCAATCAGTCCGCCGCAGACCACCATCTGTAACGCGCCGCCGCCAAATACCGAGGCGCGCAGCTTCCATAACCGTTGCGGGTCCAGCTCAAGCCCAATAACAAACAACATCAGCACGACGCCGATTTCCGCAAAATGCAGAATAGATTCGGCGTCCGTCACCAGCCGTAGTCCCCAGGGGCCGATAATACACCCCGCAATCAGATACCCCAGCACCGCTCCTAAGCCCAAACGTACCGCAATCGGCACAATCAACGCCGCCGAACCAAGATAGATCAGCGCCTGCAGTAGAGTATGGCTATCCATGATTCACCTCCTGCCATGCCAGTAAACGCTGTTTATACTGACGCGCCTGCGCCTGTAAGGTGTCATCATCACAAATGAACGTGCAGTGCATGGCAAACGGCGGCAGCCATTTGAGGCCGCAATAGAGCGCCGTCGCCTGTAGCGGCTGAGAAAGGACGTCAAATCCCGGATGGGAGCCGATAGCAAAGTGATTTTCACCGCCGCCGGTCGTTACCGCCCACAGCAGATGTTTACCGTGTAATGCCGTACCGCCATGACCGTAAGCCCAGCCGTGGGTGAGGACTTTATCCATCCATAATTTGAGTAAAGGAGGGACGCTGTACCACTGCATCGGATGCTGCCAGACGATAAGACTCGCGCGCGACAGCGCCTCCTGCTCGGCGGCAACGTCAATATTGAAATCGGGATAGAGGTGATAAAGCGAACGTATTTCGACGTTTTCCAGCGTCCCTGCCTGTTCAAGCATCCGTTTATTCGCATGAGAATGATGCGGATACGGATGCGCATAAATAATGAGGATCATGATTAGCCTGTGATGATCTGTTTTTTATTACAAAGTGTAGTGACAAATTCGCCAGGCTAATAGTGAATATTATTGAGCGGCTAACCAGAAAAAATTGAATTAACGCCAGCAAGGGTTGACGCCATCCTGCCCCCGGAAGACGCTCTCGAAGGGCCGCAGGCGTTTGCGGAAAAGCGCGATCCGGTGTGGAAAGGTCGGTGATGATAGCAGCCTTAAATCGCTGACCAATCGGTTTAAGGCCTTCTTGTCGGGCGGCGCTGCGCTAAATTTGCCTGTAATGACTGTAATATCAATCCATTACATGATGACACAGGCCCAATAAGCGCAGCGCCAACAGCATCTGAACCTCCAGACACGCTGGATGCCAGATCGCCGACGCATAAATTAACCTAATGGGTCAGGTACTTAGAGCCTGGCCCACCAGGCGTAATTGTTGAAGCCAGTTTGGGGCCGACCAGCGCGCAGAAACCGGAGCGTACACGTAGTACGTGAGGATTTTGAGCACTGCCCGGTCCCAAAATGGCGAATAAAATAGCCTAATGGCCAGGCTCTTAATCTTTCGCCATGCGGTTAAACTGCTCAATAGTAAGATCCCACGGCTCATGGGCCGCATCCGGCATAAAACTGCCGTCATCCACGCCAATTTCGTCCTTGATAATTTTATTCAGTTTTTCATTCATCGTAAGAATGAGATCCTGATATTTCTGTTTATCAGCAGCAAGGTTATGGTTCTCATCGGGATCATTTTTAAGATCGTAAAGTTCAAGATCGTTGTACTTAATAAGATCCTCCCAGGTTTCCGGCGTATTATGCTCCCTTAGCGAGAAATAGCGTGCAAACTTATAACGGCCATCGTTAATCATCCGCGTCCCTGAACGATGGCTGAAATCAGGATGCAAATGGGATATTTCCTGCTTGATTTGCGCCACCGTTTTTTGTTTATCCCTTTGTAGCGCGATAACGCGGTGGAGATAATGGGCATCGGTATACAAGATCATGCCATAGCAATATAAGCTGGCATTTCTCACCGCATTAACCGCAACGCCCTCTGGGTTTTTTAGCAATCCGCTAAAATTAACGCCTTTGCGGTTGCCTAACGCCTGGTGCTGTTTTTCTTCCGGCAAACCGGTCAGCCCAACTAATGTCGGCGCGATATCAAGATGACAGGTCAACGCCTGACATTTCTTATTACCGGGGTACGCCGGGTGGGAAATAATCATCGGTACATGGATCTGTTCTTTATAAACGGAAGCGCCTTTACCGTGCATCTGATGGCTTCCGCCTAATTCGCCATGATCGGCAGTAAATACAACAATCGTTTTATCAGTTAACTTGAGGGCATCAAGTTCATTTAATATCCGGTCAAGGTGAGTATCACAATCGCGGATACAGTTGAAATAGTAGTCAAGCAGTTTACGCCAACGACGATCTTCATCAGGAAACTGCCCTTCCAGCGCAGCGCGCGCCGTCTGGTATTCAAGATGCGCCGGCGGTCTTCCCTGCTCATTGAATGATTGATGCCTGTTTGCCGGCAGCGGATAGTTCGGCCAGCTTGCCTGATAAAGCTCGTTTTCCGGCGGCTGCGTGGGCGCCAGGGTATTATCATCCTGATCCAACTCGCCACGCCACTGTACCTTTTCTCCCTCTTTATCGGTATCAATAAACATGACGTCATGAGGATTAACGAGGTTAACGGCCAAGAACCAGGGCTTGTGTTGGTCATTCAAGGGCTGCCCCTTGCATCTTAACCAATTTATAGTCTGAGCCGTGGTGGTTGAATCATAAAAATAGCCGCCTTTACTATGGCCTATAATATCGCCGATGCCGTGATAGTCAGCAAAACCATATTTTTCCATAATTTTATGTAATTCTGGTTCAGGAATATCCCCGACATCAATATCCTCATCTTTTTCGTCAGGCAAAGGCTTCTCCAGTTTTTCTGTAAGATGCCACTTACCTTTATAGGCCGTATAGTATCCCAGTTCCCGCATCATATGGCCTGTGGTTCCAAGAGCGGGGTCAAGGTCATAAGGCATCCAGGGTAAGCCCAGATTATCAAACATTTTTGTCTGGGGCATATGTAAGCCGGTATACAATACGGAGCGGGAAGGCGTACAGACATTACTGGTATTCTGATGATTACAGAATGTCACCCCCGTTTTCATGAGCCGCTCTCTGCCGGGTACCGGGAAAGGAAACGTAGGAAAAAAACGCTCCTGGTCGGTCACGACTAACAGAATATTATATCCTTCTGGCAATTTTTCCGGGATTTCGCCGGTAAACGGTTTATCCCACGCCGGTTTCGCCTTGACGGCGCATTTTTCATCAGCCTTTACCGCGCCGGATAACATACCGCCTGCGGCAAGAATACCGGCACTGGTTAACAGTTTCCTACGCGTAAGATCCGTCTCTTCTGCGGACAGATTTTTTTTATTACTCATATTATTATACCTGTAGTCAGTAACTTTATCACATATTCATTTATTACTGTACGAGGAAGCGTGGATATGTATCAATGCCTTCCGGGTAAGAATATGTGTTATAAATTGATTTGTATTTCAAATTAGAAATATATTAATAAATAACCATAATTCACTGAAAAATTATTTAGATGAAAAGTTCATTTTTTTTATTTTAGAGATACAACTGCAGACATTACTTCATAAAAAAATACATTATTAAACATACTCTATAGCTCTGTGTTCGCGCCTTTTCCCTTCAGCTACGGTGATTACCCTATGCCGCTACAATAAAATCCCCCCGAAAGAAACACTATCAGTAACAGGCCGCGTAACCATAGACATACAACCGGTAATATCACTCTGGGAAATTAAAACATAACTCAATTCTGTTATGTTGCTTATGAATAAAACTAGCGTATTGCCGCGTGATTCAATAAAAATTACGCCATTAAAAGAAATAATATAAAAACTATTATTTACAGGGGGTTAAGTTTCTTTTTAGCTGGCAGTGCATTATTTTACATTGACAACAACATAAAGAGGTGACTATAACAAGATATAAGACGGTCACACCAAATAAGGCTATTTTCAGATAATCAACCGAGGTTATTACCCAAAATAATTCGAGTTGCTTAAAGGCGGCAAGGGAGTGAGTCCCCAGGAGCATAGATAATTATGTGACTGAGGTGAGCGACAAATCTGCCGGGAGCAGATTTGAATGTCGCGTGCGACGGCCCGTCAGGGCGAGGCCCATAGGTGGGCCGAGTAATCCGTAGCCAACCCATAAGCAACCTGAAGTATGAAGGGTATAAATAATTTCGTTACGGATTACTGATATTGCGCAAACCTTATCATCAATGCAACAGGAACAGAACTATGAAAAAACGCATTATTGCCGCCGCATTACTGGCAACGGTTGCTTCATTCAGCACACTTGCGGCAGAGCAGGTCTCTAAGCAAGAAATCAGCCACTTCAAACTGGTTAAGGTCGGCACCATAAATGTGTCCCAGAGTGGCGGGCAGATTTCCTCACCCTCTGATCTACGCGAAAAACTGTCAGCATTAGCCGATGCGAAAGGCGGAAAATATTACCATATTATCGCTGCACGTGAGCATGGTCCGAATTTTGAAGCCGTTGCCGAAGTTTATAACGATGCGACGAAATAAAGCTCTGATTGCGCCATAACGAGGGCACAGGCATGAAATAATAAGAGAGCGCCAGCAAGGTGCCATGTTACGTCACAATCCACTCAGGGCCGTCTGGAAACAGATGCTGGCCCTCTTTTTTATCAACAGTTCATCCGGGGCAGGCAAGCCGTTGGAATGGGCGCGCGCAGACAGTAAGCCCTTCGAGAGTAAGACGGTTTTGCGGGCTGTTTTAAGATAATATTTAGTGCGCTTTTACTTGCCTGAACCAGTAATTTTCCATTTTCGTTATCCATTTCCCCTTTTTATTTTTCGGTATTACGCCAGCCCACAGTAATTGCAGCTGTCGGTTATAGGTTCCAATAGCGTGTCCACCATACGCCCCTTCAAATGCTATCACCATGGGTCCCTGCCCTTTTACCCCCTCTTGTCCTTCATGACAATAAAGCGCGTTGCGGTGAGTCACGTCAAGTTCATACTGCACGTTCAGTTTCACACATTTTTCCCCGCAGCCTTCTACTGGCGGCAATATTGTCATGGTATAAGGCGGGTTATCTGCCGTGGTTTTCCATGTTCCGATCAGGTCTTTGCAGGCGTTTATCTCCGTAGCCCCGGAGGCGGCAGAAAATAGCGCGAGCAAATAAAAAGGTATTAGTTTCAGTTTCATTACAGACTCCTGTTCCTTATACCTCATCATTTATACCTAATCATAAGGATAAATGCCCTGCGATATGTTTTTTTCCGGGAAATGTTGAGCCGCTGTTCAGAGAAATGTCGATGAGTGTAACCTCATGTAAGCGGACAGCGCGGTGGGGAAAGCGGGAACACGGGCGAATGGTCTAACGTATTTCGACGTTTTCCGGCGTCCCTGCCTGTTCAGGCATCCATTTATTCGCATGGGAATAAATGGATGCGCATAAAGAGAGAATATTATTGAGCGGCTAATCAGAAAAAATTGAATTAATTATCCAGCTCGCTCATATTTTTCAGCTGATCGCGGTTAATCTGTTCGGTTTTCCCGGTGGCGGCGTTTTTGTAAGACACCATACCGGTATCGTTATCGACCTCGGGTTTCCCGTCGGTGACAATAGTTTTGCCATCCGTGGTTTCAACCGCCTGGTTAGAAGAGCATCCTGCGACGGTGAATAGTGTTGCTGCGGTAAACAGTGCGGTCATAAGACGTTTTTGCATGGTGTTCTCCCTGCTTTTCAGTTGTTTTAGCATGTGACTGTTAACTGTAGCGTTATTGGCGAAAAGTAGGGAGAAATGCAGAACACTCTTAACGAGGGTTATCCGATGGCGTTCCGCGCAAAGTCATGTTTCCGGTCTGTGTTAGCGTCAAGCCGCGAGTTTCCGGGGCAAACATCACCGATACGCCAAGCCCGACTAACGAAATCAACGCGCCAATCAGCATGACGTTATTAATGCCGTAACGAGTAATAAAAATCGGTAATGCCCAGGTGGAGACAATGGTTCCGATGCGGCTTAATGACATGATGACCCCCACGGCCGAAGCGCGAATATCCGTCGGGAAGAGTTCATTAGGATAAAGCCATTGCAGTATGCCCGGCCCGCCGGAAAAGAAGGCGTATACCGCAAACGCCACCACGACCAGTATGATGCCCAGATTTGACACCAGCCCCAGCAGCGCCAGCGCGATAGTCATCATGGCGAAGCTGCCAATAAGCAGAGGGCGACGGCCAATACTGTTTAGCCAGAACATCGCCGGTATACAGCCCAGCATAAAAAAGAGGCTAATCACCACATTGCCGAGCGCCGCGTTGCGCCCCTGCTCCCAGCCGAGTAACCCGACGATCTGCGGCCCAAAGGTATAGATAGCGAACATCGGGATTACCTGACAGGTCCAGATAGCCGCAACGAACAGTACAAACGGGAAATGACGGCGATTAAACAGTTGCAGGAAGCGGGTCTCCTGCGGCGGCTCATCGTCAAAGCAGACCGGTTCGCCGAACAGTTTGATCATCATTTGTTCGCACTCTTTTACCCGTCCTTTTCGCAATAGCCAGCGTGGCGATTCCGGCAGATCAAAGCGGCCAATCAAAATGATTAAGCACGGGATAAAGGCGCTGCCAAGCATCCAGCGCCAGCCGCCTTCCATGTCATACAGCCAGTAACCCACCAGGTTGGCGCAGGTCGCGCCGACGTACCACATCGCGGCGATAAAACCGATGGAGAACGCACGCTGGCGGGTGTTGGAAAACTCCGTAATCATGGAAGTGGCGATAGGGTAATCCGCGCCGATAACAATGCCAATTAAAACGCGCATCACCAGCAATTCAAGCGGCGTGGAAACAAACATGGTCGCCACGGAGATAACGCCGATAGCGATAATATCAAGCAGGAACATTTTACGCCGCCCGACTTTATCGCAAATATAGCCAAACAACGAGGTGCCGATAAACAGTCCGGCAAGCGTAGCCGCGCCGAGCGCGCCAATCCATTCAGCATCAAGGTGCAATAGCGGCGTCAGTTGTTCCAGCGCCACGCCAATGATCACCAGCACGTAGCCATCAAGGAACGGGCCGCCGCTTCCCCACAGCATAATTCTGCGATGGATGGAGGAGAATTTAAGGTCGTCAAAGTTCCTGGGCTGCGGCATGGTGATGTCCTGTTTCAACACGGGCAAAGCGTCATCTGTAGGCCGGATAAGGCGTTTCCGCCGCCATCCGGCATTGGCGCCACATGATTGCCGGATGGCGACGCTACCGCATCTTATCCGGCCAACGGGGGCACAACTTCGTACTTATTAGCCGTAGCGGAACTCCACGCCAAACGTCCCGCGCGGGTATTCCCATTTTTCCAGCGCCGTATCAAGGCCGAGGATCCGGCACGTTCCGCACTCCAGGCACCCGGCGTAATCAAAACGAACGCTACCGTCGTCCTGCTTTTTATACAGTCCCGCCGGACAGGCCTTAATCAGCACCTCCAGCGCCTGTTTATCAGGATCGGTTTTGAGAATGATGTGCGGGCTATCTTCATCCACATTGAACTTATTGACGCCCAGTTTGACGTCCACATTGACGGGAGATGTCATAATACGGTCACTCCTTTCAGGCCATCTTTCATCAGGTTGATGAGGCCCACTTTCTTCGCATGGCGCAGGATTTTTTTACGCATGGGCACCGGAGCGGAGCCATCCACGGTGAACAGGTCACGCGCGATATTGACCGCCATTTCGGGATAGGCGGTAAACATGCGGGGATTATCAAGAAAAGCTGGTAGTTTCTGATACATGCGCATATCGCGCATCGGACCTTCGTCCAGATGCTGACGGTATTCCCCCAGCGATTGCTTGCTAAAATCGTCGCGCTTCATCGCCGAAAGCACCGTCTTCGCCGCCGCTTCGCCTGCGGATATGGCGAGATCCATACCCCGGATGGTAAAGCCGAGGTTCATACACATGCCGGCAGCATCCCCGGCAATCAGTACGCCATCGCCCACCAGTTCAGGCTGCATATTCATTCCCGCCTCGGGTACAACGTGTGCGGCATATTCCACCAGCTTGCCACCGGCGATCAGCGGCGCAACTGCCGGATGCTGTTTGAAATCTTCCAGCATTTGCGGGACCGATTTTTTCGCGTCTTTCAGATGATGAAGTCCACAGACCAGCCCCAGGGAAAGGGTTGTTTCATTCGTATACAGGAAGCCACCGCCCATCAGACCATCGGTCGGCGCTCCGGCAAACAGACAGGCGGCACCTTCGTTGCCCTGTAACTGGAAACGATCTTCAATGACCGACTTCGGCAATTCGATCAGTTCCTTCACGCCGACAGCAACATGCGATGCCTCAACGCGTTTGGCCATGCCCAGCTTTTCAGCCAGCAGAGAATTCACCCCGTCAGCGAGGATTACGACTTTGGCTTCCAGAATATCGCCATCGGCTTCCACGCCCACGACGTTGCCATCACGCTGAACGACGTTATCGACGCGAATACCGGTGATCAGTTGCGCCCCCGCCTCTTCGGCCTGCTCCATCAGCCAGGCGTCAAATTTACTGCGCAAAACGGAATAAGAAACCTGCGACGATGCGGCGTCCTCGCCGTTGCAATAATCCATCGTCATCGCCCCTTTGTCGGTCATAAAGGCGAGTTTTTCGTGGGTGATCATGCGTTCAATGGGGGCCTGATCCGCAAAGCCGGGAATGATGCGTTCCAGGCTATGTGCATACAAGCGCCCACCGGTGACATTCTTCGCGCCAGCAGAATTGCCGCGCTCGATAACCAGCACCTGTGCACCTTCGCGAGCAAGCACCAGCGCCGCAACCGAACCGGCCAGACCTGCACCCACGATGATGGCATCAAAGATATCTTCGGACATACGTACTCCTGTCAGCGGCAGGATACCTTCGCATCCTGCCCGAAATGGTTTATCGCGCTAAGGCAGCCGTCAGCGCAGGCAGGATCTTCAGCGCATCGCCAACGATGCCAAAATCCGCATACTGGAAGATTGGCGCGTTTTTATCTTTGTTGATGGCGAAAATCGTCTGCGCGCCGTTGGCGCCGACCATGTGTTGGATCTGCCCGGAGATCCCCACCGCCAGATACAGTTCAGGCTTGAGCATCAGGTTGGAGATACCGACGTAGCGCTCGTGCTCCATCCACTTCTCGTTTTCCGCCACCGGGCGGGAACAGGCCAGCTCGGCGCCAATCGTCTGGCACAGCGCTTCGGCCAGCGAGATATTCTCTTTGCTGCCGATGCCGCGTCCCACGCTGACCACCAGACGCGCTTTGTCGAGGTCAACGCTGTTGCTCTGACGCGCCTGGGTTGCGGTGCGGGTCACGGCAGTGGCCGGAGCCTGCCACTGCACGGTATGCATCTCGCCGCTGCGGGAAGCATCCGGTTGTTGTGCGTCAAACGTTCCGCTGCTGAGTGTGATCACGGCAAACGGCGAAGCGATGGTCTCTGCCCCTATCGCCAGACCGCCGTAGACCATATGTTTAACCGCCGCTTTTCCATCCTGCAGGGCGACGTCGCTGGCGTCGTTGGAAACCGCAGCCGACAAGCGATAGCCCAGCTTTGCCGCCAACAGCTTGCCCCGACGCGTATTCGGCAGCAGCACCGCGCCGCCCTCGCTATGCTGACGAATAGTCTCAGCCATCGCAGCAGCGTAGTCTTCGATCATGCGGTCTTCTGGTTTGCCGCTGAGCAGCCAGACATGATCCGCGCCTAAGTGACATGCTGTCGCGCTATCCGCTTCGTTCAGTACGAACGCGTTAACTTTTTCACCTACAGCCTGCGCGCCACTCATCAGTTCGGGCAGACGAGAAGGGGTATCGCTGAATACCCAGACACTGGAAAATTTGTTCATAACATCCCCTGATAATTAAATGATTTTGCGCAGATTCTCGACAAACGCGGCGATTTGTTCTTCACCGTCACCTTCAATCACCACACGCTGACGCTCGCGCTGCTTCGGTGCGGCAACCTGTTGTGCGGAATACGCGGGTACGCTGTTCAGCCCGATATCCGCAGGCGACCAGACCTGAACCGGTTTTTTCGCCGCGCCAAGAATGGCTTTCATCGAAGGGATTTGTGGGGTGTTAATGTCGGTGGAAACCGCGATCACCGCCGGGAGCGGGATGCTCAGCGTTTCAACTTCATCTTCCAGTTCGCGTTCTACCGTCAATGTGCTGTCGGTAAGAGAGAGGATCTTACTCACGCCGTTAATCGCCGGAATGTTCAACGCTTCGCCCACCAGCAAACCAACCTGCTGAGCATAAAGATCGGAAGAACCGTCGCCGCAGATAAGCAGATCGAAACCTGATTTTTGCGCGGCAGCGGCCAGCGCGGTAGCGGTGTGTTGCGGCAGCGCCTGCTCAAATTGATCGTCAATGACCACAATCAGTTCATCAGGGCCACGAGAGAGGACATCTTTGCGCCCTTTTGCATTAGTCAGCGCTTTGCCGCCAACGCTCATGGCGACAACCTGAGCGTCTCCCAACTGCTGTTTTAACTGGCAAGCAGCTTCAATTGCATTCAGATCATATTGGCTGATTTTGCTATCCGCTTTGCTGAAATCGAGTGTTCCGTCAGCATTATTAATCGCAATATCCTGCTCATCAGGTACGCATTTGTAGCAAGTAATTATCTTCATTGCATCTCCAGAAATCATGAAGGAAACGTATTTATATCGGCGGTGTTAAATACAGATATCACGCTCTTTAATTCGGAAATAAAACCTTAATCACCAATATTGAAAATGTCACACATTGATATTCGTAACTTTCAATAGTGTTACGCACCTCACCAATATTGAAAGAAATATGCCAAATATGAAAATTTTCAATATTGTTTGCTGGCTCAACAATATTGAACGTCAGATACTTAAAAAAGTTAAAAAACAACAACCAACAAATTGATAAATAAAGCAAAAATCAAAATTTAGACACAAAATAATCAACGCAAAAAAGTGTGACGAAGATAACAGAATCACCCGAAGTGAATACCCATCATGAGTTACTCATTGAGGCGTCCCAGAGGTTAAAAACTTATCAACAAATCATTAATAATAAATAAACAAACGTTCATGGACTGGCACGCTAAATAAATTTCGTTTTCACACTGGAATTCACTTATGAAAAATGAAAAGAAAAAATCGGGAATTGAACCGAAGGTTTTTTTTCCGCCATTAATAATTGTCGGGATACTTTGCTGGCTAACAGTCAGAGATCTTGATGCCGCTAACGTCGTTATTAATGCGGTATTCAGTTATGTCACCAACGTCTGGGGTTGGGCATTTGAATGGTATATGGTCGTCATGCTCTTCGGCTGGTTCTGGCTGGTTTTTGGCCCCTATGCCAAAAAGAGATTAGGTGACGAAAAACCGGAGTTTAGCACCGCCAGCTGGATTTTCATGATGTTCGCCTCCTGTACATCCGCTGCGGTTCTGTTCTGGGGCTCTATTGAGATCTACTACTATATCTCCACCCCGCCGTTTGGCCTGGAACCAAACTCCACCGGCGCGAAAGAGATAGGTCTGGCGTACAGCCTGTTCCACTGGGGGCCGCTACCGTGGGCAACCTATAGCTTCCTTTCCGTGGCCTTCGCCTACTTCTTCTTTGTACGCAAGATGGATGTCATCCGTCCCAGCTCCACGCTGGTACCGCTCGTCGGTGAAAAGCATGCGAAAGGGTTGTTCGGTACCATCGTCGATAACTTCTACCTGGTGGCGCTGATCTTCGCGATGGGCACCAGCCTCGGTCTGGCTACCCCGCTGGTCACCGAGTGTATGCAATGGCTGTTCGGTATTCCGCATACGCTGCAATTGGATGCCATCATCATTACCTGCTGGATCATTCTGAACGCGATTTGCGTGGCCTGCGGCCTGCAAAAAGGGGTCAGAATCGCCAGCGATGTGCGTAGTTACCTGAGCTTCCTGATGCTCGGCTGGGTGTTTATCGTCAGCGGCGCCAGCTTCATCATGAACTACTTCACCGACTCCGTCGGGATGCTGTTAATGCACCTGCCACGGATGCTGTTCTATACCGACGCCATCGGTAAAGGCGGCTTCCCGCAGGGCTGGACCGTTTTCTACTGGGCGTGGTGGGTTATTTACGCCATCCAGATGAGTATCTTCCTGGCCCGTATTTCCCGTGGTCGTACCGTACGTGAACTGTGCTTCGGGATGGTGATGGGTCTGACCGCGTCTACCTGGATCCTGTGGACAGTGCTGGGCAGCAACACGCTGCTGCTGATGGATAAAAACATCCTCAACATTCCGCAGTTGATTGAACAACACGGCGTGGCGCGCGCCATTATCGAAACCTGGGCCGCCTTGCCGCTCAGCACCGCCACCATGTGGGGCTTCTTCATCCTCTGCTTTATTGCCACCGTCACGCTGATTAACGCCTGCTCTTACACCCTGGCGATGTCGACCTGTCGTGAAGTTCGCGATGGTGAAGAGCCGCCTCTGTTAGTGCGTATCGGCTGGTCGGTGCTGGTCGGCATCATCGGTATCGTTCTGCTGGCGCTGGGTGGGTTGAAGCCGATTCAGACCGCGATTATCGCCGGAGGATGCCCGCTGTTCTTCGTCAACATTATGGTGACGCTGTCCTTTATTAAAGACGCCAAAGTGCACTGGAAAGACAAGTAATTCTTATTAACCCAATTGATCAAGAGGCTGAAAGATGGATTTCAACTTAAATGACGAACAGGAGCTGTTTGTCGCCGGTATTCGCGAACTGATGGCCAGTGAGAACTGGGAAGCTTATTTTGCCGAGTGCGATCGTGACAGCGTCTACCCTGAGCGTTTTGTAAAAGCGCTGGCGGATATGGGTATTGATAGCCTGCTGATCCCGGAAGAACACGGCGGTCTGGAAGCGGGTTTTGTTACCGTCGCCGCCGTCTGGATGGAACTGGGACGTCTTGGCGCGCCAACTTACGTGTTGTACCAATTGCCGGGAGGTTTTAACACTTTCCTGCGTGAAGGGACTCAGGAGCAAATTGATAAAATCATGGCGTTCCGGGGCACCGGTAAGCAGATGTGGAACTCTGCTATCACCGAACCGGGAGCGGGATCGGATGTTGGTAGTCTGAAAACCACTTATACACGCAAAAATGGTAAGGTTTATCTCAATGGCAGTAAGTGCTTTATCACCAGTAGCGCCTATACCCCGTACATCGTGGTCATGGCGAGAGACGGTGCATCGCCGGATAAACCGGTTTACACCGAGTGGTTTGTGGACATGAGCAAAGCGGGTATCAAGGTCAACAAACTGGAGAAACTCGGTCTGCGCATGGATAGCTG
Source organism: Salmonella sp. SAL04157 (assembly GCF_046551635.1). Taxonomy (NCBI): domain Bacteria; kingdom Pseudomonadati; phylum Pseudomonadota; class Gammaproteobacteria; order Enterobacterales; family Enterobacteriaceae; genus Salmonella; species Salmonella sp. SAL04157. The sequence goes on from NZ_JBGDVS010000004.1 coordinate 205,774, forward strand.
CTGTGAAATCACCTTTGATGACGTTGAACTGGACGAAAAAGACATGTTCGGTCGGGAAGGTAACGGCTTCAACCGCGTGAAAGAAGAGTTTGACCATGAGCGCTTCCTCGTCGCGCTGACCAACTACGGTACCGCAATGTGCGCTTTTGAAGACGCTGCGCGTTACGCTAATCAACGCGTGCAGTTTGGTGAAGCTATTGGTCGTTTCCAGCTGATTCAGGAGAAGTTTGCGCATATGGCGATCAAACTGAACTCCATGAAAAATATGCTGCTGGAAGCCGCGTGGAAAGCAGATAACGGCACGATTACCTCCGGCGACGCAGCAATGTGCAAATACTTCTGCGCCAACGCCGCGTTTGAAGTGGTAGACACCGCCATGCAGGTACTGGGAGGTGTTGGTATCGCGGGCAACCACCGCATCACGCGTTTCTGGCGTGACCTGCGCGTTGACCGTGTTTCTGGTGGTTCTGACGAAATGCAGATCCTGACGTTGGGTCGTGCGGTACTCAAGCAATACCGCTAATCGATCCCTTGTAGGCCTGATAAGACGCGGGGCGTCGCCATCAGGCAATCATGCCGGATGGCGCTGTGCTTATCCGGCCTACATACCGCAAAAAATGCCAGGAGAAAAATGATGAATCATTTACCAATGCCAACCTTTGGCCCGCTTGCTGGGGTACGCGTTGTTTTTTCAGGAATCGAAATCGCCGGTCCGTTCGCCGGACAGATGTTCGCCGAGTGGGGCGCTGAGGTTATCTGGATTGAAAACGTCGCATGGGCCGATACCATCCGCGTGCAGCCTAACTATCCGCAGCTCTCACGCCGTAACCTGCACGCCCTGTCGCTGAATATTTTCAAAGATGAAGGCCGGGAAGCGTTTCTGAAGCTGATGGAAACCACCGATATTTTCATTGAAGCCAGTAAAGGTCCGGCCTTTGCCCGCCGCGGTATTACCGATGAAGTGCTGTGGGAACATAACCCGAAACTGGTTATCGCCCACCTTTCCGGCTTCGGCCAGTTTGGTACCGAGGAGTACACCAATCTTCCGGCGTATAACACCATCGCGCAGGCATTCAGTGGTTATCTGATCCAAAACGGCGACGTTGATCAGCCGATGCCAGCCTTCCCGTATACCGCCGATTACTTCTCCGGGATGACCGCGACGACAGCCGCGCTGGCGGCCCTGCACAAAGTACGCGAAACGGGTAAAGGTGAAAGCATCGATATCGCGATGTACGAAGTGATGCTGCGCATGGGTCAGTACTTCATGATGGACTACTTCAACGGCGGCGAAATCTGTCCACGTATGACGAAAGGGAAAGACCCCTACTACGCCGGTTGCGGCCTGTATAAATGCGCCGATGGTTACATCGTCATGGAGTTGGTCGGCATCACGCAAATCAACGAGTGTTTTAAAGATATTGGCCTGGCCCACATTCTCGGTACGCCAGAAGTTCCGGAAGGCACGCAGCTCATCCATCGCGTGGAATGCCCTTACGGCCCGCTCGTCGAAGAGAAACTGGACGCCTGGCTGGCAGCACATACCATCGCCGACGTTCAGGCGCGTTTTGCTGAGCTGAATATCGCCTGTGCGAAGGTGCTCACCATTCCGGAACTGGAAGGTAATCCGCAGTACGTTGCCCGCGAATCGATTACTCAGTGGCAAACAATGGACGGTCGCACCTGTAAGGGGCCGAACATCATGCCGAAATTTAAAAACAACCCGGGGAAAATCTGGCGTGGCATGCCGTCACACGGCATGGATACCGCCGCCATTCTGAAAAACATTGGTTATAGCGAAGCAGATATTAAGGAACTGGTCGGCAAAGGCCTGGCCAAAGTTGAGGATTAAACGCGATGCGCTAATCGGTTTTCCGGTTAGCGCTCACGCCTGATTTCAGTGGATAAAGCAATATGGATATCGTTGGCGGACAAAACTTACGTCAGATGTGGGACGACCTGGCCGGGGTGTACGGAGATAAAACGGCGTTAATTTTCGAATCCTGTGAGGGAGTCGTTCGGCAGTTTAGCTATGCTTCGCTCAATGAAGAGATTAACCGCACGGCGAACCTTTTTTACTCCTTAGGGATCCGCAAGGGTGATAGGGTCGCGCTGCATCTGGATAACTGTCCGGAATTCATCTTTTGCTGGTTTGGACTGGCAAAAATCGGCGCCATTATGGTGCCGATTAATGCCCGCTTACTGGGCGAAGAAAGCGCCTGGATCCTGCAAAACAGCCAGGTGAGTCTGCTGGTTACCAGCGCCCAGTTTTATCCTATGTACCGTGAAATACGCCAGGACAATAGCACTCCGCTTAATCATATCTGTCTGATTGGCGAGCAGCTTCCGGCTGACGATGGCGTGAGCCACTTTACCCAACTACAAGCACGCCAGTCGGCCACGCTGTGCTATACGCCCGCGTTATCCATTGACGATACGGCGGAAATTCTGTTTACCTCCGGTACCACCTCGCGTCCAAAAGGGGTGGTGATTACCCACTATAACCTGCGTTTTGCAGGCTACTACTCTGCCTGGCAAATCGCCCTGCGCGATGATGACGTGTACATGACGGTGATGCCCGCTTTTCATATCGACTGCCAGTGTACCGCCGCAATGCCAGCCTTTTCCGCCGGCAGCACCTTTGTGCTCCTGGAAAAGTACAGCGCCAGGGCCTTCTGGGATCAGGTACGTAAATATCAGGCGACGGTGACCGAGTGCATTCCGATGATGATCCGCACGCTGATGGTTCAGCCCTCCGCACCAACGGACAGGCAGCATCATCTGCGCGAAGTGATGTTCTATCTCAATCTATCCGCGCAGGAAAAAGACGCCTTTACCGAACGCTTTGGCGTCAGGCTGCTGACCTCCTACGGTATGACTGAAACCATTGTCGGAATTATTGGCGACCGTCCCGGAGACAAACGGCGCTGGCCTTCCATTGGTCGCGTGGGTTTTAGCTATGAAGCTGAAATTCGCGACGATCAAAATCGCCCGCTGCCCGCCGGAGAAATTGGCGAAATCTGTATTAAAGGCATCCCCGGCAAGACTATCTTCAAAGAGTATTACATGCAGCCGGAAGCAACCGCCAGGGCGCTGGAACCAGAGGGCTGGTTACATACCGGTGATTCGGGTTACCAGGATGAGGATGGCTATTTCTATTTTGTCGACAGACGCTGCAACATGATTAAACGTGGCGGAGAAAATGTCTCCTGCGTCGAGCTGGAAAATATTATTTCTGCACATCCGAAAATTCAGGACATTGTGGTGGTCGGTATTAAAGATGCGATCCGTGATGAAGCCATTAAAGCGTTTATCGTCCTTAATGAAGGTGAAACATTAAGCGAGGCCGAGTTTTTCAGCTTCTGCGAAAACAATATGGCGAAATTCAAGGTTCCCTCTTTTATGGAGATCAGAACTGACCTGCCGCGCAACTGTTCAGGAAAAATAATCAAAAAAAATCTGAAATAAACCTTCCGGCAGGAATCCCTCCCGCCGGAAAACTATTTATCTGGAGATGAACTATGAGTGAGTCATTACATCTGACCCGTAACGGCCCGATCCTGGAAATTACCCTCGACCGACCTAAAGCGAATGCCATTGACGCCAAAACCAGCTTTGCAATGGGTGAAGCTTTTCTTAATTTCCGTGACGATCCGGAATTACGCGTAGCAATCATTACCGGCGGCGGTGAGAAATTCTTTTCTGCTGGCTGGGACTTAAAAGCGGCAGCGGAAGGTGAAGCGCCGGATGCCGATTTTGGTCCCGGCGGCTTTGCTGGTTTAACCGAAATATTTGACCTCGATAAGCCGGTTATCGCCGCGGTGAACGGCTACGCGTTTGGCGGCGGTTTTGAGCTGGCGCTGGCGGCAGACTTTATTGTCTGCGCCGAAAACGCCAGCTTCGCGCTGCCGGAAGCAAAGCTCGGCATCGTGCCTGACAGCGGCGGCGTATTGCGTCTGCCTAAGCTGCTGCCACCGGCTATCGTCAACGAAATGGTGATGACCGGCAGACGAATGAGCGCCGAAGAAGCGCTGCGTTGGGGGATCGTGAACCGCGTTGTCAGCCAGAGCGAACTGATGGAGAGCGCGCGCGAACTGGCGCAACAACTGGTCAATAGCGCCCCGCTGGCTATCGCGGCGCTGAAAGAGATTTATCGCGCGACCAGCGAAATGCCGGTAGAAGAAGGCTACCGCTACATCCGCAGCGGCGTACTGAAGCATTATCCGTCGGTACTGCATTCAGAAGATGCGCTCGAAGGACCGCAGGCATTTGCCGAAAAACGCGATCCGGTGTGGAAGGGTCGTTAATGTGACTATGCCGGATGGCGCTTCGCTTATCCGGCCTACAGCACATGCGCAACCGTAGGCCGGATAAGGTGTTTACGCCGCCATCCGGCAAAAAAACCGAGGTACAACCATGAGCTATTACGCCTTTGAAGGACTGATCCCGGTGGTGCACCCGGACGCGTTTGTCCATCCCAGCGCCGTGCTGATTGGCGATGTCATCGTGGGTGCTGGTGTTTATATTGGCCCACTCGCGTCATTGCGTGGGGATTATGGTCGCCTGATCCTGGAGGCAGGATCTAATCTGCAGGATGGCTGCATTATGCATGGCTACTGCGATACCGATACCATCGTGCATGAAAACGGCCATATCGGCCACGGCGCTATTCTACATGGCTGCGTGGTGGGACGGGACGCCCTGGTCGGCATGAATAGCGTCATTATGGACGGCGCAGTGATTGGCGAAGAGAGCATTGTCGCCGCCATGAGTTTTGTCAAAGCCGGATTTCAGGGTGAGGCAAGGCAACTGCTGGTGGGTTCACCGGCGCGCATACTACGCCAGGTTACGGATCAGGAGCTGCACTGGAAACGCCTCAACACCAAAGAATATCAGGATCTTGCGGTCCGCTGTCGAACGGGGTTATCTGAAACGAAGCCGTTAACGCAGGTCGAAGAAAACCGACCGCGCCTGAAAGGCACGACGGACGTGAAGCCAAAATCAGCACAGTAATTGATGCCGGATGCGCTCACGCTTATCCGGCCTACGCGTCAATTACCGTTTACCCCGCCAGCAGGTAAACAGACAATTATCGACGCATACTCTTGGAGAGCATCATCTGCCATTTCTGCTCACGGTTTAGCTCTGTGGGGGGAACGGCAGACAGTCGCGGCGCTTTCGCCACGCTCACTTTTCTTTCCTGCAAATTATGATTCAATCGGCGATAGAGTTGAGAGTCGATACTCACGACTTTCACCAGACGCTGGCACTGGCAGCCTCGTCCTGCAATCTGGTTAGGGATCATCTTCACTTCACAAACAATTTCTCCCACTTCTGACAGAATATAGGAGAGCGTATTAATTGCTTTGCAGTGTTCAATATCAAATTGACGGGAAATCTCCCTGGCCGTGATCCATCGGTTCTCTGCCATCATCCAGTCAGCAATTAACAAATAAAGCGGTCTTTCAACATATTTTTCACACATAAGCACACCATTTCACAAATTAAAAATCTGGCTACGGCCTGTCCAAACTAATAAAAACTAAGCCATATTAAAATTGTGGATATGCAAGATAGTATGCGACTTAAATATTGATTAGTGTGAGCAATATCGTGCTTATTACATAGAAAATGTGGTTACGGAAACGGACTTCTCCAGGAATGACCTTACGCAAGATAAAAAAAGGGTTTCTTTACAGAAACCCTTTCAGAATTATATTACAGGTCCGGTTAGAGCAATATCCACCGGACTCTTTATTTACGACTTTTTGATCTGCGCGTGCATTTCCTGCACCGAGGTTACCTTCTCGGTGGCATCGGCATTGAGCGCCATCGTCGTTGCAAAACCGCCGTTCAGCGTGGTGTCATAATGCACTTTATACTGCAGCGCGCTACGACGAATCACCCTGGAGTCTTCAATCGCGCGGCGGCCTGCGGTGGTATTGATGATATAGGTATATTCGCCATTCTTGATGCGGTCCTGAATGTGCGGACGACCTTCGTGCACCTTGTTCACCAGACGCGGGTTGATACCGGCTTCGCCCAGCACAATCGCCGTACCGTGAGTGGCATCCAGCTCAAAGCCCTGTTTCAGCAGCTTGGCCGCGAGATCCACCACGCGCTCTTTGTCGCCTTCGCGAACGGAGAGCAGCGCACGGCCCTGTTTCTTCATCGTGGAGTTACTGCCCAACTGTGCCTTGGCGAACGCTTCCGCGAAGGTACGACCGACGCCCATCACTTCCCCGGTAGAGCGCATTTCTGGCCCTAACAGCGGGTCAACGCCGGGGAATTTGTTGAACGGCAGCACCACTTCTTTCACCGAGTAGTACGGCGGGATAATTTCTTGGGTCACGCCCTGCTCGGTCAGCGATTTGCCGGCCATCACGCGCGCCGCTACTTTCGCCAGCGGCACGCCGGTGGCTTTGGAGACGAACGGTACGGTACGCGCCGCACGCGGGTTGACTTCAATCAGATAGACTTCGTTGTCTTTCACCGCAAACTGCACGTTCATCAGGCCGCGCACCTGCAACTCGAAAGCCAGCTTCTGCACCTGCTGGCGCATCACGTCCTGAATTTCCTGGCTCAGCGTGTAGGCTGGCAGGGAACAGGCGGAGTCGCCGGAGTGTACGCCAGCCTGCTCAATGTGCTCCATAATGCCGCCAATCAGCACCATTTCGCCGTCGCAGATAGCGTCCACGTCCACTTCAACCGCATCATCAAGGAAGCGGTCCAGCAGTACCGGCGCATCGTTAGAGACGCTGACTGCGGTCTGGAAGTAGCGACGCAGGTCGGCTTCGTCGTAGACAATTTCCATCGCCCGACCGCCCAGCACGTAAGAAGGACGTACTACCAGCGGGTAGCCGATCTCTTTCGCTTTTTCGACAGCCTGTTCAATGGCGGTGACGGTGGCGTTGGCCGGTTGCTTCAGCTTCAGACGGTCAACCGCATGCTGGAAGCGTTCACGGTCTTCCGCGCGGTCGATGGCGTCCGGGCTGGTGCCGATAACCGGCACGCCTGCCGCTTCCAGCGCGCGCGCCAGCTTCAGCGGCGTCTGGCCACCATACTGTACAATCACGCCTTTCGGCTTCTCGATACGCACGATTTCCAGCACGTCTTCCAGCGTCACCGGCTCGAAGTACAGACGGTCGGAAGTGTCGTAGTCGGTGGAGACGGTTTCCGGGTTACAGTTGACCATGATGGTCTCGTAACCGTCTTCGCGCAGCGCCAGCGAGGCATGGACGCAGCAGTAGTCAAACTCAATGCCCTGGCCGATACGGTTCGGGCCGCCGCCGAGGACCATGATTTTATCGCGATCAACGGACGGGTTCGCTTCGCACTCATCTTCATAAGTGGAGTACATGTAGGCGGTATCGGTGGCGAATTCCGCCGCGCAGGTATCCACGCGTTTGTAGACCGGATGCAGGTCATACTGGTCGCGTAGCTTGCGGATTTCCGCCTCGCGCACGCCCGCCAGTTTCGCCAGACGCGCATCGGCAAACCCTTTGCGCTTGAGCTGACGCAGGAAGTCGGCGTTGAGGCCAGTAATCCCGACTTCAGCCACTTTCTCTTCCAGACGCACCAGCTCTTCAATTTGCACCAGGAACCAGCGGTCGATGTTGGTTAGGTTGAACACGCCATCCACAGACAAGCCTGCGCGGAAAGCATCGGCGATGTACCAGATACGCTCGGCGCCCGCGTCTTTCAGCTCGCGGCGGATTTTGGTCAGCGCTTCCGGGTCGTCGAGGCTGACTTTCGGGTCGAAGCCGGTAGCGCCCACTTCCAGGCCGCGCAGCGCTTTTTGCAGGGATTCCTGCTGCGTGCGGCCAATCGCCATCACTTCACCAACCGATTTCATCTGGGTGGTCAGACGGTCGTTGGCACCGGCAAATTTCTCGAAGTTAAAGCGCGGAATTTTAGTAACTACATAGTCGATGGACGGCTCGAAGGAGGCCGGAGTACGCCCGCCGGTGATGTCGTTCATCAGTTCGTCAAGGGTGTAACCCACCGCCAGTTTGGCGGCCACTTTGGCAATCGGGAAACCGGTGGCTTTCGACGCCAGCGCCGAGGAGCGGGAGACGCGCGGGTTCATTTCGATAACGATCAGACGACCGTTTTTCGGGTTCACTGCGAACTGGACGTTAGAACCGCCGGTTTCGACGCCGATTTCACGCAGTACCGCCATCGAGGCGTTACGCATGATTTGGTATTCTTTGTCGGTCAGCGTCTGTGCCGGGGCCACGGTGATCGAGTCCCCAGTATGGATACCCATTGCGTCGAAGTTTTCGATAGAGCAGACGATGATGCAGTTGTCGTTTTTATCACGCACCACTTCCATCTCGTACTCTTTCCAGCCGATCAGCGATTCATCAATCAGCAGCTCGTTGGTTGGCGAGAGGTCCAGACCGCGTTCGCAGATTTCTTCGAACTCTTCACGGTTGTAAGCGATACCGCCGCCGGTGCCACCCATGGTAAAGGACGGACGAATAATGCACGGGAAGCCCACGTCAGCGGCAACCGCCAGCGCTTCTTCCATAGTGTGCGCGATACCGGAACGCGCGGTGTCGAGACCAATTTTCTTCATCGCGATATCGAAGCGACGACGGTCTTCGGCTTTATCAATGGCGTCGGCGGTGGCGCCAATCATGGTGACGCCGAACTCTTCGAGCACGCCCTGCCGCTCCAGCTCCAGCGCGCAGTTCAGCGCTGTCTGGCCGCCCATGGTCGGCAGCACCGCATCCGGACGCTCTTTTTCAATGATTTTGCGCACCACTTCCCAGTGAATCGGCTCGATGTAGGTGGCATCGGCCATTTCCGGGTCGGTCATGATGGTGGCCGGGTTGGAGTTCACCAGAATGACGCGGTAACCCTCTTCGCGCAGCGCTTTACACGCCTGAGCGCCGGAGTAGTCAAACTCACACGCCTGACCGATAACAATCGGGCCCGCGCCCAGAATCAGGATGCTTTTTATATCTGTACGTTTTGGCATGGCTCTTATTACTCCTGATTATTTCGCGGACTGACGGTATTGCTCAATAAGCTCGATAAAGTGGTCGAACAGCGGTGCAGCATCGTGCGGACCGGGGCTGGCTTCCGGGTGGCCCTGGAAGCTGAACGCCGGTTTATCGGTACGGTGAATGCCCTGCAGGGTGCCGTCGAACAGCGACTTGTGGGTCACGCGCAGGTTGGCTGGCAGCGAGTCTTCATCCACCGCAAAGCCGTGGTTCTGCGCGGTGATCATCACCACGTTTCTGTCCATATCTTTTACCGGATGGTTGCCGCCGTGATGGCCGAACTTCATCTTAACGGTCTTCGCACCGCTCGCCAGCGCCAGCAGTTGATGGCCGAGGCAGATGCCAAATAGCGGAATGTCGGTCTGGAGGAATTTCTTAATCGCCTCGATGGCGTAGTCGCACGGCGCCGGGTCGCCAGGGCCGTTCGACAGGAAGATGCCGTCCGGGTTCATTTTCAGCACCTCTTCAGCAGAGGTCTGCGCTGGCACCACCGTCAGGCGGCAGCCGCGATCCACCAGCATACGCAGGATGTTGCGCTTGGCGCCAAAATCGTAGGCCACCACGTGGAACGGCAGGTCATCCTCAGATTTCGCTTCCGGTAAACCGTCTTTCAGCGTCCAGCTCCCCTGCGTCCAGCGGTAGGTTTCCGCCGTGGTCACTTCTTTCGCCAGATCCATACCGTTCAGTCCAGGAAATGCTTTCGCTTTTTCCAGCGCCAGCTTCGCATCCGGGCTATCGCCTGCAATGATACAGCCGTTCTGTGCACCTTTCTCACGCAGCAGACGCGTCAGCTTGCGGGTATCGATATCAGCAATCGCCACAATGTTATGCCGTTTGAGGTAAGAAGAGAGGTCTTCTGTGTTACGGAAGTTGCTGGCAATCAGCGGCAGGTCGCGAATTACCAGACCTTGTGCATGTACCTGAGAAGATTCTTCATCGGCTTCATTGGTGCCGACATTACCAATATGGGGATAAGTAAGAGTGACGATTTGGCGGGAATAGGAAGGATCAGTGAGGATTTCTTGATAACCGGTCATTGAAGTATTGAAAACGACTTCCCCAACCGCCGAACCCGTTGCCCCAATGGCCCGACCGTGAAACTGGGTTCCGTCTTCCAGAACCAATAGCGCTGACTTAATCAAAACACCCTCCAGAGAATATTCACTCACTTTATTTGCATATTAATTCATTCAGTCAGTATGAAGCAATGCAAATTTGCTTACCCGTGGATTTCTGGCAAACGGCGGCATTCTGAAGTTAAGCCGGATAAAAGTCAACTTAAAGAGGGTGTTTTTTATGTTATTTTGCACATTATAAGTAAGTTATCCTATTTAAGAGGCAAAAAGATCAACTAAGTGACGATAGAAAACGCTTGCGCTTCCTTGAGTTCGAAAAAAGGTGACTGGAACGATAAAAAGTGGACCAAATGGTCAAATTTCACATTAAAACAACAAAAAACAACGATAAAAATTCGTTTAATAGCCATTAATTCTATCAAACGAATAAAAAATTCAAAATTAAGCAAACCAATAAAAAAATATTTTAAAAATCAATCTGTTATAAAAATAAAAACAAATAAAAAACATCAAAAAATCAACAAAAAACAGCAAATTAAGATAATGTAATGAGAATCACAATCGCGATATAAAGGTCTAACTTCTTTTTCTTTAAGACTAACGCATACGATTGGACCACAACCAGCCTCACTACAGCATAAAAAAGCTAACCTATTGAAGAAAAAGAGATAAAACGCCCCCGTGGAACAGCGCTAACCCCACGATGGATATCAGTCTTATCAGTCTGGTCGAGGTGCATTTTGCATACGATAAGCCACTGCAGCTGAATATGAGTGACGTCAGTTCAGGCAGTAATTTTTTCCCGTTGAACGTAATGACCCTTACCGATGCGCCTGAAGGGCCAATTAACCGCATTTATCGTAATGGCAATTACGTCACGCAAATGGATGCCGTTGGCCCGGATGTCTTTAAACTGACTATTCTTAACGCGAAAACAACGTCAGAACATGTCGTGGGCGAAGAAACTGTCGAAACATGAATGGCGAAAGGCGTTATTTATCTGACCGAATAACCGGGGGGCAAAAAACAAAAGGGCAATAATATATTGCCCTTTGTAATCAATTAATCTTGATTACCACAACCACATCACGAAGGTATTTAGTCGTTATAGTACATCCAGTCCCAGCACATCCCGCATGTCAAATAGCCCATTTTTCTTCGTTTTTAGCCATAACGCCGATCGCAACGCGCCATTTGCAAACGTCATGCGACTGGAAGCTTTATGCGTAATCTCTACGCGCTCGCCAATATCGGCAAACATCGCGGTATGTTCGCCGACGATGTCGCCCGCCCGAACGGTTGCAAAGCCAATCGTTCCCGGTACGCGCTCGCCGGTATAACCTTCACGCGAGTAGACCGCGCAGTCCTTCAGATCTTTATCCAGCGCCCCGGCGATTGCCTCGCCCATTGCCAGCGCCGTACCCGACGGTGCATCCACTTTATGGCAGTGGTGCGCTTCAATAATTTCAATATCGCTATAGTCGCCCATTACCTTCGCGGCTTTCTCCAGCAGCTTGAGCATGACGTTAACGCCGACGCTAAAGTTTGCGGCGAAAACGATCGCAATCTCTTGCGACGCCTCGCGAATGGCCTGTTTACCGGCGTCGTCAAAGCCGGTAGTACCAATCACCATCCCTTTACCATGCTGGCGGCAAAACGCCAGATGCGCCAGTGTGCCTTCAGGACGGGTAAAATCGACCAGAACATCGAAATCATCTTTGACCGACGCCAGATCGCTTTGAATGATGACGCCCGTTTTCCCCACGCCTGCCAGTTCGCCAGCATCGCTGCCCAGCAAGGAAGAGCCTTCGCGCTCCAGCGCGGCACCCAGCTGAACATCTTCCATCGCCATGGCGGCCTGGATTAACTGCCGTCCCATGCGGCCACCGGCGCCGACAATCGCAACGCGGATCTGTGCTTCATGCATAGCTATTCTCTTTTGTAAAAATTGCGTAAACCGTTTTCAGAGTAACCAGCGCGCCCGGAGGCCGCCATCTAAAATCGCCGATAATTAGAAATTAATGATAAACAGGGAGCGATATCAGTAAAAGACATGATTCATCCCGCAGGATGAATCATTGCTGGAGAGAATGAAAGAAGAGAAACTTACTCAGGATAGAGGGAACCGGCAGGAAAATGACTTAAAAACCAGGTCACTGCCAGTAAATCCGCGCTACCGCCAGGGCTTAAGTTACGCAGGATGAGTTCATCATCGAGGGACTGCATCGCTTCAATGCCCCCCTCAACCAATACGCCCCCTTGCCACAACAATTTTTGTGCCTGCTGCTGCACGTAGTAAAGCCCTTCCAGGCCTCCCCGTGACACCAGATTGGTATCATCATTCCACGCCATCAGATGCAACAATGTTTGCAGCAGGGCAAGATGGGTATCGTCATGCTCCTGCACGACCCGGTTAAACACCGGCAAAGCCTGCGTTCTGACGGTTCGAAAACCGCTTTCCGCTTCTCCCCGCGCGCCCGACAGGCCATAGCACTGGAAATGGGTTTCACTCTTTGTCAGTTTTCCCGCTTTTTTTGCTGAGAGCTCGTGGGCAACAATATTCCGACTCAGGCGGGCAACCTGGTCGCAGATACGATTTTGCTCCAACGGTTCTCCCCGCGCGAGAAGTCGGCCAATCGCTGCGCTCAGCAGGCCAAAAGCGAAAATCGCCCCGCGATGGGTATTCACACCATTGGTCGCCTGTAGCATATCGTTCTCACAGGCCATCCCCAGCGGACGCAGCATCACCAGGACATTTTCTGCCGCCAGCGCCGCCGTGTTGTTGCCCATGATAAAAAACTTTTCCATCCACGGAGCAATGGCGGTAGTGCTACGTTCAAATGCCGCCAGATCCATATCCCTATGCGCTCCCGAATTACGAATATCGACCAGACCGGGTTTTGGTGTCAGCCTGGCTTCCGTCAGCAGCGCTCTTGCAACCAACCCATTAAGTTCGCCAGCCGCCAGCGATGAGTACGCTGGCGTACGCCGTTCAGTCACAACGCTCACGTTCATAGCATTCAATCCTTCGTGCAATTTCATCCAACAAAAGGTCAAGGGTGTGATGCTTGCCCCGGGCACAGAGATGAGCATCCTGCTGGCATATCAAACATGGCCGGGCAGGATGCCCGAGTTCACGGCGTGATAGCGACTTACCGTCGCTATCAATAATGTCGATGTCCCAAAGCCGCCCTAACGGATGGCTCATCTCTAGTGTCGACATGTGCTGTTTCAACGCCATTGCCGGCGCACAGACCGCTGCCATCCATTCCGGGCCGCTGCGTTCATTCACCTGCATTTCCCAGACGTTGACCCACTCCTTCTGTTCGCAAAGCGCCAGTATTTCGGCAATTGCATAATCGGCGACACGCCGCCAGACCGCTGAGTTTTTAACGGCGCCCGGTGCAACCAGCGTGAGGGAAATCAACGGTAGCCGATAGCAGTTCAACGCCTGACGCTGCCTGGCGGCACGTTTATCGCGCGCTTGTAGCATCTCCTCCAGCGTAACTGCCTGGCCCTGGTACAGCAGGTCTGTGCCCTTCATCAGCCTTTAACCTGGCGAATCACGTCAATCACTGAACCGTCGCGATAACGCACCACAGCCACCACCCGATCGGTAAACTCAATCGGCTGCGGTTTACCGGTCAGTTGCTCAGCGCGCTGTTGCAGTTGTTCGATGGTCATCAGCGCCACACCCGCAGCACGCAGGTTATCAAGCAGATCCTGACGCGCAGGGTTCACCGCAATACCATGGTCGGTAACCAGCACATCAACACTTGCCCCAGGCGTGACGGTAGTCAGCACTTTTTCCACCACGCATGGGATTCGGCCACGGACCAGCGGTGCGGTAATAATGGTGAGATCGGCCCCTGCTGCCGTATCGCTATGGCCGCCCGATGCGCCACGCAGTACGCCGTTTGAACCGGTCATCACGTTAACGTTGAAATTCACGTCAATTTCCAGTGCGCTCAGCATCACCACATTCAGGCGTTCGCATGCCGCGCCTTTAGAGGCGGGGTTCGCGTATTGATTGGTTGAGATTTCAATATGATGTGGATTCTGCGCCAGCGAACGGGCTGCATCGCCATCGAATGATTGCGTATCCAGCAGCGCTTTGATCAACCCTTTCTCATGCAGATCCACCATGGTGCCGGTGATCCCGCCCAGGCCAAAACTCGCCGTAATGTTGTGGCGACGCATTTTGTCTTCCAGGAAACGGGTGACCGCCAGAGATGCGCCACCGGTGCCGGTTTGCAGCGAGAAACCGTCACAAAAATAGCCTGAGTGTTCGATTACATTGGCCGCCTGTCGGGCGATCAACAGTTCACGCGGGTTGCTGGACAGACGAATCGCGCCCGCAGTGATTTTTTCCGGATCCCCTACTTCGTCCACCTGTACGATCAAATCAACCTGATCCTGCGCGATACTGGCCGGATAATTGGGGAATTCGACCCACTCTTCAGTCAGGAGCACCACACATTTAGCGTACTGCGCATCAACCTGCGCATACCCCAAAGAGCCGCAGCGTGACTTGCCGCTAAAGCCGTTCGCATTACCAAATTCGTCGCAGCACGGCACGCCGAGGAAAGCGACATCAATATTCAGCTCACCGCTCTGAATCAGTTTTACGCGGCCGCCGTGAGAGTGGATCTGTACCGGGTTTTCCATCAGGCCAGCGGAGATCTCTTCCCCTAACTTGCCGCGCAGCCCGGAGGTATAAATCTGCCGCACCACGCCATTTTTAATGTGTTCGATAAGCGGCCAGTGGGCATCGATTAATGAGCTGGAGGCAAGCGTCAGATCGCGGAATCCCATTTCCGCCAGTTTCGCCATCACCATATTGACAACTTTGTCGCCACCACGAAACGCATGGTGGAAGGATATCGTCATGCCATTTTTAAGCCCGGAACGACGGATAGCCTCTTCAAGCGAGTCACAAATTTTACGCCGACGCTTTTCCGTTTCACTGGCAAGCCACGGGCTGTTCGCTGTTACCCCCTGGTAGGGCTGTAATCCTTCAGGTACGACATATTGCTGGTTGAGCATGGTTACAGTCTCTTTCATGGTTCCTTCCTTAATCACGAATACCGGAAGCCGACAGCGCCACCACTTTGCGCGCGTGGTCGATAATCGGGCCGTCAATCATTTTGCCGTTGAGTGAAACGACACCCAGACCGCGAGACTCAGCCTCTTCAGCGGCGGCAATCACCTCATACGCATGCTCAACTTCTTTACGTGTCGGAGAATAAGCCTGATGTAACAGCTCAATCTGACGTGGGTTCACTAAGGACTTACCATTAAAACCAAGCCCTTTCGCCAACTGCACTTCCTTCAGGAAGCCTTCTTCATTATTGATATCCGACCAAACAACATCATAGGCGGCAATACCCGCAACACGCGCCGCGTGCAGCACTGCGCAGCGGGCGTAGAACAGCTCGGTGCCATCGCCCCGGCTGGTACCCATATCCATCACGTAATCAAATGCCGCCAGCGCAATTGCCACCAGACGTGGTGTAGAGGTGGCGATGTCGACGGCATTGACCACGCCTTTCGCTGATTCGATCGCCGCCATCAGCCTGGTACTGCCGACCTCGCGTCCGCATTCACGTTCGATCCGTTCGACCTGCGCTTCCAGCTCCAGCACATCGTTTTTGCTGTCGGTTTTCGGTAGACGCACAATATCCGCGCCACCACGCACGACGGCCTCAAGATCGGCCAGACCAAACGGCGTGTTCAGTGGATTAATGCGCACCACTCTTTCAACATCCTGATAGAACGGATGTTGAAGCGCGTGATGAACCAAAAGACGGGCGGTATCTTTCTCACGTAACGCTACGGCGTCTTCTAAGTCGAACATCACCGCGTCCGCACCGTAGACAAACGAGGTGCTCAACATGGCCGCATTTGCGCCGGGGATAAACAACATACTGCGACGTGGTCTCATAACGCACTCCATTGAATTTCCGTTTGTTCTGCAGCGCGCAGCGCCGCCGCCTGCACTCGGGCGCGTAAAATACACTCCAGCGCGCCTTTGTCATCGACGCTAACCAGCGCGCGTTCAACGCCCAGCTTCGCCAGCGTTTCGCGCACGACTTGCTCAATCGCCGCGCCAAACTGCTGCTTCACCAGACTCTCTAGCTCCAGCCGAATTCCTGGCTCGCTGGATGGACCTATCCTGATCATCACATCGCTGGATTCCAGCGTGCCTGCCAGGGCATCTTTAATGATTTTCATTAGTTATGTTCCTTGTTAACGGTGTTACGTCATATGGTTTCAGTGTGTCTGGCGGCATGCCGCTGCAGATATGCCAGGGTGCCAGCAGGCACCAGCGCGCTTATCGCCGGCCAATTACGTTCGCTATACAGTTTTCTGACGCGAGAGGCGGAAATAGCCGTGCCGTTTTTCTCCACCCGCGCCAGCTCGACGACCTCAATAACCGGGCCGCTGCGCTTCGGATCGTGTAAAATGTCGTGCATTCGCTGGTTATAGGCACAGGTCAGAGGACAAAACGGTTCACTGCCGACAAAACGATGGGTAATCCCCAGCGCTGGAGCCAGATGTTCACGGAAGAGTTGCAGATCGATCTGGCAATGGCAGTCGTCCACAACCCCTTTTTCTTTGAGGAAATAGCCGGGAAACGTCGCACGCGAGATCATATAAGCGGAGCCGGAATGCAACGTGACGTTGTCAATACCCGCGATTCCTTGTTCGATCAGCGCCCAACGGTCGGTATAGGAAAAAAATGAAGCATCTTCTTTGACCACAAACAGATGCAGCCAGTCACAGGCCGCAGCCGCTTGCTCCACCAGATAACGGTGGCCCAAGGTAAACGGATTGGCGTTCATGACGATGGCGCCGATCGTTTTTCCCGGTTGACGATAAAGCGCCAGTTGGCGACAAAAGCGCGCTAACCGTTCACTACTGTTCTCCATTAACACCGCCAACTCACCTGCCTGCGCAATGGGCCAAAACCCCGCGCCAGAAAACAGCAACCGATTTTGCGGCTTAGTGAACAGGAAAAGCTCGCTGCGGTTTAACTCGTAGGCCAATGTAAGCAACTCAGTCAGCAGTTTGAGGCTGAGCCCTTCCCCTTGTAAAACTGGGGAAACAGCGATGCATTTCAGTACGTTCCCGGCCAGCGAGCCGCATCCAACTATCTCACCCTGCCAATATGCGCATACCGCGATTTCACAATCGTCTTCCAGGGCGAGTCCCTCGCCCTTCAGAAACATGGCGACCGACTCGCGACGCAATACATCCTTTTGCAAATAAATGCGTTTAAATATCAGATTCACTCTATTCAGCATCCGTCAGCAAATAACGCCGCATATTTCGCCAGTGTTTATATTATTCGTCTGGAATAGACATCACACTTTCCCCGCTGCCTTTATGACCTTTATAGTTTTTATTTCCTTAATTAATCAGAGTTAATAAAAACAATTAAATTAATTAAAAACACAACCATTCAGTGAAGATAGTCACATCTCACGGTTCATTGAATTTATTAGTATGCGCAGGTCTTGTTACCCATCAATACACAGGAAAATGTTTATGACCAACATGACCCAGGCTTCGGCTACGGAGAGAAAGGGGGCTAGCGATTTACTCAGATTCAAAATCTTTGGTATGCCGCTACCGCTTTATGCTTTTGCATTAATTACTTTATTACTTTCTCATTTTTATAATGCTATACCTACTGACTTAGTCGGTGGTTTTGCCCTTATGTTTGTGATGGGGGCCATTTTTGGTGAAATCGGCAAACGTTTACCGATCTTCAATAAATATATTGGCGGCGCACCGGTTATGATATTTCTGGTTGCAGCTTATTTTGTCTATGCTGGCATATTTACGCAGAAAGAAATTGATGCGATCAGCAACGTAATGGATAAAAGCAACTTCCTTAACCTGTTTATCGCGGTGTTGATCACAGGCGCTATCCTGTCGGTAAACCGTAAGCTGCTATTAAAATCACTGCTGGGCTATATCCCAACCATCCTCGCCGGGATTGTCGGCGCGTCCCTTTTCGGTATCGTCATTGGTCTGTGCTTCGGTATCCCGGTCGACCGTATCATGATGCTGTACGTTCTGCCGATTATGGGCGGTGGTAACGGCGCGGGCGCCGTGCCTCTGTCTGAAATTTATCACTCGGTTACCGGACGTTCCCGCGAAGAGTACTACTCAACGGCTATCGCCATTCTGACCATCGCAAACATCTTCGCCATTATTTTCGCTGCACTCCTCGATATGGTCGGTAAAAAATACACCTGGCTTAGCGGTGAAGGCGAGTTGGTTCGTAAGGCCTCCTTCAAAACTGAAGATGATGAAAAAGCCGGTCAGATTACCCATCGTGAAACGGCGGTTGGCATGGTGTTATCCACCACTTGCTTCCTGCTGGCCTATGTTGTTGCCAAGAAAATTCTGCCAAGCATCGGCGGCGTCTCTATTCACTACTTCGCCTGGATGGTTCTGATTGTTGCTGCGCTGAACGCATCAGGTCTTTGCTCACCGGAGATTAAAGCCGGGGCGAAACGTCTTTCTGACTTCTTCTCCAAACAACTGCTGTGGGTGCTGATGGTAGGTGTGGGTGTTTGCTACACCGATCTGCAAGAGATCATCGACGCCCTGACGTTCGCGAACGTCGTTATCGCCGCAATCATTGTGGTCGGCGCTGTCGTTGGCGCAGCTATCGGGGGCTGGTTGATTGGCTTCTACCCGATTGAATCATCTATTACCGCTGGCCTGTGTATGGCCAACCGCGGCGGTTCCGGCGATCTGGAAGTGCTCTCCGCCTGTAACCGTATGAACCTCATTTCATATGCACAAATTTCCTCTCGTCTGGGCGGCGGTATTGTGCTGGTTATCGCTAGCATCGTGTTCAGCATGATGGTGTAAAAAAACGCACGGCGGTGTCTTTGCCGCAAACGACCTGGAGAAAAGTAGAGGCCAAAGCCGGGGGCGGCCAAGGGAAATCCACTCTACTCCTTAGCCGGATTCACCAGGAAGGTTGTCGTCAAGGCCACCGTCGTGCCTCTCATTATGGAAAATGATTCATGAATGAAGCTGTACTACTGGGTGAAGGTTTCACCCTGATGTTTTTAGGGATGGGGTTCGTACTGAGCTTTCTGTTCCTGCTCATCTTTGCCATTCGCGGCATGTCTGCCGTGATTACTCGCTTCTTCCCGGAACCCGTCGCCGCGCCCGCACCGCGCGCCGTTCCCGTCGTGGACGACTTCACCCGCTTAAAGCCGGTGATTGCCGCCGCCATTCACCATCACCGCCTTAACGCTTAATTCCCGGAGGGATCCATGACTATTGCCATTACCGATGTCGTCCTGCGCGACGCCCACCAGTCCCTGTTTGCCACCCGTCTGCGTCTTGACGATATGCTGCCGATTGCCGCCGCGCTCGATGACGTGGGCTACGGCTCCCTCGAATGCTGGGGCGGCGCCACCTTTGACGCCTGCATCCGCTTTCTTGGCGAAGACCCGTGGCTGCGCCTGCGCGAGCTGAAAAAAGCCATGCCGAAAACCCCGCTGCAGATGCTGCTGCGCGGGCAGAACCTGCTCGGCTACCGCCACTACGCCGATGATGTGGTGGAGCGCTTCGTCGAGCGCGCGGTGAAAAACGGTATGGACGTGTTCCGCGTCTTCGATGCCATGAACGACCCGCGCAATATGAAAGCCGCCCTGCAGGCGGTGCGCAGCCACGGGGCACATGCCCAGGGGACCCTGAGTTACACCACCAGCCCGGCGCACACCCTGCAGACCTGGCTGGACCTGACCGAACAGCTGCTGGAAACCGGCGTTGACTCGATTGCCATCAAGGATATGTCCGGCATCCTGACGCCGATGGCCGCCTTTGAGCTGGTCAGTGAAATCAAAAAACGTTTTGAGGTGCGCCTGCACCTGCACTGTCACGCCACCACCGGGATGGCGGAGATGGCCCTGCTGAAGGCTATCGAGGCGGGCGTTGACGGCGTGGACACGGCGATTTCCTCCATGAGCGCCACCTACGGCCACCCGGCCACCGAGGCGCTGGTCGCCACGCTTGCCGGCACAAAATATGACACCGGGCTGGATATCCTGAAGCTGGAAAGCATCGCGGCGTACTTCCGCGAGGTGCGCAAAAAATACCACGCCTTTGAAGGCCAGCTGAAAGGCTACGACAGCCGCATTCTGGTGGCGCAGGTGCCGGGCGGAATGCTGACCAACCTCGAAAGCCAGCTGAAGCAGCAGAATGCGGCGGACAAGCTGGACCAGGTGCTGGCGGAAATCCCCCGCGTGCGCGAGGACCTTGGCTTTATCCCGCTGGTGACCCCCACCTCGCAGATTGTCGGCACCCAGGCGGTGCTCAACGTCCTGACCGGCGAACGCTACAAGACCATCGCGAAGGAAACCGCCGGGATACTGAAAGGGGAATACGGCCACACCCCGGTGCCGGTGAACGCGGCACTGCAGGCCCGCGTGCTGGAAGGGGCTGCCCCGGTGACCTGCCGCCCGGCGGACCTGCTGAAGCCGGAGCTGGCTGAACTGGAAGCGGACGTCAGGCGGCAGGCGCAGGAGAAGGGCATCACTCTGGCGAGAAACGCCATCGACGACGTGCTCACCGTGGCGCTGTTCCCGCAGATTGGCCTCAAATTCCTTGAGAACCGCCATAACCCGGCGGAGTTTGAGCCGGTACCGCAGGCGGAAGCCGCGCAGCCGGTGGCAAAAGCAGAGAAGCCTGCAGCTTCCGGTATCTACACCGTGGAAGTGGAAGGCAAAGCCTTTGTGGTCAAAGTCAGCGACGGCGGCGATATCAGCCAGCTCACTACTGCCACCCCGTCTTCCGCACCGGTTCAGGCTGCCGCCCCGGCAGGCGCAGGCACCCCGGTCACCGCGCCGCTGGCGGGCAACATCTGGAAGGTGATTGCCACCGAGGGCCAGACGGTGGCCGAAGGCGACGTGCTGCTGATTCTGGAAGCCATGAAGATGGAAACCGAAATCCGCGCCGCGCAGGCCGGGACGGTACGCGGTATCGCGGTGAAGTCCGGGGACGCGGTCTCTGTGGGCGACACCCTGATGACGCTGGCGTAACGGAGAACTGAAATGGAAAGTCTGAACGCCCTGCTTCAGGGCATGGGGCTGATGCACCTTGGCGCAGGCCAGGCCATCATGCTGCTGGTCAGCCTGCTGCTGCTGTGGCTGGCGATTGCGAAAAAGTTCGAGCCGCTGCTGTTGCTGCCGATTGGCTTCGGCGGCCTGCTCTCCAACATCCCGGAAGCGGGCATGGCGCTGACCGCGCTGGAAAGCCTGCTGGCACATCACGACGCCGGGCAGCTGGCGGTGATTGCCGCGAAGCTTAACTGCGCGCCGGACGTGCACGCCATCAAGGAGGCGTTAGCGCTGGCGCTGCCGTCGGTGCAGGGCCAGATGGAGAACCTGGCGGTGGACATGGGCTACACGCCGGGGGTGCTGGCGCTGTTCTACAAAGTGGCGATTGGCTCCGGCGTCGCGCCGCTGGTCATCTTTATGGGCGTGGGCGCGATGACCGACTTCGGCCCGCTGCTGGCGAATCCGCGCACCCTGCTGCTCGGCGCGGCGGCGCAGTTCGGTATCTTCGCCACCGTGCTGGGGGCGCTGACGCTGAACTACTTCGGCCTGATTTCCTTCACCCTGCCGCAGGCGGCGGCCATCGGCATTATCGGCGGCGCGGACGGCCCGACGGCGATTTATCTGTCGGGCAAGCTGGCGCCGGAGCTGCTGGGGGCCATTGCGGTGGCGGCGTACTCGTATATGGCGCTGGTGCCGTTAATCCAGCCGCCGATTATGAAGGCGCTGACCACGGAGACTGAGCGCAAAATCCGCATGGTGCAGCTGCGCACCGTCAGCAAGCGGGAAAAAATCCTCTTCCCGGTGGTGTTGCTCATGCTGGTGGCCCTGCTGTTGCCGGACGCCGCGCCGCTGCTGGGGATGTTCTGCTTTGGCAACCTGATGCGCGAAAGCGGCGTGGTGGAGCGTCTGAGCGACACGGTGCAGAACGGGCTGATTAATATCGTGACCATCTTCCTCGGACTGTCGGTGGGCGCCAAGCTGGTGGCGGACAAGTTCCTGCAGCCGCAGACACTGGGCATTCTGCTGCTGGGGGTGATTGCCTTTGGTATCGGGACGGCGGCCGGGGTGCTGATGGCGAAGCTGCTGAACCTGTGCAGTAAGAACAAAATCAACCCGCTTATCGGTTCGGCGGGGGTGTCGGCGGTGCCGATGGCGGCACGCGTATCGAACAAAGTGGGGCTGGAATCGGACCCGCAGAACTTCCTGCTGATGCACGCGATGGGCCCGAACGTGGCGGGGGTTATCGGTTCGGCGATTGCCGCCGGGGTGATGCTGAAATACGTGCTGGCGATGTAATAGTGGATGGGATACGCATGCCGTATCCCATTTTCATCCAAATTTTTTCTGAAAGAAAAGTAAGTATGAACTGGTTCAGGTTCCGGTGATGCCGAATGCAAGAAAATACCGTAATTAAATATCTAAATACCAATATGTTTATACGGGAAATTACACGCTGGTTTGCCAGACGCTCGTTTCAAAACCGGATATTTCTACTGATCCTGTTTACATCCACCATCGTGATGCTGGCAATCACCTGGTATCTGACCGATATCACGAAAGAGCGCCTGCATTATCAGGTGGGCCAACGTGCGCTTATTCAGGCAATGCAAATATCCGCTATGCCAGAATTAGTTGAAGCCGTAGAGGCGCATGATTTGCCACGCATCAAAGCGCTGATTGACCCAATGCGCTCGTTTTCGGACGCGACTTACATTACCGTTGGCAACGAAAAAGGTCAGCGACTGTATCACGTCAACCCGAATGAGATCGGCAAATATATGGAGGGCGGCGATAGCGACGACGCGCTGTATAACGCTAAAAGCTACGTATCGGTGCGTAAAGGTTCATTAGGCTCTTCCTTACGTGGTAAATCCCCGATTCAGGACAGTACCGGTAAAGTCATCGGTATTGTTTCCGTTGGCTATACTCTGGAACAGTTGGAGAGCTGGCTTAACTTACAAATCAGCTCGTTGCTGTTCCCGATGGCGATACTGTTGCTGGTGCTGTTGTACTGCGCCCGCCGCTTCTCGCTGCATATTAAAAAGCAGATGCTTAACATGGAGCCGCAGCAGCTTTCACAACTATTAATTCAGCAAAGCGTGTTATTTGAGTCGGTATTTGAAGGGTTGATCGCCATTGACTCCCATCACCGTATTACCGCCATTAACCAAACGGCTCGCCGCTTACTGAATCTGAGCCAACCGGAGTCTGAACTCATTGGCTATGCAATCCACCATATCGTGTTGCCGGAGGCTTTTTTTTACGATGCGCCGCAAAAAAACAAAAAAGATGAGATCGTCACCTTTAACCAAATGAAAGTCATCGCCAGTCGCATGGCGGTCATTATTGACAACCAGCCTCAGGGCTGGGTTATTAGCTTTCGCAACAAAGACGATATCAATACACTCAGCCTGCAGTTAAGTCAGGTGCGGCAATACGCCGATAACCTGCGCGCCGTGCAGCATGAGCATCGCAACCTTATTTCCACCATTGCCGGACTGCTGTTCCTGAAGCGCTACGATAATGCGCTGGCGCTGATTCAGCAGCAATCGGAAAGCCACCAGAAAGTACTCGATTTTATTTCCCATAATTTCCGCGACTACCACCTTGCGGGGCTATTAATCGGTAAATATTATCGGGCAAAAGAGCTGGGGCTGGAGCTGATTTTCGATCCTTCAAGCTTTGTTGAACACCTGCCGTCATCGCTCTCGCATAATGAATGGATTTCGATTGTTGGCAATTTATTGGACAACGCCTATAACGCCACCCTGCTCAATCGCGAAGGCTCGCGACAGATTGAGTGCCTGATCAACAGCGAAGGTAATGAAGTCATTATTGAAGTTGCCGATCAGGGATGTGGTATTGACGAAAATATCCGCCAGCATATTTTCGAGCGTGGAGTGACCACCCACAACAACGGCGATCACGGAATTGGATTATGGTTGGTGCACAGCTACGTCAAGCAGGCCAATGGTGACATTATCGTCGATAACAATAATCCTTTTGGCACCATTTTTACCCTCTATATCCCTTTTACCAGAGAAGAATAACATGGATAGCATTACGACACTCATCGTTGAAGACGAACCGATGCTAGCGGAAATCCTGGTGGACACCATCAAGCTTTTTCCCCAGTTTTCAATCGTCGGCATCGCAGACAAACTGGAAAGTGCAAAGAAGCAAATACGCCTCTATCAACCACAGTTAATTCTATTGGATAATTTTTTACCCGATGGCAAAGGGATCGATTTAATTCGTCATACCATCAGCACCAACTACACGGGGCGAATTATTTTCATTACCGCCGACAATCATATGGATACCATCAGCGATGCCTTACGCATGGGCGTATTCGATTATCTGATTAAGCCGGTACATTATCAGCGCCTGCAGCATACCCTGGAGCGGTTCACCCGTTACCGCAGTTCGTTACGTTCCAGTGAGCAGGCAAACCAGACGCACGTTGATGCCTTATTTAATATCCAGGCCAAAGAACAAACCGCAGAACCGAATAGCGGACTGCGGGGAATTGATGAAAACACCTTCAACCGGGTACGACAAATATTCGCCGACCCGCAGGCAGTACATACAGCAGACACTCTGGCGCAAATTCTGGGCAGCAGTAAAACCACTGCCCGACGCTATCTGGAACAAGGCGTGAAAAATAACTTTCTCGAAGCGGAGATCAGCTACGGGAAAGTGGGCAGGCCGGAGAGACTCTATCGCGGCAAAGTATGAGATTATGGCGCCAACATGTAATTACGGCGCACAGGCAAACACCTCAGCCACCCACTGACGAAAACCGTCCACATCCAGCGCCAGCGCCACCTGCGCGTTGGCGGGCTGCCCCAGACGCCCTTCAATATCCACCACCGTGGTACCTGCGGTATATTGCCCCTGCGTTTCTACGGCCACAAAACAGGATTGCAGGGTAAAAAGCTCCGGACGCACCAGCCAGGCGATAGCGCAGAGATCGTGCATCCGCAGACCGCTTTGCATACTGCCGCTGCGGTAATGGCTGAACAATGCATGCAGCATGCCGCCGGTTTTATTAAGCGCAGGAAGCGTAGCCAGATACTCCGGCGTCAACACGGCCTGATTGGTGACGTCCAGCCCACACATCACAATCTCAATGCCGCTACGAAATACGTGGGCGGCGGCTTCCGGATCGACAGCAATGTTAAATTCAGCATTAGGCGTAAAATTGCCGCGCCCTGCGGAACCGCCCATAATCACCAGCTGGTGAATGTTGAAGCGGCACTCCGGATAGTGCATCAGTAGCAACGCAATATTGGTCAATGGCCCAATCGCCACCAATGTCATGGGCTCCGGGGCGTTCATCAACACATCCCGGATAGCGATAAACGCAGGCTTCGCCAACGGTTGGCGCTGATGGTCGACAAAATCATAGCCTTCCATACCGGATTCGCCGTGGACGTATGCCGCATCGCGTAACGGACGCAGCAGCGGCGTCGCGGCCCCCTGGGCAAGTGGCACATCGGCGTCCCAGAAATGCAGGAGCTGTAAGCCGTTACGGGTGGTTTTTTCGACCGAAACGTTGCCGGCAACGGTGGTCATCAGTTGCAGATCCAGCTCGGGGGCAAACAGCGCAGCGGCAATCGCGGCGGCGTCATCAATGCCTGGATCGGTATCAAGAATAATGTGTAGGGATGCTGCCATTAACGCTCTCCTGACCTATTGTTTTATATCTTCGTACTCAGCGCGACTGATACAGGTATCAGGCACATCGTCATCCGTCACCAGACGCGGACTTAGCTTATTACCTTCGACAAACGGAACTAATGGGCAAAAACGCCCTGGCGATGCTTTGTTTTCCTGCCACTGAATCTCAAGCGATTCGGGCTCAGCGCCGGGTTTTTCTGCCTGAATCACGGTACGAACATTACCGGTTAGCCAAAAAGGCTGACACGTCTCATCAAGGCTAAAAGGCGGCGTCAAATGACCATTTTTACGTACTAGCGGATAAATAATACGCCCATCAGCGTAGGAAGGTATCATGTAGCAGTTATACATTTTGTCTTTACTGATCACAGGCTGAAAATAGC
Organism: Salmonella sp. SAL04157; assembly: GCF_046551635.1. Lineage (NCBI taxonomy): Bacteria > Pseudomonadati > Pseudomonadota > Gammaproteobacteria > Enterobacterales > Enterobacteriaceae > Salmonella > Salmonella sp. SAL04157. The sequence goes on from NZ_JBGDVS010000004.1 coordinate 232,020, forward strand.
TTTCACCGCGATCGATCAGTTCAATCGTTTTTCCTTTCCAGCGATACACATTGACGCCATGACTGCAGCAACCGCCGCGCCAATAGCTGACAATCTGTTTATGTTCAGCATCGATCTCTGATGAAGTGATTTCCTGATAAGACGCTGGCGCATCAACATAACGCTGTTTGGCGGGGTCATAGAGCCATGTTTGTACTGGAGCATCCGGCCCTGCAAGTAGCTCTGTTACAATCGACAGATCCGGGTAGCCATCAAAATTGACATCCCCCCATTGAGGCATAAACGAGCTACAAGTGCCCACCGAGGCGGTATCTAAGGTCTGTATGAGTTTACCATCACGGTATAATTTTATCGCCGAAATGGCCGGCGTATTGCCGCAATCAATCTCTTTGGAAGGGTCGTAACCCCCTGCATCATTCGTGTTCGTGACCAGCACAATATCAGGGGAGTTTTTAGGTTTGAGGTAGATAAGGGCAACAGGAAAATGTCGTTTTTTATCTGCGGACGTCCATTCGCCTTTAATCTCACTGCTGGAGATTTCCGCATTCCAGTAACCCGAAAGCGCCTTTACGCGTTCTTCAAGATGTACCTCTTTATCCTGGAGTGAGCCGCGTAGAGCAATCGCTGCCTTGTGCTGATTGCAAGGTTCATAGCAGTAATACCCATAAAGCGTGTTACCAAATCGGGTGATATTAACGTTTACCGATTTCCCCGCGATAGTCCCGGTATAGTTTCGCTCCCAGGCGGGTAGCTCCAGCACCGTGGCGCTTGCCACGTCCATCCAAAAGCCGATGGCGAGTAACGTTGGCAATCCATATTTTATTTTGCCCATTTCCCTTATCCCTGTAGGCATTACAACCCAAAAACCAGCAACGATTGTGCTGGTTTTTCAGATGAATAGCAAAAAGGTGGGGCATTAGCAACGGATGACAACTACGCCTTATTTTTCCTGTCGCACATTGAATATCAAAAGAAATTCTTAAGATCTGGTCAGCGTAGCGTCATCAGGCAGATTTCTGAATTATGAAATCTTATTCGACCTCACGAACATCCACACGCAGTTCTTTCGGCACTTCGAAAACAATATTTTCTTCGCGCCCCTCAAGCGTGACAGCTTCGCCGCCGCCAAACTCGCGCAGACGCGCAATAACATTCTGCACCAGAATATCCGGCGCGGAAGCGCCAGCGGTGACGCCGACGCAGGCGGCTTCTTTCACCCATGCCTCCTGGATATCCGCCGCATCGTCGATAAGAAACGCGGTTCTTCCCATCCGTTGGGCCAGTTCCGCCAGCCGGTTAGAGTTAGAAGAGTTTTTCGAGCCGACCACCAGCACCACGTCAGCCTGCTCCGCCAGCGCCCGCACTGCTTCCTGACGATTAGTAGTGGCATAGCAAATATCGTCTTTGCGCGGGCCGACGATTTTCGGAAAGCGTTTACGCAGCGCATCAATCACATCGGACGTATCGTCCACGGAAAGCGTGGTTTGCGTCATGAAGGAGAGCTTGCCTTCATTTTTGACATTCAGCGTCCAGACGTCCTCTGGCGACTCAACCAGGTACATCCCCCCTTCCGGGTTGCTGTACTGGCCCATGGTGCCTTCCACTTCCGGGTGCCCGGCGTGGCCGATGAGAATAGATTCTTCACCGCGACGGCTGGCGCGCGCCACTTCCATATGGACTTTCGTCACCAGCGGGCAGGTGGCGTCAAAAACGGTAAGATCGCGGCTTTTCGCCTCGTTACGCACCGCCTGGGAAACCCCATGAGCGGAGAAGATCAGAATGGCGCCATCCGGCACTTCGCTAATTTGCTCTATAAAGATCGCCCCGCGCTGGCGCAGGCTGTCCACTACATAGCGGTTATGCACGACTTCGTGCCGAACGTAAATTGGCGCGCCGTAAATAGCGAGCGCATTTTCAACAATGCTGATAGCGCGGTCTACCCCGGCGCAAAAACCGCGTGGGTTGGCCAACAGGATCTGCATGTTTATGCCTCCAGCGCCGGATCGATTTCCAGCACTTCAATATCAAAGTGAACGGTATGCCCGGCCAGCGGATGGTTAAAATCAACGGTAATCGAGTCGCCGTTGATTTCGCGAATCACGCCAGGCATTTCGCTGCCATCCATTGCGGTAAAAAGCATAATCGCCCCGACTTCCGGTTCGCCCGCCGCCATAAACTCACGGCGCGAGAAATACTGGATCAAGTCCGGACTGGGGACGCCAAACGCGGCGTCAGGCTCCAGCGAAAACGCTTTCTTTTCCCCTTCTTTCAACCCCAGAAGCTGCTGCTCCAGACCTTCGGAAAGCGAGGTATCGCCAAGACGGAACAGGGCTGGCTTGCCGTTATTGCGGGTAGATTCCGCCGTTGAGCCATCATCCAGTTTCAGGGTGAAGTGAACGAGGATCGCGCTGTTGCTCTGTACGGATTTAGACATGCAAATTGCTCACGTGTTTTGCCCGGAGGCACAAAGAACGATAAAACCGTAGGCCGGATAAGGCGTTTTCACCGCCATCCGGCACCACGTTTGCCTGATGGCGCTGCGCTTATCAGGCCTACAAAACCGGATAAGCGCCACCCGGTATTTACGCTTATGCCTGTTCTTTCGCTGTCGGCTTCGGCAAAAAGCCTTCCAGTACTATCAGCGCAGCACCGATACAGATCGCGCTATCGGCAAGGTTGAACGTCGCGAAATGCCAGTCGCCGACGTAAAAATCGATCATATCGACAACGAAGCCGTGCCACAGACGATCGAACAAATTCCCCAGCGCGCCGCCGATGATTAACGCATAAGCGATGTTATTCAGCTTCTGCGTTGCTTTCGAGCGATACATCATCACCAAAAGAATTACGCAGATCCCTATCGCAATCCCGGCAAAGAACCAGCGCTGCCAGCCGCCGCTATCCGCCAGGAAGCTAAAAGCCGCGCCGTAGTTACGCGCATAATGCAGATTAAGCGACGGGAACAGCCCTACCGTATCCCCCAGAGCGAAATTCTGGAGGATCAGGTATTTGCTGCCCAAATCGATAATCAGCACGACTACTACCAGCCATAGCCAGCGTAGTCCTGTTGAACAGAGTGGTTTACTCATCAGGCAAATTTACGTTGTTCGCCATTACCGGCGATGTTGCTGACACAGCGTCCGCAGATATCTGCATGTTCCGCCACCTTGCCGACATCAGTAGTGTAGTGCCAGCAGCGCGGACACTTATCACCCTCGGCACGCGTTACCACTGCCTGAACTGTCGTATTACCAGCATTGTACTGAATATTTTCATCATCAATACCCCCCGCTTGTTCAGAAATCACGAACTGGGAAGTAATGAAGATAAATCTGACCTCTTCACCCAACAGTTTCAGCTTCTTAATCGTACCGTTAGCATCGTCAGCATATTTCAGCGTCACTTTTGCTTCCAGGTTCGATTTGATGCCATTGGCTTTCTGATTTTCCAGCTCTTTGTTGACCTGGTCCTTGATATAGCGGACATCGTCCCAGAATGCGTCATTAAATTCTTCATTCTCTTCCAGGCCAAACAACCCGTCGTACCATTCGCCGGTGAAGACATATTTTTCACGCTCGCCCGGCAGGTAGCCCCAGATTTCATCAGCCGTGAAGGACATGATCGGCGCCATCCAGCGAACCAGAGCTTCTGCGATATGATACAGCGCAGTCTGGCAGCTACGACGCGCGACGCTATCAGCCTTCGCGGTGTACTGGCGGTCTTTGATGATGTCGAGGTAGAACGAGCCCATTTCAACGGAGCAGAAGCGCATCAGGCGCTGTACCACTTCATGGAAGTCGTAAGCTTCGTATGCCTTCAGAATCTCTTGCTGCGCCGTTTTCGCGCAGCCCACCGCCCACCTGTCCAGCACCACCATCTCTTCCGGTTTGACCATATCGGTGGCCGGATTGAAGCCATTGAGGTTCGCCAGCAGGAAGCGCGCGGTATTACGGATACGACGATAGCTGTCGGCGGCGCGTTTGAGGATCTCGTCAGAGACCGCCATTTCGCCGGTATAGTCAGTAGACGCCACCCACAGACGCAGGATATCCGCGCCCAGTTTATTCATCACATCCTGCGGCGATACGGTGTTACCGATGGACTTGGACATTTTGCGCCCCTGACCATCGACGGTGAAGCCGTGAGTCAGTACCTGGCGGTATGGCGCTTTGCCTTTCATCGCCACGCTAATCATCAGGGAGGACATAAACCAGCCGCGATGCTGGTCAGAGCCTTCCAGATACATATCGGCAGCGTGACCGGCGAATTCCGGACGTGCGTCAACCACGGAGTAACTGGTGGAACCCGAATCAAACCAAACGTCCAACGTATCCGGAACTTTCTCGTATTGATCAGCATCTTCGCCGAGGATCTCTTTCGGGTCGAGATCCCACCATGCCTGGATACCGTCAACTTCGACGCGTTTCGCCACCTCTTCCATCGCCGCCAGAGTACGCTCAATCGGCAGCAGCTCCTGCGTTTCTTTATGCACGAACAGCGACATCGGTACGCCCCAGGTACGCTGACGTGAGATACACCAGTCAGGACGGTTAGCGACCATTGATTCAATACGCGCCTGACCCCAGTCCGGGATCCACTGAACGCCTTTGATCTCTTTCAGGGACTGTTGACGAAGCCCTTCTTTATCCATGCTGACGAACCACTGCGGGGTCGCGCGGAAAATGATCGGCGTTTTGTGACGCCAACAGCACGGATAGCTGTGCTGCATTTTTTCGACATGCAGTAGCGCGCCTTTTTCTTTCAGCAGTTCAATAACGATATCGTTCGCTTTGAAGACGTTAACACCGTCAAGCGTTGGATATGTGCCTGGCAGGTAAGCGCCGTCCGGCCCAACCGGGTTAGCCGTTTCCAGGCCATACTTTTGACCGATCACGTAGTCATCCGGGCCGTGACCAGGGGCGGTATGTACCGCGCCGGTACCTGCGTCCAGGGTGACGTGATCGCCGAGGATCGCCGGCACGTCAAAGCCCATAAACGGATGGGTAAAGCGCAGCAGTTCCAGCTCCGCGCCTTTTACGGTACCGAGAATGGTGTATTCAGCCGCGCCAATACGCTGCATGACGCTTTCAACCAGATCTTTCGCCAGAATCACCGCCTGTCCGTCAATCTGCACCAGCGCATAATCAAAGTCCGGCGCCAGGGAGATGGCGCGGTTAGCCGGCAGAGTCCACGGCGTGGTGGTCCAGATGACCAACGAGATCGGGCCGCTCACGCCCGGCAAACCAAACTTCGCTTTCACCGCATCCTGATCGACGGCGCGGAACGCCACGTCGATAGACGGCGACGTTTTGTCGTAATATTCAACTTCCGCTTCCGCCAGCGCGGAACGGCAGTCAACGCACCAGTGCACCGGCTTAGCGCCTTTGTGCAGATGACCGTTTTTGATAATTCTGCCCAGCGCGCGGATGATGTTAGCTTCGGTTTTGAAGTCCATGGTCAGGTACGGATGCGACCAGTCGCCCAACACGCCCAGACGAATGAAGTCTTTACGCTGGCCGTCAACCTGCGTAGCGGCATATTCGCGGCACTTGGCGCGGAATTCAGCGGCAGTGAATTTCTCGCCCGGCTTACCGAACTCCTGCTCGACTTTCAGCTCGATAGGCAGACCGTGACAGTCCCAGCCCGGCACGTAAGGCGAGTCAAATCCCGACAGTCCTTTGGACTTCACGATAATGTCTTTCAGAATCTTGTTAACTGAGTGACCAATATGAATGCTGCCATTCGCATATGGAGGGCCATCATGCAGAATGAAGGTTTTTTTGCCTTTTTTGGCCGCACGAATGATGCCGTACAGATCATCATCGGTCCAACGCGCCAGCATTCCCGGTTCACGCTTGGCGAGGTCGCCGCGCATCGGGAACCCTGTTTCCGGCAAATTCAGGGTCGATTTATAGTCACTCATCAGATTCTCGGTTCCGTATTTCGGTTTGATAAACACCGTCAGGATTACACCTGCCCGGCTAGCCCAAAAAACTTGCGGGCCGTTAACTCATCGCGTGCGATTTGCGCTTTTAGCTCATCAAGCGACGCAAATCGCTGCTCATTACGTATCTTTTTACGCAGTATTACATCTATATGGCGACCGTAGAGGTCCATTACAACGTCCAGCAGGTGCACTTCCAGTTGTTGACGCACGCCAGCCACCGTTGGACGAGTGCCAATGTTCGCTACGCCGGGTAACGGCTTATCGCCAAGCCCGGTGACTTCCACCGCATAGACCCCTTTTACCGGGGAGACCTGACGGCGCAGCGGTAAGTTCGCCGTCGGGAAGCCAATGGTACGTCCCAGCTCGTCGCCATGAACGACACGCCCGGAAATAGTAAAGGGATGTCCCAGCAGGCTTTCGGCAAGCGCCAGGTTATCTTCCGCCAGCGCCTGTCTCACTGCGGTACTACTGATACGCACGCCGCCTTCACAAAAGGTTTGGGTGCTGGAAACCGCAAAACCATACTCCGCCCCCGCCTTCTGTAATAACAAGAAATCGCCCGCGCGGCTAGCACCAAAGCGGAAATCATCGCCGACGGCAAGAAATTGCACGCCAAGTCGCTCCACCAGCAGTTCGCTGATAAACGTTTGCGCCGTCAAAGCGGCAAAGCGGCGATCGAATTTCACGCACAGCACATAGTCCACGCCGCACTGCGCAAGGTAATGCAGTTTTTCACGCAGGCGCGTCAGGCGAGCGGGCGCTTTATCCGTCGCGAACAGCTCCAGCGGCTGCGGTTCGAAAATCATGACCACCACCGGCAGACCGCGTCTGCGTCCTTCTTCCTGCAAACCCTGCAGTAGAGCGCGATGCCCTCGATGTACGCCGTCGAAATTACCAATGGTCAGCACACACCCATGCGGGGCCTGACTGAGATTATGTATGCCGCGTATCAGCTTCATGTCTGACTCAAAACAGTGAAAATCGCAAGAGTATACCTTGTACAGCGGTCAAGGTTAACCGACTATTGCCCTGAGGAAACATAAAGAAGATGCTTTTCATCGCCATGCGGCAAACTCCGCCCCAAAACCCGCCGCTTAATGCAATTTTTCTCATGGAAAGGCTGTATTCACAGCACGCAAGCTGGTAGAATCCTGCGCCATCACTACGCAACGAGTGCTGCAATTTAAACGGCGCTTATTTGCACAAATCCATTGACAAAAGAAGGCTAAAAGGGCATATTCCTCGGCCTTTGAATTGTCCATATAGAACACATTTGGGAGTTGGACCTTGGCTAATATCAAATCAGCTAAGAAGCGCGCCGTTCAGTCTGAAAAGGCTCGTAAGCACAACGCAAGCCGTCGCTCTATGATGCGTACTTTCATCAAGAAAGTATACGCAGCTATCGAAGCTGGCGACAAAGCTGCTGCACTGAAAGCATTTAACGAAATGCAACCGATCGTGGACCGTCAGGCTGCTAAAGGTCTGATCCACAAAAACAAAGCTGCACGTCATAAAGCTAACCTGACTGCACAGATCAACAAACTGGCTTAATCGCCTGCTTGTTATCAGCTTTGTAAAAAAACCCGCGTAAAGCGGGTTTTTTTATGCCTGCTATCTGCCGTTTTTCTCGTCAACCGCTGGCGCCGATCTCACTCGTTAACGCTCTTACTAACCAGCCTCTTTTTTCAGCTACTCCTCCCTTAGCCACGTCACGTAATACTTGAAAGTTATTTTCTTTCACTGTTTTCCTTTTTTTATTTCATTATTAAAAAAACTGTGACCACCTTAGCAAATAGAAACATCGCTCATTCAAAAACTAATAAACGCAATCCTGATGTAAGATTTGATAATTGATTGATGCCGTCGGGTTAACTACTTTTCATGTACACCTTACTTACTCATTTTAATCTGAGGTTAAATTCAAAAACGACATAAAAATAATATTCAAAACTTGCTTAGAAAGTAGAGGTTGTTTTTCTGGGCGTATCGTACCAATATCGGAGTTATCATTATGAGTTCTGTCATTGAGGATACCCAGCCTTCCGGGTCAGCATCATTGTCTTTACTACAGCGTATTAGCTATGGCTCTTTGGATGTGGCGGGTAATCTGCTGTACTGCTTCGGTTCAACGTACATTTTATATTTCTACACAGACGTTGCGGGCATTAGCCTTGCCGTAGCAGGCGTTATCCTGCTGCTGGCGCGTATTATCGATGGCATAGACGCCCCCATATGGGGGATCATCATCGATAAAACGCGTTCACGCTACGGTAAATGTCGTCCCTGGTTTTTATGGTTACCGCTGCCTTTTGCGGTATTCAGCGCGCTGTCATTTTGGTCTCCTGATATCAGTATGACAGGAAAAGCCATCTATGCAGCAATATCTTATATGATTGCCAGCATTCTATTTACCGGACTTAATACACCACTCAGTGCAATATTACCCCTGATGACCTTATCTCCCAAGGAAAGACTGGTTTTAAATTCCTGGCGAATGACCGGTGGGCAAATTGGGGTTTTATTAATGAACGCGACCGCCTTGCCGTTAGTCGCTTTTTTAGGTAACGGTGATGATCACGCTGGTTTTATTTATACGGCAATTACATTTGCCATTATATCCTGCGCGCTAACGCTCTTTGCGTTTAAAAACATTCGTGAAATGGATACGGATAAAATACAGCATGAACCTAAGTTGCCGATGAAAAAAAGTTTCGCGGCGATGAAAGGTAACTGGCCGTGGATCCTGATGGTGCTGGCTAATCTGATCTTCTGGATTGCCCTACAGCAGCGCAACACGACCATTGTCTATTATCTGACCTACAACCTCGACCGTAAAGATCTGGTACCGCTGATTAACAGCCTGGCGACGATTCAGATCCTGTTTATCATCGCTATCCCCTTCTTTAGCAAATACCTGGCTAAAACCTGGATATGGGTAGGCGGTCTGCTGGTCGCCACGTTTGGCGGCGTCATGATGTGGCTGGCAGCGGACAACATTACTTTCCTCATCGCCGCCTGGATACTCGGCAATATCGGCAGCGGTATCGCCTGCTCAATGCCGTTTGCCATGCTGGGGTTCGCCGTCGATTTCGGTGCCTGGAAGACCGGTATTAAGGCTACCGGCATTCTTATCGCCTTCGGCAGCACCTTCTGCATCAAGATGGGTAGTGGCCTCGGCACCGCTTTCGCCGCCTGGATCATGAACAGTTTTGGCTATGTCCCCAACCATGTCCAGAGTGCTGCGGGTCTGGAGGGAATTATCTGGGCCTTTATCTGGGCACCCGCCCTACTCTTCGCGCTCGCAGCGATCCCACTACTTTTCTTTCGCAAATACGAAGCGATGGAAGAGAAGATTCGCCACGATCTGGAAACCATCAACTCATAACGTTCTTTACCTTCACCCTCGAATATGGGAGGCACCACCATGCCATTTATGCAACAAGACCCGCGTCGTCTGGTCTGGCAGCAAAACGATCGCTATTTATGGATTGAACCCTGGGGCGAGAACAGCCTGCGCGTACGCAGCGGCCGTCATCTGCCGGTAATGAGAAATGAAGACTGGGCATTGACTGAGCCAGTCGCAGAAAGTCAGTGCCACATTGATTATGAGCACCACCAGGCAACGCTGACCAACGGCAAAATTATCGCTATCGTCAATCAAAAAGGACAAGTTACCTTTTACCGCCATCCACACAAACCCCTGTTGCAGGAGTTCTGGCGCCTGCGGGGCGAAATTGGCGAGGATGAATCATCTCACGGCCAGTACGTCAGCGCACTCAACCTTGAGGGACGCGAGTTCCGCCCGATTCAGGGTGGGAAATATTCACTGAAAGCCCGCTTCGAAGCCACCGAAGGGGAAAAAATTTATGGTATGGGGCAGTATCAACAGGCCAACCTGGATCTCAAAGGATGCGTGCTTGAGCTGGCGCAACGTAACTCCCAGGCCTCAGTACCGTTTATGCTCTCCAGTCTGGGCTACGGATTTTTATGGAACAATCCGGCAGTCGGACGCGTAACCTTTGCCCAAAACGTTACCGAATGGGAAGCGCAGGTCAGCGAACAGCTGGACTACTGGATCACGGCTGGCGATACCCCGGCAGAAATTAGCCGGGCTTACGCGCTGGCTACCGGCACACCGCCGATGATGCCGGACTACGCCATGGGCTTCTGGCAGTGCAAACTCCGTTATCGCACGCAGGAAGAGCTGCTGGAGGTCGCCCGCGAATATAAGCGTCGCAATCTGCCTATCTCAGTGATCGTTATCGACTTCTTTCACTGGCCGAATCAGGGTGACTGGATGTTCGATGCGCGCGACTGGCCCGATCCTGATGCCATGATTGCCGAGCTGAAATCGCTGGGAATTGAGCTGATGGTCTCCGTCTGGCCGACGGTAGATAACCGTACCGAAAGCTATCGGGAGATGCGCGAAAACGGCTGGCTGGTACAAACGGAACGTGGCTTGCCGATCAATATGGATTTCCTCGGCAATACCACTTACTTTGATGCGACTCATCCGGGCGCGCGCGACTACGTCTGGGGCAAAGCCAAACGCAACTATTACGATAAAGGCGTGAAGTTATTCTGGTTAGATGAAGCCGAACCTGAGTTCAGCGTTTACGACTACGACAACTATCGCTACCATGCCGGGCCGGTACTGGAAGTGGGCAATATCTACCCACGTATGTACGCTAAAACCTTTTTTGACGGCATGAAAGCCGATGGCGAAGACCAGGTTATCAACCTGCTACGCTGCGCCTGGGCCGGCAGTCAGAAGTACGGCGCACTGGTCTGGTCAGGTGATATTCACTCCTCGTTTAGATCGCTGCGCAACCAGTTTGCCGCCGGACTCAATATGGGAATCGCGGGGATACCGTGGTGGACGACGGATATCGGCGGTTTCCATGGCGGTAATATTCACGACCCGAAATTCCATGAATTGCTGATTCGCTGGTTTCAGTGGGGCGTCTTTAGCCCGGTGATGCGTCTGCACGGCAACCGCGATCCGCAGATTTTACCTGCACAACCGTACCGGGATGGTATCGCCCAGTGCCCTACAGGTGCGCCGAACGAGGTCTGGAGCTACGGTGAGGAAGTATGCGACGTACTGACAGGTTGCCTGGCGTTGCGAGAAAAACTCAAGCCCTATATCAAAGCGCTGATGGAGGAAACCCATAAGCACAATTCGCCAGTGATGCGCCCCCTGTTCTTTGAATTCCCCGAACAGGAAACAAGTTGGGCAATCACCGACCAGTATTGTTTTGGTCCTGACCTGCTGATCGCCCCCGTCATGCATGAAGGTATGCGCGAGCGTGATGTCTGGCTACCAGAAGGGGAAACATGGACGGATCTTGCGACCGGTGAAAGCTATTCAGGAGGGCAGACGCTGCATTACGCTACGCCACTGAACAGAATTCCGGTGTTTATCCGCGAAGGTGGGCAGTACCGTAGCCTGCTGAACTTGTAGAATGATTCCGGCTGCGGGCTAGTTCCGCAGCCGGAAGTATTACGGTAGGTATGTCTACTGTAGTTTAAACAATGCCGAGTAGTCCGCATTGCAAATACGCTGCACCGCCGGATGCTGGATCATTCTCTCGGCAAAAATCGCATGATATTCTTCCATGACATTCTCCACGCGCCCAATCTCTATTACCGACTCATCGGCATAAAAATCCAGTGAATAAAGGCTCGGCGCCACAAAAATCGCATCGTGCGTCGCGCCAAACGCCTTCATTAAGGCCGCGTCATCAAATTCACCGAGGATCTCAACCTGCAACCCCTGCGAATTAAACCAGTTCAACAACTTACGCCCCAGCATTGAGCGACGTCCCGGCACCAGCAACCGTCGCTCTTCCAGGCAGGCAGGGAACGCTTTTTCAGGAAGCGGATTCGTACACCAGAAACTGACGCTGCATTCGCCGATTTTGACTGAGAATAGCCCCTCCTGCTGCGTGGAATCTATCGGGCAGTCGGAGATAATCATATCCAGCTTGTGCTGGCTGAGCTGTTCGAGCAACATTTCGTGCGTCGACTCAAAGCAACGCAGATGTATGGGTTCGTCCACCACCACCGCCGCATCCAGAACGCTGCTGACCAGACGCTTGGATAAAGCATCGGCGACGCCGACATCAAACAACAGGTTTGATTCTTTGCGGTAATTGACGATATCCAGCATCTCCTGGCTTAGCGTAAACATTTTGTCCGCATAGCGAAAAACCAGCTCGCCCAGTTCGCTGGGCTCAAGACCGCGTCCCTTACGTTTAAATAGCTTCCCCTGTAAACGCTCTTCCAGGGCTTTAATTTGACCCGTAATGGTTTGCGGCGTCAGAAAAAGCGCCTCTGCGGCACCCACGACAGAACCTTCTTTATAGACATGCCAGAAGTAATAAAGATGGTTGTAGTTAATATGAGACATGCTCATTCCTCTCCCTGTTCAATGTCGCAAGGGAGCGATTCATCGCTCCCCCTTTCCTTCGTACTGGTTATGCCGGCGCGTTCAAACGCGCGCGCAACCAGCTATACCCCACCACTGCGGAGAGCAATGAACCAATCAAAATGCCCAATTTCGCCCAGTTAATAAGTTCCGGATCGACATTGCCAAATGCCAGGCTGGCGATAAAGATGGACATCGTAAAGCCAATGCCACACAAAATGCCGACCGCCATGATTTGCTGATAAGTGGTCCCTTGCGGCAGATGCGCCAGCTTGAAACGCAGCGCCAGCCAGCAAAACAGGCTAATCCCCAGCGGCTTACCAATCAGCAGACCGGCAATAATTCCCAACGGCAGCATGGAGGTCAGACCGTCAATCGTGACGCCCTGAAGAGAAACGCCGGCATTCGCAAAAGCGAAGAGCGGCAGGATCAGGTACGCGACCCACGGGTGCAGAACATGCTCCAGACGCTTGGCCGGCGAGCGACCGTGTTTTTCTTTCAGCGGAATAAAGAAGCCGACAATGACGCCTGCCAGCGTCGCGTGAACGCCGGACTTCAGTACCGCCGTCCACAGCACTGCCCCGACCAGAATATATACCCCAGTCCGTCTGACGCCGCACAGGTTCAGCAGCGCCAGCACGGCAATCGCGAACGCCGCTACGCCCAGCGAGACGATAGAAAGATCGCTGGTATAAAACAGTGCGATAATAACGATGGCGCCGAGATCATCGATGATCGCCAGCGCCATCAGGAATATTTTCAGCGCCAGCGGAACCCGGCTGCCCAACAGCGCCAGCACGCCCAGCGCAAAGGCGATATCCGTCGCGGCAGGAATAGCCCAGCCCTCGCGAGTGACCGGATCGGAGTAGTTAAAGGCCAGATAGAGCAATGCCGGTACAATCATCCCGCCGATGGCGGCAATCACCGGAAAAGCGGCCTGGCGCAGACTGGCTAACGAGCCTTGCATCAGTTCGCGCTTAACTTCCAGGCCAATCAACAGGAAAAACACGGCCATCAGCGCATCGTTGATCCACAACAGCATGTTTTTGTTGATCTCAAGCGCCCCAACCCGTAGCTGAACCGGCGTCTCCAGAAAATCATGATACCATCCACTGGTCGCGCCCATATTGGCCATCAGCATAGCCAGCGCAGCGGCGATGATGAGAATGATGCCCCCAGAGGCATCGCTGCTAAAAAATCGGTGCAGATGTTTCACTTTTTATTCTCTCAATCAGGTGAATTCTTCGAATCTACTATCTTACCTCGCCTGACTCATCGTTAAAATTAGATTATATATGATGAATAGCTCGTTTTTTACGAAATGAAGTCCGACTTACGCCGGACTTTTTTAGTGCAGTCAGTCATTGATGATAGACCGCTACGCGTACAGATCCATTTTATACACCCGGAAACTGGTAATATCGTAGCGATAGCCTTCCCCGTTCGTTTCCGCGTTTTTGTAGTAACCTGACGTCATAGTCGCTTCAAAAAGCACGGTTTTCTCCGTAGGCGCAATCTCCTGGAAAATTAGCAGCCCCATCGCCTCGCTGCCCGCCTGCGGATCGATAATATCGCTCTCGCCAGGCTGGCAAGAGATGGCGCGGCCATAAACGGATTAAGAATAATCAGCGCATTTTGTACTGTATTACTTTCTGTAATCTGGCTGAGGCTGTGCTCATAAATCGCCGTATGGTTGAGCACCATCGCATTTTGCTTATCAATCCTCTGATTGACGGCAAGACACGGGGCAGGAAGCGTATTCTTTTGATGTTTGAACGGCCCCATGATCTCTCCAGTATATCGTTGTCGTTCCTTGCTGGAACAACGAAATAGATACGCTGGAGAGGGTTGTGCTGATAATCAAAAGCCATCGACTCAGCTCTATCACACGGCATGCGATGCGTTATCCGACCTTACGGGATTGATTATATTCATACTTCAGATAATCCAGCGTTGCCGTCACATTTGCCGGTGACAGACGATTAAGCTGCGCCAAAAAAGGATGCGCATACAAATAATTAATGAACGCCGTCGCGCCTTGTAACGTAGCATAGCGTTGCTGGGTGATTTTTTTATTACCGGTGAGATTACACACCGCCATAGCATAATCGCGGGTAGAAAAAGTACGCCAGACATTGTTACGGATACCGCCGCTTAAAAACAGGCGTGGCGGAATATCTTTTTGCAGCGGCGTCGTACCGCGTTCTTTGACAAATGAAATATGGCAACGGCCCTGATGGACATGCGGCATGTTCGCCATCATGCATCCCCCCAGAATAAAGCATTCATGATCGAGGTAATGCTGAACGTTTAAGGTGCGTTCGTCCGTCAGCATCCGCACCAGTTCAAAATGGCGGTAGGCAGGCAACACCGGCTTTACGATCATTCCGGAGTCATTCTTATATAACGAGGCCGGACCGTAATCGATATCAAATAAAGTTTCGCGGCGCGCTGTAATCGCTTCCTTACGTTGCACCATATGCGCCAGTGTTCCCGGAGGTAGCCGTTCTTCATAATACGACTGATACTGCCAGGCTTTATCCAGCGGCTGTGCTGAATAATTTGACGAAATCGCCACCACCCTTCCGCTTTGTTCTTCTGCCGTCACCAGAACATACAGGCTGCTGTCTCCACCGTTATAGTTCACCCGGAAAGCGCGGGTGCTGAGTGCGATATCGAAGGCCGGAAACTGCTGGCATCGCTCCGCAAGGTTTGCATTACGGGATAGTTTAAACAGCGCCCGGTTAAGGCCTGTGCTGTCTAATTTCAGCTGTGAGCGGATCCCGGCAAGCGATGTCCCTTCCTCAATTAGGGTTGCCAGCTCGTCCTGTCGGCAATCGCTTTTTGCCTTTTCGGGGACGATGAACGTTTTCCGACACTGACTACACGCCATGCGGTGTTCTCCCTGAGTCGAGAAGCCGTATTTCTTTAATGAGGTGCTGCCGCAGGCAGGACACTGTTTGACCAGGCCTTTCCATCCCCGGTTTACCGTGTGGCGAAAAAGATTTAACGCCCCAGCGGAAATAACAGGAAACAGGAAACCACATTCCCGACAAAGAACATCTTTTCCCTGGCGGACATAATCCGGACTGTTCAACACGCCCAGATTTTTACATCCCGGCGTTTTACAGCAGTCCACATTAATATTGGCAAACATGCGTTCCTCCTTGAGCATTACTTAAAAAAAACAGACCGGATCTCCGCCGGTGACAGGTTATTTACGTAAAGGGTTTTCATCGCTTTCATCATCGGCGCGGTATGAGAGAAAAAGCACTGATAGCCGGCACAAAGATAGTTTTGCTTCATCGGTCCGCAAGCCGAAGGCAAAAAGCGGTGTTTAGGGCAACCGCCATAACAGGCGAATTGCCACGGGCAGGTATGGCATTCCTGCGCCATCGTGCGGCTTTTATCGAGACCAAACTGCTGGTTTTGCGCGCTATTATTCATCTGACGCAGCGGCGTGCCGTTAATATTGCCGAGCTTATATTGCGGGTAAACGAAATGATCGCAGTTATACACATCGCCATTCATTTCCATTGCAAAAGCGCTACCGCAAACGGGCGCAAAAACGCAAACCTGAGGGGGGAGTCCACACCATGCCGCCAGCGTTTGTTCAAAGAGTTGAATGCCGATATCACCAATATCTTCGCGGATCCAGATATCAAAAATGGCATTCAGGAACTTTCCAAACTGTAATCCGTCCACTGACCAGGGGGTTACTGCGGTTTTCTCGTCCTGCGGATGCGCCAGCATTCCGTCTTTATTTGCCGCTCTTTCCACTAGCGGAATAAACTGCATATAGCGGCTGCCGATAGATTTCAGATACGCATAAACCCGCTGCGGGTGTAGCATATTGCTCTGACTCACCACCGTGAGAGTATTAAATTCAACGCCATGACTCGCCAGGCATTTTATCGCCTGTTCAACTTTATGATGGGTAGGTTGCCCTGCGCGAGTTACCCGCCATTCGTCGTGCAGCGCCGCATCGCCATCAATCGAAATACCAACCAGAAAGTCATGCGCCCTGAAGAATCTTGCCCATTCATCATCAATCAGAATGCCATTGGTCTGAAAAGTATTAACGATGGCTTTTCCATTAGCATAACGTTGCTGGAGCGCTACCGCCTGGCGGTAAAATGGCAGCCCCATCAGCGTCGGTTCCCCACCCTGCCACGCAAAAATCACTTCATCTACGTCCTGCGCCGCAATATGCTGTTGCACAAACAACGCTAGCGTTTCTTCCGTCATCTTGTAATGGTTTTTTCTATCGGGATAGAGCATTTCCTTTTCCAGATAGAAGCAATATTTACAATCAAGATTACACACCGACCCGGTCGGTTTGATCATTACCTGACAGCTTTTCCGTTGCATATTTTCCGTATCCCTAAAATAAAAGAACCTGACTCAGCACGAGGGCGCTGAATCAGGCGGGCAGAGCCCTAAGTGGCATACTTAATTTTTTATAATTATCCTTTTAGCCCCAGGTCACCGGCGTTGGTTTGTCGCCACGGGCTTTCATTAATGAGTCGTTATCGATGTCCTGTTTCATTTTCAGGAACTTGCCATACAGCTGTTTTTCAATTTCAGGCTGTTTGCCAATTTGGTTCAGCGTTTCGAACCGATCTTTTTTCAGGTTATAGAGGTATTTAGGTTTATTTTCACGATCGATGATCATTTTCCAGTCACCGTCGCGGATCGCCCACTCATCGGTCGGATCATCCTGGAACGGCATATCAATACCGAAGATCAGCGGCTTATTACGTTTTAACGTTTTCTGCTCCAACAGCGGAACCAGCGATTGCCCGTCGTATGTACGATCAGTCGGCAGTTTGAAATCCATCATGTTCGCCAGCGTCGGCATCCAGTCCAGACCATACACCGGCGTATCGGTAACGACGCCCTGTGGAATGTGTTTACCGTATTTGATAATTGCCGGAACGCGAATACCGCCTTCCCACAGGTTATCTTTACGTCCGCGCAGACCGTCAGTCTCGCCTGCGAGGTTCAGCTCGTAGACTTTACGCGCTTCACGCGTCACCGGGCCGTTATCACTGGTGAAGATGACAATGGTATTATCTTCTTCCCCCATCGCTTTAATTTTATCCAGTACTTTACCGACTTGCGCATCCATATAGCTGATATTGGCGTAATATTCACCGGTACCGCGCCACGGTTTATCCGCCCAGTCGCCGTAGAACAGATCGGGATGCTGCTTCTGGTATTCGCTCATGTATTGTGAATACATATCGAGGTATTTTTTCGGCGAGGCCAGCGGGCTGTGAACTTCCGTAAAGGCAACGTATAAGAAGAACGGTTTGTCGTCTTTCTTGTTATCTAGCCAGTTCACCACTTCAGAACTGACAAATTCGCCGCTGATGCTATCGGCACGATCAATATGTTTGCCGTTACGCATCCAGCCGGTTGGGTGAACGACGCCGTAACGCGGGCGCTCTTTGGCATTATCCAGCGTAGCATCGGTCACAAAGCCAGCCGGGTTCACCAGCGAGTAATCAAAACCTAACTCTTTCGGCTGCGGCTGATCGGTACGATCGCCCCCGGCGTTGAGATGCAGTTTACCCATCATCGCGGTATCGTAACCCTGCTGTTTCAGCAGATTGGCTATGGTCAATTCGTTACGTCCAATAGAAACATTAGTACCTTCAGGGATCCAGGAGCGTACACCGGTGCGGAAGGGCATACGGCCTGTTAACATCCCGGCGCGGGAAGGAGAACACAAAGGAGCCGGCGCATAGTATTCAGTGAATTTGACCCCTTCTTTCGCCAGGCGGTCAATATTCGGGGTTTTCACTATCTGGTGACCGTAAGTCGCCAAATCACCATAGCCAAGATCATCTGCCACAATAAAAACCAAGTTCGGGCGTTTTTCGGCAGCCGCGTGCACGACAGATATCGTACTTGTCGCACAAAGCGCCAGTCCAATCATGCTGGCAATGACTGTTTTTTTCATTTCAACTCCTTTGATTTTATTTAAAATGAATATCCGACCATATAAATCATCTGGTCTCCATATCCGTCATAACCTAGTTTGTTCGCGAAATAACGATATGTCACAGTAGCTTTCCAGCGGGGATAAAATTTCCATGCCAGTGTTAATCCACCATTTAATCCATTTCGACCGAATTGCTGCTCCGTATAAGCGTCATTTCTATCTAGTTCGATTTCATTCCAGTCAGATAAAACAAAATCTTCACCAAATAAATTAAAATTATAGGCTGCAGTCCAGCCAATAACATAGCCATTCCAGCCGCTTGTCTGCCCATATTTCTGCGAGACATAATCACCAGATTGATTATGCAGACCAATATAGGGTTTGAAGAACCCCCAACTCCCGCTCCAACCTAAATACCCCGCTCCATAAAACATATCGAGGTCATCGCCCCATGAGTTATCCCATTGACCATATATCTTGCCGAAGAAAGTATAATCTGAATCAAAGAGTCGTACATGAGTCATGGCAGAAACAGTATGATTTCTTCCAGCAACAGCGTGATTTAACACGTTGCTTTCAATAAATGAATAGAATTCTGCCTCTTTGAAGTTGACACCAAAGTCAGCAGTTACTTTCCACACCTCCCCACGATGTACATTGACGAATCCACTATTCCAGTCAGCATAACCGGCATTAATTGATCCAAATGAATTCTTATATTCCAGTGCATGTACAGAATGGCTAAAAACAGTAGATATTGTAAGTAAGAGACTAAATAATACTGTTCGCTTTATCAGAGACATTGAATATATTTCCCATGGTTATATTTTATTCATCAATGAATATGTTTTACTCCGGTGTCAAAGTTTAACCAAATCTAGTTATAGAATAGTGATATAAATCTCACATCACGCAGGATAAAATTATTTAAAAATAATGTGTCGAGAAATGTTTTTTTATAAAAAATAACTCAATGTTTATTATTAAATCAACACTTCATCTTTTTAGGTCATACCGCAGATTTAGTGTTGTACTAAGCTTTACCTTTTGGATAACTGATAACAAAGATTGATGTGATTTGCCCCGCTGTTCCGTAACTCAGGGAGGGATCCGAAACGGTCATTTCCCCCTCAGGAGTGCAACTCTATCGCTGTAAGCAATACCTGAAAACCTGCCAGCTCAGCCATCACTACAACGGTGCCCTCCATCACACCATTATTGATATGACGATGATTACCTGATCGGTGATGTTCTAAGTATGTATCCTTTTACTAACGACGTAATGAGCGTGGAAATTAGCGGTAACGCTCTGAAGGCGATGATGTCTCATGCAGCCGATCCGAAGAACGGCATGCAGCATGTGTCGAAAACGGCCAAATTCAAACACTACAACACAAAACCGCTGGTACAGCGTATTGTCAAATTTGATATCAAAGGTAAACAGGTCGCAGACAGTACATTCAGTACCGTCGCACTGGATTCCTTTATCGGTAAAGGCCGTGGCGGATTTGACTTCACGAAAGGTAAAAATGTCAAAGGCATTAAAGGGCTGTAAACCTCGCAGGAAATTGCTGATTATATGGAACATATCAATAATATCGTTCCGGATCACACCATGCGTGTTGACGACATCAATAAATAAAACAACTCTCATGCGGTCGTTATCCGATGGCGGCAGATTGATATTATCTTCGCGGGAACGGTAATTACCGTTGTCAAAAACCAGAAACTCCACGATACCCGGTTCGCTGCTTTCAACTCAGACACCAGGATAAAGGCTTAACGGCGCGGTGCCATAAGGATTAAGGGTAATAACGGCATGTTTATATGTATTGTCCTCACGAATTTGGTCGAGGAGCTGTTGGTATATGGCGTTATGGTTTTGCACCATCGCGTTATCGGTATCAATTTTCTGATTCATCAGCGCTCTTGGTACAGGCATGACGAGTGAGGACTGTTAATTTACGTACATAATGATCTCCAGACTATACGTTATGAGACTTCTGCAATGCAGAGGCAATTTCTCTGCCCGTCCAACGTAATATTCTGAAGATGTGCAGCATAGTCACTACGTATAGCGCAATAACAAAAAAATCATAAAAATATTTTATACCGCTATTAACTCATAAAATTTCACCCTGAGAAAGCAAGTCATCATCGAATATTTATTTAGTTCTTTTTACCTATATCCTATAGCATCCATAAGACCGACCAATAGGCCGAAATAAACGTTACACCAGGTAACATAAATTATCATTCAAGCACATAAAAAATGCTTAACCTAAAATCATAGCAACACTTAATAAAATTAAACATAAACGGCAGCAAAATATTATTTTTATGTCCTTTTTTGTGACCAACCGCATTTTCAAATTAATGAATCACAACAGACAATTCTCATCAATTGAATAAAAAATAATGACACACATATTATTTGTCGCTCAAAAAAATGGTTTAAGAATCCTTAAACGACGCGTTATATGCATACCTCATTAAATATTGATAAAACAGGATCAACATGCTTATAAAAAGAACACAAAAACAATAACATTTATTTCACTTAAACAATTTAGCCAATTTAATGACAGTTGATTTCTCAGGCCTGTCGCCCCAACCTATCCTTGCTCATAGCATAGCGGACACGTTGCAACGATGCTGACTATACGGAACAAGTGGGATATCATGGCCTGAAAGCACAAATGGAGTAATCATGAGACAGCATAAAATAAATAATGAGTTTATTTACAATAAATGATTAAGAAAAATCACGTCTTTGAGCAGTAATGCAGCGTTCAAAATAGCATTTATGCGGGCCCGGCGCCTGAGCTATTTAATAGAAAACGCACATCATGAATTGATTATCCGTGAAGGTGTTGCGTACGCCGTTTGGGGGGAACGGGGCAAATTTATCAGCGATACTAACCTGACACAGCCAATTTATCTATTACGCCCCAATCTTAAAAATAGGTTTACAGGAATTACTTATGACCTTACCGAGGCATGGTATAAAAATAAATGAAAAGATCGTTATTGATACAAGCGACCTTCCCCAGCCCTATACCTGTAAAAAACCATACCGACATAAAAATATCATCGCAGTAATCATTTCTATATTTCTGGCGATGCTCGCCTTATTTTATCTTCCAATACGCCTCTAGCGCTGTACGAGAAGATAAGGCGATCACTAAGCGGATATTTTCGGTGGTTATCATCTCTGTTTTTAAGCAACGGAGCACTTAACCACCGTTATTATGCCTCCTTCAGATGTGCATACTATGTTCAGTCATAAATAATCCGCAGCAGCGCCAGCTGTTTGTCCTCATCCAGGTAATGAGGTTCCACCATCGCATACGGTGAAGCGATCGACGTAGTCATATTCTCCACGATAATATGGCGCTCAATACCGTCCTGCCGATGGCAACGCACTTCCAGTACCCCCGTCTCATTCCAGCATCCTGCTTCAACAACCGTTCCCTGAAACCGTATCTGGCTTCCCGCCTGCGCCGCACCGATAACCATGAGCGGCAACCACAACGCGGGCACCACATAGTGTCTGACATGCATAATAAGCCTTCCTGCACTTCTGGTGGCGGTTAATAACGAGAAGCTTTCGCTTCCCGACAAGTGAACACTATCCCTTCGCTTTCTGAATCGCCATTTGCAACATATCCTGAGTCGTGCTTCCCGGGATCACGGTCACCCGTTTTACATCACCGTTTTGCGTCTGAGGCATGACGACAAAAGCAGGCGTGCCGCTAAAATCCATATGCTGCGCCAGTGCCTGGTTAGTGAGGAGCGCATCATGTACTGCACCGCTGCTTTGCGCTTCTTTTACGGCGGCCAACTGCGTCGGCGTTAGATAATGTTGCGCCAGGGTATAGACATCGTGTTCCGTTAACGCGCCTTCCACCTTCCCTGTGGCATAAAGCGCATTATGCCAGTCGAGATATTTCGCCCCGCCCTGGGTAAGCCATACCTGTTCGCCGACTCTGGCCGCCAGTCCGGATACCGGCCAGCGGGAGGAAAAAATAGGAAACTCTTTGAAAATAAACCGGGTATCCGGGTTCGCCTTAATCAGGTTTTCGACCACTGGCGCCATTTTGCTACACCACGAGCACTGGTAATCAAAGAACATCACCACCGCCGCTTTTGCCTCGTTGGGCCCAACGGAAGGACTGCTGCTACTGAGCAACTCAGCACGATACTGTAATGCCAGTTGAACATATGCCTGTTGTTGCGCAATCTGCTGACGCTGATGCAATGTCTCGCTGGCGGCGACCAAAAATTCCGGATGTTCGGCCAAATACGTTGCCACCACCTCTCCCACTTTATCCGGATGACTGACGATGTAGGCTTCCGCCGTCGGGCCAATTTGCGACGTCGGGGCAGAATCGGCGGCGATTGCCGAGGCGGATACGGCAACGCCTGCCAACGTCAACATCGCCAGTCGGGAAAGTTTTAACGCGTGATAATACATAATAAAAGTCTCGTTCGATAAGATCGGAAAGCCTCCCGCTATCGGGAGACGCCTGAAAAATAGGTTAATGAATACGCGTCAGATCCACGGTTTGCGCTGGCATTACCCGCCCATAGTCATTAATACTTTGCCAGCGCACAGTGCAGCGAACCGTGTGCCGGCACCAGTCCGTTTGACGCGTTGCAAAGGGAACCACGACCCCGGCGTTGTCCTGGGCGCGCTCGTTAGCGCGTAATAAAAAGAGCGTAACGTAATAGGGTGTCGGATTGCGTACCGTCGCGCCATCAGGGGTAAGCGACCAGATCAGATGCCGGTAGGCCTGCTGCGGATTGCCGGCGAGTCCCTCAGGGCGATAGAGCAATTTTAAAGCCGAACGAAACGCCATTTGTACACGGTTCGCTTCCGGTTTACCGGAGGGAATAGCGGCGATACTCAAGGTAAACAGACTTTCCCTGTCGGCGGGTAGCGGTTCGCCGGTATAAACCACCCGCAGCGTGTTTTCCTGGCGCGCTGAAAGCATAAATAATGGCGGCGTGACCACGAAGGGCGTGATATTCCCTTCGTTTTTGGTTCCGGGCCAGCGGCCGCCAGGTAAAATATGCGTATCAATTAACCAGGACGCTTCTGAATGGTTACTTACCGGTACGCTTAATGCCGGGGCGTCCGCATGATAGATAAAGCGAGTACCGCCAATCACCACGCCAGCCTGCGCCCATGATATGGGAAGCAAGCACCAATATATTGCGCAGCGTAAAAAGAACTTATTCATAGGCAAGAATGAAGGTTGCGGAGGCATTGGCATCCCCGGGCGTTACCGTGCCGCCATCGGCAAGATAACGCGCGTAAAATTGCAGATGCGCCGACGCCTGGCCCGGACTGAGCGTCACTACATCACTCTCCTGCCCCAGTGGGATTAAGGTTTTATTTTGATCATAAAGCGCAATCCCAATGCCTGAAGCGTCGCTTTCCCCTGCGGTAAGCGCCAATAAATCCGTATTACGGCTGTCCCCCGCACCGCTAAAACTGACCGTTACGCCGCTGGCAGTGCTGCCGCAGTTTTGTAAATCGATAGCAAAAGGTTGCCATGCGGAACCGTCGCCTGCGCGATAAAACTGCCGTTGAGAAACCGCGCCCATCGCCACGTTAATATTTTCCGAGTCTGGAGAGAGCGAACACGTATTGTCCGTGATGGTTCCGGAGACATAGACCCGGCCATCATGCGCCTGGACGCCGGATGCCGCCAACAGCATCCCGATGCCGTACAGGATATCGTTACGCATAATTACGATGGCTCCTCATTCATACTGCATATCGAAATACATGACCGCCGTCGCGTTCCCGGACGTGACCGTAGGCCGGGTCGATTTATAGCGAATATAAAAAGACAGCGTGTTGCGTCCGGCTTTCAACGGATAGACCACCGAGTCGGCATTATTGATACTGATGGTATCCTGATCATCATTCAGAATTTCCACCCCAACCCCGCTTGCTAACATGTTTCCGCTTCCCATTCCGGTATCGGTTATCGCCAGTAGCGCGGGATTGTCCGGATCGGGTTCGCCGGTAAACCAGATCTTCGCCCCGGCAATTCCTCGGGAACAATTCTTGAGGTTGATATTAAAGGGCTTAAATTTTGTCGTTGTTCCCGTCGAAGGAAAATCGCCGACCGCAAACTGCCCTAAATCAATACTTTGACTGAGACTGGAAATATCTATGTCGCAGGTTTGCGCCACAATAGTGCCGGTAAATTCGAGGTTATAAGCGAGGTCGTCAGCGCTGGCATTGATTTGTGGACACAGCATCAGTCCCATGGCAAAAAGAGCGCAGTGTGATCTGTTCATTTAGTCAAAGTCCACTCGCAGGCTGGCCAGCGCGGTAAACGCCCCTTCCGCTGGCGTTTCGCCTGTTGTACTTACCGGGTAGGCCTGCAATGTGATGTTAGCGCGTCCGGCGCTATCGGTGATAAAAGGCGCGACGCTCTGTGCATCATTGGGGATAAGCGCGTTTCCTTCATCGGTTTCGACCACTACGCCGACATCCGCATTATCCGAAGCGATAGCCTGGGGAACGTGGCTATCCGGCGTAGCGATAAGGCGCATCGTTAAATTGACCTGCGAATCCAGGCCGCTGCACTTTACCGGTACGCTAAATTTTTTCGCTCGTACCCCCTCCGGCTTTTGGCCTGCATGGTTGAAATTGCCACTGTACAATGCGCCGAAATTCACCAGAATCGTTTGTCCGGCGTTGATTTCGCAGCTTTGCGGTACGGTCACCGTTCCACTATAAAGAATGCTGTATACGACATCTGTCAGCGGATCGCCTGCGGCGGTCATGACATAAACATTGAACATAGTCTTAGGACTAATATTCACCGTGCCGACGAACGGTTTAACAATTTTGAGCTGAAACTCCAGATTTGAGTCACGAACGTAAAACGGTTGACCCGCTTTCACATTTTCATCATATCCCATCAGGACATTGTTCATCGGCGGATAGATATCGCCCACCGCAGAATCCTCAATTCGCATTCCGCCTTCAAGATAGTCCGGGTCCAGCTTTAAATATTTCCAGTTACCGCTCGTTTCTACGACCGGATATTGCGACACATAGGAGCGATAAGTCTGGCTATTGGTCGCCGCGCCGGCGGGACACACCGCCTGTACATTAACTTCCTGGCTTTTTTCCAGTTGAACCGTCTTTCCCACCTGGTTTTGTTCTGCCGTCAGAGTGGTCGTTAAATCGTAATTAATACTGGAAGGTACACCGTTAACGTTTTTACACACGTCTGCGATTGCGTACTGCGATACGACACTTCCCGCCAGCAGAGCAAATAAAAGAGGTATTTTCATTTAATGACACTCCGCATGTTGTCGACTCAGAATCTGACGGGAGGAAGAGAGATGATAGGACGCGACGCACTGTTGATCCGGCAGGTTCCCCCAGCGAACGTGCAGAACGCCTTGCGCTGATAACCCGGAAAGATAGACTTCCCCGGCCTCGTCAACAATCGCCTCCGCATGGCGATCATTCACCGTCACCGTTGCGCCAAAGGGTACAGGCTTACCGTTATGATTCAGCGTTACCAGGGCACGCGCGCCGACTCGCGCTTTAAAGCGGGCCAGAACCAGCGCGCCTTCGGTCGGCACAACGCGAGTCACCGCGTCATCAATATCGACATCATCAGCCATCGCGTTAACGTCCAGCGCCATACGGTTTTGGCGATATGTTGTCGCATACGGCACCACCGCATAGCCACGCGCGTCCGTATGAATACCCGGCTGGTCGACAACGCCGACGTTGGCTGCGCCCGGCGCGGCAATCAAAATATTGGTATTGCCCAGCGGCTGGCTTAGCGTCACTCCATGCGCGTGCGCCACCAAGCCGCCGCTCAGGCCATAATTCACCTGCTGGTAATCGCCGTTATCGCTAACGTTATAGCCAATGTTGGCGTTGCCTTTCGCCCCATCGTATTCCAGGCTGGCGGAGCCGCTTTCGCCAATACCGTGATTCTGATAACCTTGCTGTATGTTGTAACTAAGATTGTTTTCGTCCAGCAGTGTGCCGCTAAGGCCCGTATTCTGCGTAACGTTATGCTGTTTATCCGTACTGGTGCTAAAGGTAGCGTAAACATTGTGATGGCGCGTAACCTCATCATCGTGTTGCAGCCATTGACTTAGCGGCACCGAGATATTCAGCGCGAAAATTTGATCGCGCTCCGCATCGCCTGCGGATTTGTTATTGTTATAAGAAACACTCCATGCAATACCCGCCAGCGTATCGCTGTATCCCACCTGCAACAAAGAATCCTTTTCATCAGTGTGCCAGTAACTTTGCTGACTGCCGGTAATAAAAAGCGATCCCAACCCGCCTAGCTGTTGATTGATATCGAGTTGTACTTTCCCCCTCCTGGTATAATAAAGATTGTAATAATCCGCCCATTCCGGCCTGCTTTTATCGCTGTCAGTCCGACTGTCATCGTCATAGCCGCTCATCCGTTTCCACGTGGTATCATCCAGCGTATAAAAGCCCGAGGTTGAATAGCGATAGCCCATAAGCTGTAAATTGGTTCCTGACTGTGCAAGCGATTTGGCATACAGGAAACGCAGCGATTGCCCCTGGTAGGTGTTATTATCCGCCAGCGTACTGGTAGCCTGGGTGACATCCAGCGACACCGCGCCCCAGTCGCCCAGATTTGCGCCGCTGCCGATCGCCAGCGCGTGATAATGACTGGAAAGTTGTGTTCCGCCATACAGCGTAAAACCATGCGGTAACCCCCATATCAAGGTCGCCTGACTGAATTTCACCTTCTCTTTTTGACTACTATCGCTACGATACTCCGCCACCGTCGCCGCATACTTCAGCCGCCCTTCTCGTTGTAGAATCGGCACGGCGGAATAGGGCACGTTATAGCGATTAATAGAACCGTCGGACTCTTTGACTTCCACAGTCAAATCGCCGCTGGCGGCGGTAGGATAGAGATCATTAATAGTAAATGCCCCGGGCGGCACATAGCGCTGATTGATGATGTAGCCGTTTTGCCGAATGGTCACTTGCGCGTTGCTTCTGGCAATGCCGTGAATGGTCGGCGCGAAGCCCTTCATGCTGTCTGGCAACATATTGTCGTCAGACGCCAGTTGTAGCCCGCGAAAAGGAAGGCTATCGAATAATGCGGAGGGGGTATAACTATCGCCTGCCGTCAGTTCTCCCTGCAAAAAGACCACATCACGTTCCAGATAGGTACTGATGTGCTGCCAGTCGCTGTCGCTATTCTGGTCGCCGCTATTCGCGTTCCATGTGGAGTAGTCGCGTAACCGCCAGGCCCCCAGATTAAGGCCGCTATTCAATCCAAGAAAATAGCTGTTCTCCGCACTGCCGCCTGGGCTCCGATCCTGACTATTCGCGCCGGTAAAGGTGTAATTCAATAGCAACGCGTTAATACCTTCATCCCAGTATTGCGGTGGGATATAGCCTCTGGCGCTGGCAACCATCGCCGCCTGCGGGATGCTAATGTCGAGACGTTGCTGCGCAAAATCAAAGCGGGTCCGGGCGGCCGGTATCGCACTGGCGAGATCCGGGCAACTTCCCGCCGCCGCCTTCGCCAACAGTGGAAACGCCCCGGTGTTTACCCCCATATTTTTAAGCATTTCAGGCGTCAGGCAGGCGCGTAATCCGCTGTCATCGGTGGGCGCGCTTTTTCCCGTCGTTTTCACCGCCTGGAAGGCTATGTCTCTGGTCGCGAGAAACGTATTGTTCAGGTAAACGTCAACGCGATACATTCCCGCCGCCTGGGCATTACGGGAAAAGGTCGATAAGTCGGCCACCGCAGACGGGTCGTCAGACAGAAATGCCGGGTTGAAATAGTTTTCCGCCCACCCCGGCGCAGGCGCCAGTGCGATAGCCAACGCCAGCGGGGTTAATACGGGTTTAGCTACGCTGGAGTAATATCGCGTCATGAAAAGCTGATTACGCATAACATCATGAAGCTGGACAAACGCGTGCTGGCGTCGTTGCGCCAAAATCGTTTACCGTGCGCAAAGATACCTGGCCGGGCGTCGCTGGGAGAGTGATCGCGCCTTTCGGCGGTACCATAGTATTCGGCAGTTTTTTCCCCGCGCTGTACAGTTCAACCATCGAAACGTAGTACGGCGAAGGGTTAGTAATCGTTAGCTGGCCGCGCTCGTTACGGCAGCGAAGCGTCGACGGGGCATGAGCTGGCGCCTCCGCCAGATTTTTCGGGCGGATAAATAGCTTAATCACGCTTTGCGTCGCAATTTGCAGGGAGTTGCCGGTCAATTTATTTTTATCGACAGAGGGTATCGCTTTACTGTTTAAATAAAATACGCTTTCGCGATCGGTCGGTAATGACGGCCCGACATACATAATACGTAATATATTTTCTTTTTTAGGCTGGATCACAAAGAGAGGCGGCGTGATGATAAAATCCGTCGAGCGTGAACCATCGGCATTGGCGACCCATGACTGAATTAAAAAAACATTGCTGGCAGAAGAATTAATAATCGGCAAGGAGGTTTGCTTACTTCCCTGCGGATAAATCACCCTGGTCGCGCCCAGCGCAATGCCTCCCGCCTGCGCGGCAAACGACAGGCCGGCCGCCGACAGCAGTAGCAATAATCGAAGGAAAATCGGTACGTTTTTTTTCATCTGCGTAATATCCTGATGCCGTCGGTTTGTTACGCGCAGTGACGCGCGTAACTCCCCTTTCTCGCCTCCCAACAGACGAGAAAAAAATCCCGATAAGGAATCAGGAATAAACCATGCTAAATGTCGCCGTCGCGGTAACATTACCGGCAGTCGCCGTACCGGTAGCGATATAATCCACGCTAAGCGGAATAACGTTTTCGCCATCGTTCAAGGTAACAGTACTGGACGATTCACCGATATTCAGCGCCTGGCCATCTGGTCCATAAAGTTGTAATGCCACATTCGTCGCCGAACCTGCCCCAGCGGTATTCGCCAGCGAACCCGGCTGGTTTGCGTCCTGCTGGCCATTAAAAATCACCGCCGCATTCTGGCTGGTCTGAGTATCGCAGTCTTCCAGTTTAATGGTGAAATCTTCTTTTTGATTCGCCACCATACCGGCCTCGGTTAATTTACTGGCGCGAACCTGGCCTAATGTCACGGTCTGATCGACAGAGTCAGCGGAAACAGAACAGGCGGCGTCAACGACCTGTCCGACAAAATTTACCGTACCGCCAGTGACGGTTGTAGTATCCGCTTGCGCGGTGGACAACATTCCGCCAAAGGCAATTGCAGAGACCATTAATGCTAGTACAGGCTTTTTCATTCAAGCTCCTTTTAAATATAAAAATGAGGGTAATCAGATTTTTTTAACGAAACGGCTGCTGATATTTTTTCACAGCAATATCACGACTTTTTCTTATGCGAAAAAAAGTGTCTTCTTGTTCTGATATAAATGTCAGAAGCAATAAAACAGCCACTCAACGTCGTGAGTTAATCTTTACGTTATAATGAGATAACGATGTTATTAATTATTAGCAAGCCAACGGCAAGTTGCAATCATCGACATTTGGTTTTATAGGACTAAGCATAACTTATTGTTTTATATTAACTTTACACCAGTCGTTCGGCCTATCTCCTTTAGCAGTATTGACTTTTTAAAAATAGCCTTCATAACAACCTTCAATAAAACATTCTATTAACGATAACAGGCAAATTCAGTCGAGATATGTAAATATATCGTTGCATATAGTACATTAATACGCCACTGGCAGTTTTCCGAGCGCCGTCAGCCGCCCATTATCAATATGGATATACCCGCCTTTTTTTAGTTCAGACAGAATCTTCATGGTCCGACTGCGCGATATCCCGGTACGTCGTTGAATAAAATTCAACACGATAATGCTTTCCCGGTAGGCCTGTGGATAAGCCCAGATTTCAGTCAGCAGCGCCCGAACTTTCAGATAAGAATCGACGCCGACTAATTCACGATCGCGCGCGCTCATCACCATCAGACGGTAAGCCAGACAACGGGCCACGTCGTGCCATAAATCGCATTCATCGGCGATTTTTATAAAATCCGGCAGGCGAACAAATCTACCGGTACAAACCGTTTCTGCGAGCAAAAAGTGTTCCGGTCGCGCGGGGACATTATAGGTAGCGCCATAGCTGTCAACCATACCCACGACCGATGGCGCAAACGATGAAGATATATGGAGTCGTTTGTCATTATGACAGAAAGAAACAACGCCAGACTCCAGTAATACAATGTAGTGTTCATCATTTGCCTGTAAATAAAACTCATCGCCGATACCCAGCGTAAACGGTTGACCAAATGGCAACAATGCCGAAAATAAGGCATCAATCGCCGCGTGAGGTTTAGCCTGCTGAGAAAAAAGAAAAGAGTGTAATGAATTCTCATTATTATCTTTAGCAAAAGCGTCGTTCATCATTTTTTCATTAACGGTTATCTACTCAATGTAGCGCCACAGTATAACCTCTCAAAAAGTACTTAAATTAATAATAAATAACATCGCTATGCAGTATTTCTGTATTCACAAGGCACTAATACGCAATATTTTTAAGATTAAGACAATTCTTAATACAAAATGATTACAGAAAATTAATAACGAATTACGCATAAAGAATGGGAGGTCAGGGGGCGCAAGAAAAGAGATTCGAAAGAGCGCGCCTTCGAATCTCAAACTAATAGTCCAGATTAATGCAAATAATCAGTGATATTATCTGAAATAGCGTGGAGCAGCATAATACTCTACCATTTTATCCGCCAGCCAGCCGCCGTCTTCACCGTTAGAATGGATTGTCGTAATACTGATAGTAGAACCACCGCCCCATAAGATCGAAAAGACGTTAAAGTCCGGTAGGTTCAGCGCCTGCATCTGGCCCCAGTCATACCCTTTATCTTTACGTAAAAAGTCGCCGACGGTCGGGACGCCGTAAGTCGCGCTATTTAAGGCCGTATTGAGTAGCTGCAAAGAGAGCGTGTCAGGATCGCTGCCAATGCGGGCGTCCCCCATAAAAAAGGTTCCGCCGGATGCAAAGTGCGCAGCGCTGATTTTACTGACGCCCTCTTCTACTGTAGGCATATGGCCGCCTGGGATTTGCCACAGCATGGCGGGCGTCAGCAGCGCTTTCGTCACCTGTTTGACCATCGCCAGGTAATTAAGCCAGCATGTCGCATTCCAGCCATAGTGGGCAAGCGCATCAGGACTGAAACAGTCACGCTCAAATTTATCAAACGCAATAAAGTCCGGCGCATATTCTCCGCTGTAAACGCCCAGTTCATGAATAAATTCGGCGATCGCCTGCCCTTCAGCTACCGGATCAGCGGTATCGCGCAGCACCCAGTCCGCCGTTCCTGTCGCCCAGACATTCGTCTGCCAGCCAAAAGCCACGTCCGGGGCAAACTGACGAACAAGATAGTTCACCGCCTGAATATAGCCGTAGAGATCGTCGCTAAACGTCGGCAACGAAGGCGCGATAAAGCCAGCCATCGCCAGTAATGCTTGTATCGCCGTCGCCAGTTGGGCATTCACCGGCACACTGTTTTTTTGCCGTACTACGGTATAGCCATACGGTCCTTGCTGTAGCGCCCCGAGAAAATCCGGGTTAAGCACAAAGGTGGCCGGGACAGGATGCGTCTCATCTTTGTATGACTGCGCCGCCAGACACTGGGTAATAAAGTTACCAAAATGGTTACGTAGCTTTTGCGCATCCTGTAAATCCGCCAGGGCGCTACCGCCGCTGGCATTCGCGGTATAAATAACCATTACCGGCATGACGCTACGCCCGGCTTCTTTTTCTATCTGGCGCACCAGCGCAACGGTTTTATGGATCGGTAACGTCGCGTAATCCAGAAAACCATCCCCGTTCACGTCAACCTCCGCGGCCGGAACCGGATCGCCGCCGCCGTCAAAACCATCGTATTTAAACAACGCGCTAAACGGTATATCGCGATAAAGAGAAACCGTCTCTGGCGCGTTAACCGTCACGCCGCCATGAGCAAGGTAATCAGGCCAACCTTTTACCTGTAGCGTCACGCCGGGCAGAAACTCCAGCGCCACATGGTTGACCTTTTGCAATAACCGTAGCGGCCCGGCCTGTTCACAACGCCACGGCACGCTGTCGATGAAAATATCGTCCGTCTGAACATCATACAGCCCGGGCGCAAAGCGTAATGCCAACGTCTGCCGATCGCTGCCGCTCTCCAGCATTAATGAGTATTGATATTTACCGCTGCTGAACAGATAACGCTGCGGCGCGACGCTATCAGGCAGGCCCAGTAGAGTGGCATCCACCGTCACGAAACTCGCCGTGTCGATCGCTGCCTGCTGGTAAGCGACAGCAACCTCGGCAACCTGTGCCGCGGCAGGGATAAAACCCGTAAGCTGTATGGGTGCCGATATAAAGCGGTTATTAATCATCGCAGGCTGCAGATTGACCGTATAATGATGCCCCGCCAGTAGCCGGGTGATTAACTGCGGTTGGTGTGGTGGCCCAGCGTTTCCGCCCACGGCGTACCGAAGAAATCATAGGTCATCAGGTTGATGCCATACAGGCCGGCAGCCAGCAGATCTTTTACTTTAGCGTGATCAAAAATCGTGGTCACCGCGGAAGCAGCGATAGAGATCTTCACATTGCTCAGACCAGCGGAATCCAGCTGTTTGCGCAGTTCGGCAATCAGCAGCGCGTAGTTAGCGCCATCTTCCGGACCAAACGGGTTGCCCGCCCCTTCATCGTTCGGGTATTCCCAGTCAATATCCACTTCGCTGAACATCGGGAACTGTTTGAACAGTTTCACCACTCCTTTGGCGAAGATTTTACGAGAAGAGTCAGAAGCGGCGGTTTCGTGGAACCCGTTACTCATGCTCCAGCCACCGATACTCATGGAGAGCGCCAGCGTGTGACCTGCGGCTTTCGCTTTTGCCTGCATATCACGCAGCGCACCCAGCATACCTTTGGCGTTAGCCTGGGTCACGGTTTTCGGATCAACATCCCAGCCGCTGGTTTCAAAACCCAGGTTGATATAAGACTGGAAATCGCCCCACGGATCGAGGAAGGTCGGCTCATATTTCACTTTGCCGCACTGTGCTGCCGCTTCTGCTACGACATCGCGGTTTTCTTTATCAATTTTTCTGAAACCGGTGATGCCAACAAAGCCGAAAATCAGTTTGTCATAAGCCGTCGGTGAAACGTTGGTTAAATCATAACCACGGCCCGGTTGGGACATATTGCCTTGCAGACGGCTGTCATACTGTGACCAGTCGGTGTAATAACCGAATACCTTCGGTTTAGTCGTGGAATTTTTATATTTATTGTATACCGGTTTCGCAACACGAGCGGAAGTATAGCTTATTTTATCATCGCTTGTTGCAGGGTTAAAACCATTCGCTGCATGAGTAGTTTCAGTAATTGTATCGCCTTGAATCAGTTTGCTTGTAGCCATTTTCAAATTTCCTTTTACGTTTCAAAATTGTCGCAGCTCGTTCTGCGGGGTCCATAATCGTTACAGGCATAAAAAATAGCTAATCACAAAACATCATCTTTTTAGATGATATAAAAATCATAAAAATGAGGTTAACAACACCGTCTACCGAAGAGAAAACAACACCTCTCAGCGCCCGCTTAGTCCGTTCTGGTGAGAACATAGTAAATATCATTTATCATGTAATTAAATATCATTTAATTACAATGAAATAATGTGATTACACTCGCTATAGACAATGACAATACAATAAAACCAGTGACATTTATTGGATTAAGACATTTCTCATACAATATAGTCACCACAGACAACCAGGATGTACATTTCTAAAGGAAGACGTTATGAAAACTTATATCATTAATAGCAACTGCATTTACAATGAAGGTAAATATGAACTGAGGACGGTCTCAAATTCACAGGTTATTAAAATGACTGCGATGAGAGCCAAATGTCTCAGTTTCATCATCGAGAATGCTCATCTGGAGATTATCGAGCGACAAAAAATAACCACCGCGTTATGGGGAAGTCGAAGCCACTATGTTAATGATGCAAATCTAACGCAGATTCTCTATTTAATCAGACGTGACCTTAAAGCGCTTGGTATTAACGATCTTTTTATTACCATTCCAAGACAAGGCCTCAAAGTTAATAGTGATATCGCCATTATCGCGACGGATAGCGAAACAAAGGGAAGAAAAAAACAGATTGTACGGCAAACCATCGCCGCCCTGACGACCGTATTTTCAGTAACGTTAGGTTCTCTCATGTATCTGCATATTCACTAAGCGAAGGAAAGGGAAGATGAATCCAATTATAGATGGAATTATTGCGCTTGAAGGCGGTTACGTATTTAACCCTAAAGATAAAGGCGGCGCCACCCATTGGGGCATTACCGAAGCCACGGCGCGAGCGCATGGCTACGCTGGCGATATGCGGGATCTGACCCGCGCTGAAGCCTACGCGATTCTCGAAGAGGATTACTGGATAAAACCAGGCTTTGATGTCATCTCGACGCTATCGTGGCCAGTCTCCTTCGAGCTGTGCGATGCGGCAGTCAACATAGGCGCTTACCACCCCAGCGCGTGGCTGCAACGCTGGTTGAACGTCTTTAATCACGAAGGTAAACGCTACCCGGATATTCATGTGGATGGCAATATTGGCCCGCGGACGCTTGCCGCTCTCGAACATTATTTGGCCTGGCGAGGCCAGGAAGGGGAAGCCGTTTTGGTGAAAGCCCTCAATTGCAGTCAGGGCACGTACTACTTAAACGTTGCTGAAAAAAACCACAATAACGAACAATTTATTTATGGCTGGATCAAGAATAGAGTGACCTAGACCCGGCTGAAAAAAGACGCGTAAAAGGCTCACGGATGAGCCTGATACTGCGAATGATAATTAATCTGAATTATTTCCTTCGATAATTTTTTTAATCCGCCGCCCAAGAATTTTTAAGATCGGACTCGCGAAAACACCGCCTAAGCCTGCCGCCAACAGAACAATGTTGAAACTGCATTCTTTTTCGATTGCAATCGCGCTTAACAAGAAACTGGTGAAGCAGGAAATCACGATCTGCGTTAAGCAATATTTTATACTTTCATGAGAACTATTATATTCTGTCTTATCTTTGCGTAAAAGATAGCTGACAAAGCCTCCCCACGCGCCAATCGAAATAATAGTGAGTAAGATCTCTAGCTCCAATAGCACAACTTCTGTTGTCGACACATGGTTGGGAATAGACATTTTAACACTCCGAAATCATTATAAATGAATAATTAACACAAGGAGTGTAAGCGCCCTGTCAGAAGGGTAAAAATCAAAGCACATCATTTAAAACCATATTAAATCAAAGAGTAAAAATGAGGTGTATTAGCGACGGAAGGAGGAAAGCGTTTGTAACATACTTACCATCTCATTAATCGTCGATATATTTCTACTATTTTTATTCCAGGATGCATAGACCTGAACTGACTTCAAAGCCAGTTCGGGCGGAGGCTGAATAAATTTAATGTCATATTTACGATGATTTTTATAAAAAAGCGCTAATTTCAAAGGCATCAATGCAATCAATGAGGTTCGTTCGATCATGCTCATCAAACCGTTAAGCGAATCACTGCGATAGCCGACAATACGCCTGCCAGTATAGTAAAGCTCATCCTTAAATAACTCGCTATCATGATATATCACTGAAGCCCCCATCCCCGGCTGATATAACGCATGACGCGAAGAATAAAAATGATGTAGCGATAGCTGTGAGAGGGTACTCAGCATGTGTTTACTGCTACAGATACAAACAAATGATTTAAAACTATCAATAATTTGATTCTCTATGCCGGACTCCAGCAAAGGTTCGGCACCAATCAACAGATCGCCTTGCGCAGTAAACAGAAGTTCGCTGATACGCTCCCGATTCATATTTCTGACAGAGAAATGATTTATCAAAATACGGTCAAAAATATCGCTGTTATAGAGCTGAGAAAGATAATAGCTTTCAACAATATCACTGCCTAATAACGTTATCTGGAACGCTTCATCTTTTTTGCTATTACAGAGAAATGTGTCATCCACCAGTTTCATCACCTGACTGAAATTTTGGTGAATGTCGACAGCCTTAGCTGTGGGGATGAGCCCGCCTTTCCCTCTGCTAAACAGTTCTTCCGGGTAATAACTCTGCAGGCGCTTTAACGCCATAGAGACGGCAGCCGGTGTAATGCCTAGCTTTTTTGCCGCCATAGCCGCATTTCCTGACAAAATAACAGCGTCAAGAATTTTGATTAAATTATAATCAAAGCTCTTGTTGGCACCTTTCGATCCCATTCGCTGTCTGCCTCCGGAAACTAAAAAAAGCAATATAGATAATACTCAAGATAAATCAATTCACAGCATCTAAAAAAGCAATCGTTAATGTCATCACATCACGTTTTTTTAAAGAATAAGCGTATACAAAACTGCTGATTAACATCAATTTGTTTATCAGTAAAAACAAAATATCAACAAATGAGAGGATACGATGCGTTTAACAGAGGCCTGGGCGCGTACAGGCAGAAAAAAGCCCGGATAAACACCCGGGCTGAAGAAAAATACAACGGGAAAAAGATTAGCGAGTCAAATCGTCAAAGAATTTTTTCACGCCGTCAAAGAAGCTTTTTGAACGCGGGCTGTTTTTCTCTCCCGTCGGGCCGCCAAAACTTTCCTGAAGATCTTTTAGCAATTGCTTCTGTTTTTCGCTCAGACCGACCGGCGTTTCAACCACCACACGGCACAGCAAATCGCCCTGCGCGCCACCGCGTACGGACTTCACGCCTTTGCCGCGCATACGGAACAACTTGCCCGTTTGTGTTTCGCTCGGTACTTTCAGCATCACGCGACCATCTAACGTCGGCACTTCAATTTCACCGCCCAGCGCCGCCATCGCAAAGTTGATCGGCACTTCGCAATAAAGATTATTGCCTTCACGCTCGAAAATAGGGTGTTGTTTCACCTGGACCTGAACGTACAAGTCGCCTGCCGGTGCGCCATGCTCGCCCGCTTCGCCCTCGCCTGCCAGACGAATACGATCGCCGGTATCCACGCCCGCCGGGATTTTAACGGACAGAGTTTTACTCTTTTCAACACGCCCATGACCGTGGCATTTATGGCACGGATCTTTGATCAGCGTACCGCGTCCCTGACAGTGTGGGCAGGTCTGCTGTACAGCAAAGAATCCCTGGCGCATCTGTACCTGACCAGAACCATGACAGGTCGGACAGGTTTGCGGTTGCGTACCAGCTTTCGCGCCGCTGCCGTGGCAAACGTCGCACTCCTCCAGCGTCGGAATACGGATCTCTTTGGTCACGCCACGCACCGCTTCTTCCAGGGTGAGATCCATGTTATAACGCAAATCAGCCCCACGCGCCGCACGTTGGCGACCACGCCCGCCGCCAAAGATATCGCCAAAAACGTCACCAAAAATATCACTGAAATCAGCGCCGCCATTAAAGCCGCCGCCAAATCCGCCGCCCATACCGCCTTGTTCAAACGCGGCGTGACCATACTGATCGTAGGCTGCGCGTTTTTGCGCATCGGTCAGCACTTCATAGGCTTCTTTAATCTCTTTAAATTTAGCTTCGGCCTCTTTATCACCCTGATTGCGGTCCGGATGATATTTCATGGCCAGGCGCTTATACGCCTTTTTGATTTCACGCTCTTCCGCTGTTTTGGAAACGCCTAAAATCTCGTAGTAATCTCTTTTCGCCATCTCTTTTTATCTGCCCTTAACATGCATACACGGGCGGAGAGGAAACCTCTTCGCCCGTGCCAGTAATTACCCGTTCAAAGGGCGATTATTTTTTATCTTTTACTTCTTCAAACTCAGCGTCGACAACGTCGTCATCTTTCGCGTTGTTTGCAGAAGCGTCAGCGGAGCCAGCCTGCTGCTGCGCATGTTGCTGCTGAGCGATTTCCATCAGTTTCTGGGAAACCTGCGCCAGTTCCTGCATTTTCGCTTCGATAGCGGCTTTATCTTCGCCTTTCAGGGCAGTTTCCAGCGCGCTCAGGGCAGACTCGATAGCGGTTTTGTCATCAGCCGGCAGTTTATCGCCTGCTTCTTCAACCTGCTTACGGGTGCTGTGCAGCAGATGGTCGCCCTGGTTACGGGTCTGAACCAGCTCTTCGAACTTACGGTCGGATTCAGCGTTCGCTTCTGCATCGCGAACCATTTTCTGAATTTCTTCCTCGTTCAGACCAGAAGATGCCTTGATGGTGATCTTCTGCTCTTTACCGCTATTTTTATCTTTCGCGGAGACGTGCAGGATACCGTCAGCATCGATATCGAAGGTAACTTCGATCTGCGGCATACCGCGCGGCGCCGGGTTGATACCATCCAGGTTGAACTGACCCAGAGATTTGTTATCAGACGCACGTTTACGCTCACCCTGCAGCACATGGATGGTTACCGCAGACTGGTTGTCTTCCGCAGTAGAGAACACCTGGCTGTGCTTGGTCGGGATGGTGGTGTTTTTGGTGATAAGCGGAGTCATCACGCCACCCATCGTTTCGATACCCAGAGACAGCGGGGTAACGTCCAGCAGCAGTACGTCTTTCACGTCGCCGGTCAGAACGCCGCCCTGAACCGCTGCGCCGATAGCCACAGCTTCGTCCGGGTTAACGTCTTTACGCGGCTCTTTACCAAAGAACTCAGCCACTTTTTTCTGCACCATTGGCATACGAGTCTGGCCGCCAACGAGGATCACGTCGTTGATATCAGACACGGACAGGCCAGCGTCCTGCAGTGCGACTTTCAGCGGCTCGATAGAACGGTTCACCAGATCTTCAACCAGGCTTTCCAGTTTCGCACGAGTCACTTTGATGTTCATGTGTTTCGGACCGGTGGCATCTGCGGTAATGTACGGCAGGTTCACGTCGGTCTGCTGCGCAGAAGACAGCTCGATTTTGGCTTTTTCTGCGGCTTCTTTCAGGCGCTGCATTGCCAGCGGATCGTTACGCAGGTCAATGCCCTGATCTTTCTTAAACTCGTCAACGAGGTAGTTGATCAGGCGGGTATCGAAGTCTTCACCACCCAGGTGGGTATCACCGTTGGTTGCCAGAACTTCAAAGGTTTTTTCGCCATCAACTTCGTCGATTTCGATAATAGAGATATCGAAAGTACCACCACCGAGGTCGTAAACCGCGATAGTACGGTTGCCGACTTCTTTATCCAGACCGTAAGCCAGCGCTGCGGCAGTCGGTTCGTTGATGATACGTTTAACTTCCAGCCCCGCGATACGACCAGCATCTTTGGTAGCCTGACGCTGCGCATCGTTAAAGTAAGCCGGTACGGTGATAACCGCTTCAGTTACCGGTTCGCCCAGATAATCTTCAGCCGTTTTCTTCATTTTCTTCAGCACTTCGGCAGAAATCTGCGGCGGCGCCATTTTCTGACCTTTCACATCAAGCCATGCGTCGCCGTTGTCAGCGCCGATGATTTTGTACGGCATGATAGAAACGTCACGTTGAACTTCTTCGTCCTGGAAGCGGCGGCCAATCAGGCGTTTAATCGCAAACAGGGTGTTTTGCGGGTTTGTCACTGCCTGACGTTTAGCCGGCTGACCAACCAGAGTTTCACCATCCTGGGTATAAGCAATGATAGAAGGCGTAGTGCGATCGCCCTCGGCGTTCTCCAGCACGCGTGCCTGCGTTCCATCCATAATCGCTACACAAGAGTTGGTAGTACCCAGGTCGATACCAATAATTTTACCCATCTAAACGTCTCCACTAAAAATTCGGTCATCATGTGGTTGTGAATCTGTAATAAGGGCGAAACGTGCGGTTTCAACTACCCTGAATCGTTTTTTTTCAGACTCACCACTGCGGTTGACTACAAGATGGGGTCGTAACCCACGTCATCAAGGGGGAGATGAAAAAATTTTTTAGTGACGAGAGGGCGCGATGGAAAACCAGACAGATAAATATTCATGAAATAAATTAAACAACGAATACCATTCACGGAAAAATTGTAATAAAAAGAAAAGATTACAAAACTGAATCGTTGCCATGAGCAGAGTATGATAGACGGTAATTGCTTATTGAACCCGTCAAAGAGAAATTCCATGCGATCTGTGTTAACGATTTCCGCCGGCCTGCTTTTCGGCCTGGCGTTAAGTAGCGTCGCGCACGCGAACGACCATAAAATACTGGGTGTTATTGCCATGCCCAGAAATGAAACGAACGATCTCGCGCTGAAAATTCCCGTCTGCCGCATCGTGAAGCGCATTCAACTCACGGCGGATCACGGCGACATCGAACTTAGCGGCGCATCCGTCTATTTTAAAACTGCGCGTAGCGCCAGCCAAAACCTGAACGTCCCTTCCTCAATCAAAGAGGGCCAGACGACGGGCTGGATCAATATTAATAGCGATAACGACAACAAACGCTGCGTATCAAAGATTACCTTCTCAGGTCATACGGTAAATTCTTCCGATATGGCGAGACTTAAAGTCATTGGCGACGATTAATCGCTGTTATTTCTATTCCAAAAGCCAGACTGAAAATGAACGTCACCTATTTACACGACGAGGATTTAGACTTTCTTCAGCATTGTAGCGAAGAACAACTCGCCGATTTCGCCCGTTTGCTGACGCATAACGAAAAGGGCAAAGCTCGCTTGTCGAGCGTCCTTAGTCATAACGAGCTGTTCAAAGCGATGGAAGGTCACCCGGAGCAACACCGCCGTAACTGGCAGCTCATTGCCGGCGAGTTTCAGCATTACGGTGGCGACAGTATCGCCAACAAATTGCGCGGACACGGAAAACAGTACCGCGCGATTCTGCTGGATGTCGCAAAACGGCTAAAACTCAAAGCAGATAAAAGCATGTCGACGTTTGAAATAGAACAGCAACTGCTGGAGCATTTTTTACGTCATACCTGGCAGAAGATGGACGCGGCGCATAAGCAGGAATTTCTGCAAGCCGTAGACGCCAAAGTTTCTGAACTGGAAGAACTGCTGCCGCTGCTCATGAAAGATCGCAGTCTGGCAAAAGGGGT
Source organism: Salmonella sp. SAL04157 (assembly GCF_046551635.1). Taxonomy (NCBI): domain Bacteria; kingdom Pseudomonadati; phylum Pseudomonadota; class Gammaproteobacteria; order Enterobacterales; family Enterobacteriaceae; genus Salmonella; species Salmonella sp. SAL04157. Next base: position 273,326 of record NZ_JBGDVS010000004.1, read on the forward strand.
CTCCCACCTGCTCTCCACCCAGCTTACCCGCATTTTGCGTACCCATGCCGCAATGAGCATCCTGGGTCACGGATTACTGCGCGGCGCAGGTCTTGGCGGCCCGGTCGGCGCGGCGTTAAACGGCGTCAAAGCGATGAGCGGCAGCGCGTATCGCGTGACTATTCCGGCGGTGTTGCAAATAGCCTGCCTGCGACGAATGATGGCAGCCGTTCAGGCGTGAATGCCCTCACAGGGGGAAATATTTTCTTTTCTCCCTTATTAGATCATAGACAGTCCTCTTCCCCCTGATTATTATGCCGCGCCCCGAATACGGAACTCGTTATTTTGGGAAACTATTTCACCATTCAATTATGATGATTTTGAGGAATTATGGGCAACACTAAGTTGGCTAATCCGGCACCGCTGGGCCTGATGGGCTTCGGCATGACCACCATTCTGCTTAACCTGCACAATGCCGGTTTTTTCGCCCTGGACGGTATTATTCTGGCGATGGGGATTTTCTACGGCGGTATCGCGCAAATTTTTGCCGGTCTGCTGGAGTACAAAAAAGGCAATACCTTTGGTTTAACGGCCTTTACCTCTTACGGTTCGTTCTGGCTGACGCTGGTCGCTATCCTGCTGATGCCGAAAATGGGCCTGACGGATGCGCCTGACGCTCAGCTACTCGGCGCTTATTTAGGTCTGTGGGGCGTGTTCACGCTGTTTATGTTCTTTGGTACGCTGAAAGCCGCCCGCGCGCTGCAATTTGTTTTCCTGAGCCTGACCGTACTGTTCGCTCTGCTGGCGGTCGGCAATATCACCGGTAACGAAGCAATTATCCATATCGCAGGCTGGGTTGGTCTGGTTTGCGGTGCCAGCGCTATTTATCTGGCGATGGGTGAAGTGCTAAACGAGCAATTTGGCCGCACTATTCTGCCAATCGGCGAAGCGCACTAAATCTCTTTTATTCCTCCCGCACCGGGAGGAATAACCCTACTATCAGTATCTTCCGGTCAGGATGACATATTCTCACGTCTGGCGCTCTTCGGACGGAAAGCGGCAACCACTTCCGGCGCGGTTTCGACATACGGCCCGTCAAGCAGCTGTATGCAATACGGCACGCTCGCAAAAATGCCCGGCACGCTAACGCTGCCATCGTCCGCTTTTACGCCTTCCAGCGTTTCTTTGATCGATTTTGGCTGTCCAGGCAGATTAAGAATTAACGCCTGTTTACGGATAACGCCCACCTGGCGGGAAAGAATGGCTGTCGGCACAAAGCGCAGGCTGATCTGGCGCATCTGCTCGCCAAAACCAGGCATTTCACGGTCAGCGATGGCAAGGGTCGCGTCCGGCGTGACGTCGCGACGTGCCGGACCGGTACCGCCAGTGGTCAGCACCAGATGACAGCTCATCTCATCGACCAGTTCACACAACGTTTGCTCGATAATTTCCTGTTCATCAGGAATTAAGCGCCGTTGGACCTCGAAAGGCGTGGTCAGTGCAGAAGCGAGCCACTCCTCAAGCGCAGGAATGCCTTTATCCTGGTAAACGCCGCTTGAAGCGCGGTCGGAGATAGAAACTAAGCCAATACGTAAGGTATCCATAATTATTCCGTTAAAACAGTCTCGTTAAACAGAATGATACACTGCGAAGGGAAGGACAGACAGGTTTCAGAAGAGGTAGCGTGACCCATATCAGGGCCACGCGTTAATGATTACAGCAGATCGCCGATCATTTTTTCCAGTTTTTCCTGGTCTACCGCAAACTTACGGATACCATCCGCCAGTTTGTCAACCGCCATCGGATCCTGGTGATGCTGCCACAGGAACTCGGCTTCGGTAATGCGTTCCGGACGCGCTTTGACTTCGCCGGAGAAAGAGAGCTTACGCTCAATCGCCCCTTCGCTTTCCGCCAGTTCTTTCAGCAATGCCGGCGCGATAGTCAGACGGTCGCAGCCCGCCAGCTCCAGAATTTCGCCTACGTTACGGAAGCTTGCGCCCATAACGACGGTTTCGTAACCATGCTGTTTGTAGTACTCGTAGATTTCCGTTACGGAAACCACGCCCGGATCTTCAGCTGGCGCATAGTCTTTCTTGTCGGTATTGGCTTTATACCAGTCAAGAATACGACCTACGAACGGCGAGATCAGGTAGACGCCCGCTTCGGCGCACGCACGCGCCTGCGCGAAGGAGAACAGCAGCGTCAGGTTACAGTTGATGCCTTCTTTTTCCAGCTGTTCGGCTGCGCGAATGCCCTGCCAGGTGGACGCCAGCTTGATCAGGATACGATCGTTGCTGATACCCGCATCATTGTAGAGTTTAATGATACGTTTTGCTTTGGCGATAGACGCTTCAGTGTCATAAGACAGACGCGCGTCAACTTCGGTAGAAATACGCCCCGGCACCAGCTTCAGGATCTCCAGGCCAATATTCACCGCCAGCTTATCGGTCGCGTCAACAACCTGCTGCGCGCGGTCGCTGCTCTGCTGTTTCGCCCAGGCGACAGCATCGTCAATCAGCTTACGATATTCCGGGATTTGCGCTGCGTTAAGAATGAGAGAAGGGTTAGTTGTAGCATCCTGCGGCTGATACAGTTTCATTGCCGCGATATCTCCGGTATCAGCCACTACGGTGGTGAACTGACGAAGGGAGGTCAATTTGTCCGTCATGATAGAGTTTCTCTTTAAACAGCTTGTTAGGGGATGTAACCGGTCTACCCTGATGATAACACGACGCACTCACAGCGCAACCGCCTACATGCACCTGGCTGCCCTTGTGCACTGTTTGCGTATCTGCCGACGGTTGATGCGCAATTAAAGGATACCGCCGTATTTATGGTAAACTGCCGTTAATATTAGTCTGACAAGGTCATCTACATCATGGGTCACGCTTATACAGGATCATCAAAGCGTGACGGCATCAACAAGAGGGACGTTAATGCCTGAGTTTTTCAGTTTTATTAACGAAATACTCTGGGGCTCGGTAATGATTTACCTGCTGCTCGGCGCAGGATGTTGGTTTACCTGGCGTACCGGATTCATTCAATTTCGTTATATTCGCCATTTTAGCCGCAGTCTGAAAGGCAGCCTTAGCCCGCAGCCAGGCGGCCTGACGTCATTTCAGGCGCTGTGTACCAGCCTCGCGGCGCGGATTGGCAGCGGTAATCTGGCCGGCGTGGCGCTGGCTATCGCCGCAGGCGGTCCCGGCGCGGTATTCTGGATGTGGGTCTCGGCCATCATTGGTATGGCGACCTCCTTCGCCGAGTGTTCGCTTGCCCAGCTTTATAAAGAACGTGACCCGACAGGCCAGTTCCGCGGCGGCCCGGCGTGGTATATGGCGCGCGGGCTGGGAATGCGCTGGATGGGCGTGGTTTTCGCCCTCTTTCTGCTCGTCGCCTACGGGTTGATTTTTAATAGCGTGCAGGCGAATGCCGTCTCACGCGCGCTCCATTTCGCCTTCAACATTCCGCCGCTTATCTCCGGCATTGCTCTGGCGTTCTGTGCCCTGTTAATTATCATCCGCGGCATAAAAGGCGTCGCCCGCCTGATGCAATGGCTGATTCCCCTCATCGCGTTATTGTGGGTCGCCGGCAGCGTATTCATTTGCCTCTGGCATATTGAGCAAATGCCTGGCGTTATCGCCTCGATAGTCAAAAGCGCATTTGGCTGGCAGGAAGCCGCGGCAGGCGCAGCCGGATATACGCTCACCCAGGCTATTACCAGCGGTTTTCAGCGTGGGATGTTCTCGAATGAAGCGGGAATGGGGTCAACGCCTAATGCAGCCGCAGCGGCAACGTCGTATCCACCTCATCCTGTCGCGCAGGGGATTGTGCAAATGATTGGCGTATTCAGCGACACCATTATCATCTGTACCGCCAGCGCGATGATTATCCTGCTGGAGGGGAATCACGCATCCCATTCGTCAACAGAAGGCATTCAGCTTCTCCAACATGCAATGGTTTCGTTGACCGGTGAATGGGGCGCCAGTTTTGTCGCGCTTATCGTCATTCTGTTCGCGTTCAGTTCTATCGTCGCCAACTATATTTACGCTGAAAACAATCTGTTTTTTCTGCGGTTACATAACGCAAAGGCCATCTGGCTATTACGCCTTGCGACGCTTGGCATGGTTATCGCCGGTACGCTTATCAGTTTTCCGCTGATATGGCAGCTCGCTGACATGATCATGGCCTGTATGGCCATTACCAATCTGACGGCGATTTTGTTGCTCTCACCGGTGGTGTATACCCTCGCCAGCGATTATCTGCGACAACGGAAACTGGGCGTAAGACCGCAGTTCGATCCGCGGCGCTTCCCGGATATCGAACCACAACTGGCGCCAGATACCTGGGATGCGGCATCGCGCGATTAAGCCGACAATCGCAACCATCGGTCAACTCTGCGGCGTTTTTTTGCTAAAGTCGCAGAAAATTCCCTGCAAGGACTGGATATGCTGATTCTGATTTCACCTGCAAAAACGCTTGATTATCAAAGCCCGCTGGCCACGACCCGCTATACCCAGCCGGAGCTGTTGGATCACAGCCAGCAGCTTATTCAACAGGCCCGCCAGCTTTCGGCGCCGCAAATTTCCAGGCTGATGGGAATTAGCGACAAACTGGCGGATCTCAACGCCACGCGTTTTCATGACTGGCAGCCTCATTTTACGCCGGATAATGCACGCCAGGCGATTCTGGCGTTCAAAGGCGATGTTTATACCGGCCTACAGGCGGAAACGTTCAACGACGCGGATTTTGATTTTGCTCAACAACATCTGCGTATGCTCTCTGGCTTGTATGGCGTATTGCGCCCGCTGGATTTAATGCAGCCTTATCGTCTGGAGATGGGGATTCGCCTGGAGAATCCGCGCGGCAAAGATCTTTATCAATTCTGGGGCGATATCATTACCGATAAGCTCAACGAAGCGCTTGAGGCGCAGGGCGATCGGGTGGTGGTGAATCTGGCCTCCGAGGAATATTTTAAATCGGTGAAGCCGAAGAAACTGAATGCCGAACTGATTAAGCCCGTGTTCCTTGATGAGAAAAACGGCAAGTTTAAGGTGGTAAGCTTCTACGCCAAAAAAGCGCGCGGACTGATGAGCCGTTTTATTATTGAAAACCGCTTAACGAAGCCGGAACAGCTTACCGCGTTTGACCGTGAAGGGTATTTCTTTGATGAAGAAACCTCCACAAAAGACGAGCTGGTCTTTAAACGCTACGAGCAGTAACGGCATCGCCGGATGGCGGTTACGCCTTATCCGGCCTACAAATCGACACCACCCCATAGGCCCGGTAAGCGACAGCGCCACCGGGCGCAATGGTTACTGGCGGGTCATCATCAGCTTACGCAGGGCGGCAAAATCCGCAGGCAGATGATGTGAAAGCAGCGGCAGATCGGCGCGTTCGGCGAGCGCTTCAGGCAATGCCAGCGTTTCTCCCAGAATGGACTCCACGCTTTCTTTAAACTTCGCCGGATGCGCCGTTCCGAGAAACAAGCCATACTCGCCAGGGTTTAACTGGTCGCGTAATGCCCGATACGCCACCGCCGCATGAGGTTCCGAGATATAACCTTTCGCTTTCAGCTCGCGCATCGTCTGCTGTGTCGTAGTGTCATCCACCGCCGCATAGCCCAGCTCAGTCAGGCGCCAGATTTTACGGCGGAATAGCTCCTCCACACGCGGCCAGTTATTCGGCTGGCTGACATCCATCGCATTCGAGAGGGTCGCCTGCGTCGCTTTCGGCGCCCACTTCCCGTCATGCAGAAAACGCGGCACCGTGTCGTTGACGTTGGTGGCGGCGATAAAACGTTTCACCGGTAGGCCTAACGACTTCGCCAGCAGTCCTGCCGTCAAATCGCCAAAGTTGCCGCTGGGTACGGAGATTACCAGTTGGTTACGCGCCCCCTGCGGCAGTTGCGCCACGGCTTCAAAGTAGTAGCAAATTTGCGCCAACAGGCGGCTGATATTAATTGAATTAGCCGAATTCAGCCCCAGCGCCGTTTTCAGTTCTTCGTCATCAAATGCCTGTTTCACCAGCGCCTGGCAAGCGTCGAAATCGCCGTCGATCGCCACGGTTTCAATGTTGCCGCCCAGCGTACAGAACAGTTTTTCCTGCAATGGACTGATTTTACCGCGCGGGTAGAGAATAACGACCCGCACATTTTCCAGGCCATAGAACGCGTGAGCCACCGCCGCGCCGGTATCGCCTGACGTTGCGGTCAGAATCGTCACCGGTTTGTCGCCGCTGATATGCGTCAGCATTTGCGCCATAAAACGCCCGCCGAAGTCTTTAAAGGCCAGCGTCGGACCATGGAATAGCTCCAGGCAACCGACATCGCTTTCTACCTGCGCTACCGGCGCCGGGAACGCAAACGCCGCGCGGACGCGCTCTTCCAGAATTTGCTGCGGTATTTCATCGCCAATAAATGCCGAGAGGATCTTTGCGCTACGGCTGACAAAGTCCTGGTTGAGCATCTCATCAATTTCCGTCAGGCTAAACTCCGGCAGATCGTGCGGAAAAAAAAGTCCCTGCTGTTTGCCCAGTCCTTGCGTGACGGCCTGCGCAAAGCTGACCTGCTCATTATGGTCTTTCAGATTATAGAGTTTCATTGATTATCCCACTACTCGTGCGCCCGCCGTATCCAGCCGGCAAATATGAACGAAGCCTTCCTGATTTTGCAGATAATGTTTGCTCAGCCAGTCCGCGACGCGCTGCGCCGTCTCCGGTTTATCGCATAGCGCAAACAGCGTCGGCCCCGACCCGGAAATCCCGCTCGCCAGCGCGCCGATCTCCGATACCGCCTGCCGCGCCTGGCTAAAGCCCGGCAGTAAACGCGCGCGGTATGGTTCGGCAATAACATCTTTCATCAGCGCGGCGGCAAGCTGCGGCTGCCGCGAGTAACAGGCGTGAATAAAACCGGCCAGATGCCGTCCATGCGCAATGCAATCCTGACGGCGATACTGCGCAGGCAAAATGGCCCGTGCTTCTGCGGTGGAAACTTTAATGCCCGGATAAGCCAGTACCCATAGCCACTCATCAAAGCCCGGCACCTGCTGACTAATAATGCCGTTTTCTTCAATCATCAGTTGCATACCGCCAAGAAAGCACGGCGCGACGTTATCGTAATGGATGCTGCCGGAGATACGGCCTTCCAGCTCGCCCATCAGCGCCAACAGACGCGTGTCGTTTAACGGTTTGCCGCAGTGCTCATTCATCGCGACCAGCGCAGCAACGACGGAACAGGCGCTGGACCCTAACCCGGAACCAATCGGCATATTTTTTTCCAGCGTCATCGCCACCGGGATGGTTTTCCCCAATGCCTGGCAAAAACGTTCCCAGCACTGATAAACAATGTTTTCACGCGGCTCCGGCGGCAGTTTATCGGCAAATCGCCCCAGGTTATGCAGACGGAAATGGTCCGCTGCTTCAACGGATACCACATCGCCCAGCAACGTGCCGTCAACGGGTGTGACGGCCGCGCCCAACACGTCGAAACCGACGCTCATGTTCGCGCTGGAAGCCGGGGCATACACTTTCACCATGTTAAACTCCTAACTTCCATGAGAGGGTCCGTAACAGATCGGCAAACACGCCCGCCGCCGTCACATCATTGCCTGCGCCGTAGCCGCGCAGCACCAACGGCAAGGGCTGATAATAGTGGCTGTAGAACGCCAGTGCGTTTTCACCGTTTTTCACTTTGAAGAGCGGATCGTTACCATCAACTTCGGCAATCTTCACGCGGCACACGCCATCCTCTTCGATATTGCCCACATAGCGCAATACCTTACCTTCATCACGAGCTTTTGCCACACGGGCGGCAAACGCATCGTCAAGCTGCGGCAGATGCGCCATAAAGGTGGTCACATCGCCGGAGGCGTCAAACTCGTCCGGCAACACCGGTTCAATCACGATATCGGAAAGCTCCAGCTCGCGACCCGTCTCGCGGGCAAGGATCAACAGTTTACGCGCCACATCCATACCGGAAAGATCGTCGCGCGGATCGGGTTCGGTATAGCCCATCTCGCGCGCCAGCGCGGTCGCCTGTGAGAGACTCATCCCCTCTTCCAGTTTACCGAAAATAAAAGAGAGCGACCCGGAAAGAATGCCGGAAAATTTTTGCAGTTCATCACCCGCATTCAGCAGATTTTGCAGGTTTTCGATCACCGGCAAACCGGCACCGACGTTGGTGTCATACAAGAATTTGCGCCGTGATTGCGCGGCGGCGAAACGTAGCTGATGGTAGTAGTCCATCGACGAGGTGTTCGCTTTCTTGTTTGGCGTCACCACATGGAATCCTTCACGCAGGAAGTCGGCATACTGGTCGGCCACCGCCTGACTGGAGGTACAATCAACAATCACCGGATTGAGTAGATGATATTCTTTCACCAGGCGAATTAAGCGTCCCAGATTGAACGGCGCGTTCGCTTGCGCCAGTTCCGCCTGCCAGTTGTCCAGATTCAGGCCATGCACATTGGTTAGCAACGCCTTTGAGTTCGCCACGCCGCACACGCGTAGATCGATGTGCTTGTTCTTCAGCCAGGTTTGCTGACGTTTAAGCTGTTCCAGTAGCGCGCCGCCGACGCCGCCGACGCCAATGACAAACACTTCAATCACCTGATCGGTATTGAACAGCATCTGGTGCGTTACCCGCACGCCGGTGGTGGCATCGTCGTTATTCACCACCACAGAAATGGAACGCTCAGAAGATCCCTGAGCGATCGCCACGATATTGATATTGGCCCGCGCCAGCGCGGCGAAGAATTTCGCTGAAATGCCGCGTAGCGTGCGCATACCGTCGCCGACAACAGAGATAATCGCCAACCGCTCAGTAACCGCCAGCGGCTCCAGCAGCCCCTCTTTCAGCTCCAGATAGAACTCATCCTGCATCGCACGGCGGGCACGCGCGCAATCACTCTGCGGCACACAGAAGCTGATGCTGTACTCAGAGGAGGACTGGGTAATGAGCACCACCGAGATCCCGGCGCGAGACATGGCGGCGAAAACACGCGCCGCCATCCCAATCATCCCTTTCATTCCCGGGCCGGAGACGCTAAACATCGCCATGTTGTTAAGGTTAGAGATCCCTTTAACCGGCAGATTATCATCGTCGCTGGACGCGCCGATCAGCGTTCCTGGCGCCTGCGGATTGCCGGTATTTTTAATCAGACAGGGGATCTGGAACTGGGCGATAGGCGTAATGGTGCGAGGGTGAAGGACTTTGGCGCCGAAGTAAGAGAGTTCCATCGCTTCCTGGTAGGACATCGATTTCAGCAGCCTGGCGTCCGGCACCTGACGCGGGTCACAGGTATACACGCCATCGACGTCAGTCCAGATTTCACAGCAGTCAGCGCGTAAACAGGCGGCCAGCACGGCGGCGGAATAGTCGGAACCATTACGGCCCAGCACCACCAGTTCACCCTTTTCATTACCGGCGGTAAAGCCCGCCATCAGGATCATGTGATCAGCTGGGATCTGGCTGGCGGCGATACGGCGAGTCGATTCCGCGATATCGACGGTAGATTCAAGGTAATGGCCCACCGCCAGCAATTTTTCTACCGGATCGATCACCGTGACGCGATGTCCACGCGCCTCCAGGAGTCCCGCCATAATCGCGATCGACATTTTTTCGCCACGGCAAATCAGCGCGGCGTTGATGCTATCCGGGCACTGACCCAGCAGGCTGATACCATGCAGAACATGTTTGATCTGAGCGAATTCTTGTTCGACAACCATTTTCAACCGTGCAAGCGGGAATCCCGGCTGCGCGCTGGCAAGTCCTGCGAGCAGGTCAGAAAAAATACGTTCGGCATCGCTGATATTCGGCAAAGCATCCTGACCGCCGATAGCTTTTTCAATCATCGCCACCAGATGGTTGGTAATTTTCGCGGGGGCGGAAAGTACGGTCGCTACCTGCCCTTGCCTGGCATTGCTTTCCAGAATATCGGCAACACGCAGAAAACGTTCTGCATTTGCCACTGATGTACCGCCGAACTTCAACACTCGCATGGTTGTTACCTCGTGATCTCTGGTCGAAAAAAAAGCCCGCACTGTTCAGGTGCGGGCTTTTTTCTGTGTTTCCTGTACGCGTCAGCCCGCACCGTTACCTGTGGTAATGGTGATGGTGGTAATGGTGGTGGTGCTGATGCGGTTCATGGATGTTGTGTACTCTGTCATTTTTATTTGTCTGTCTTGTATTCCTATATTGGTTAAAGTATCTGCCCGCCTAAGTCAATAAATTTTTAAATTGATCACATTCCGAAACTTGTTCATGTGCTGCTGGCGATATATTTATTTTCAACCAATTCCCCCTGTTATGATCTCTTGCAACCAGACGTAATCTCTTATTATTTTAAAAATTACAGCACGTTATTTTGTTAGTTTTTTTTCAATATCATGAACCAAACGGTGCAACATTACCGTATCTCGCTGTCCCAGCAGGCCGATTCGCTGTTGTAGCCAGTCGGTTAATTTGTGGTCATCGGCCGCCTCCAGAGTCGTTAACAGACGTAAAAGGCGCGCGCGTAACGCCTGTAACTGCGATTCATCAGCAATATCAACGGATTCAGTGGTCTGTTGCATTAAACCTGCTAATTGATAGCAATACACCATGACTGCCTGACCCAGATTGAGCGAAGGGTAATCCGCCGCCATCGGCACGCCGGTCAATACATCCGCCAGCGCCAGCTCGTCATTGGTCAAACCGGAATCCTCACGGCCAAAAACCAGCGCGGCATGACGCATCCAGCGTGATTTTTCCTGTAATAAGGGAACCAGTTCAGCGGGCGAAGCGTAGTAATGAAATTTTGCCCGGCTGCGGGCTGTCGTCGCGACGGTAAAATCCACATCGTGGAGCGCGTCGGCAAGGGTGTGGAAAACCTCAATATTATCAATAATATCTCCAGATCCATGTGCGACCCAACGGGTAGCGGGCTCCAGGTGCGCCTGGCTGTCGACAATACGCAGGTCAGTAAATCCCATGGTCTTCATAGCCCGGGCGGCTGCGCCGATATTTTCCGCTCTGGCGGGAGCGACAAGAACGATTGTTACACGCATTTCATTACTCTTTTTGACTAATTTACAGGAAATTAGCTGGCGTTTGTAAGCATATTACGCTTCGCAAATTTACAAAATTTTAACGGATATCACTGAAAAAGCATTTTTGATTTCGTAAAAGACGCTACACTATTGCGTATCTGTACTATTGCTGTTTATGTTAACAGAACATCGTTATCCTGCTGTTTATTTAGGATAATTTAATTTAAAATAGATCCTGCTCTTTGGATTCATCGCATTTATTAGTTGGCTTACGTAACTAGTTGGAATATTGCAAATTTGTGATGAAAGCTAGCATTTAGCTACGATGATTTCATCAAACTGTTAACGTGCTACAATTGAACTTGATATATGTCAACGAAGCGTAGTTTTATTAGGTGTCCGGTACGTCTTAGCCTGTTATGTTGCTGTTAAAATGGTTAGGATGACAGCCGTTTTTGACACTGTCGGGTCCAGAGGGAAAGTACCCACGACCAAGCTAATGATGTTGTTGACGTTGATGGAAAGTGCATCAAGAACGCAATTACGTACTTTAGTCATGTTACGCCGATCATGTTAATTTGCGACATGCATCAGGCAGGTCAGGGACTTTTGTACTTCCTGTTTCGATTTAGTTGGCAATTTAGGTAGCAAACATGCAGACCCCGCACATTCTTATCGTTGAAGACGAGTTGGTAACACGCAACACGTTGAAAAGTATTTTCGAAGCGGAAGGCTATGATGTATTCGAAGCGACAGATGGCGCGGAAATGCATCAGATCCTCTCTGAATATGACATCAACCTGGTGATCATGGATATCAATCTTCCAGGGAAAAACGGTCTCCTGTTAGCGCGTGAACTGCGTGAACAGGCTAACGTTGCGCTGATGTTCCTGACGGGCCGCGATAATGAAGTCGACAAAATTCTCGGCCTCGAAATCGGCGCGGATGATTACATCACCAAACCGTTTAACCCACGCGAATTGACCATCCGTGCCCGCAACCTGCTGTCCCGTACCATGAACCTGGGTACCGTCAGCGAAGAGCGTCGTAGCGTTGAAAGCTACAAGTTCAACGGTTGGGAACTGGATATCAACAGTCGTTCACTGATCGGCCCGGACGGCGAGCAGTATAAACTACCGCGCAGCGAGTTCCGCGCGATGCTTCACTTCTGCGAAAACCCTGGCAAAATTCAGTCGCGCGCAGAGCTGTTGAAGAAAATGACCGGGCGCGAGCTGAAGCCGCATGACCGTACTGTTGACGTTACCATTCGTCGTATTCGTAAGCATTTCGAATCCACGCCGGATACGCCGGAAATCATCGCCACCATTCACGGCGAAGGTTATCGCTTCTGCGGCGACCTGCAGGATTAATTCGGCCCAGGCGCCAAACTGTAAAAACAGCCGGTAAGTTATTCTTACTGGCTGTTTCTTATGCTCCCCTTCCCCTAAGCGGCCCCGCTTTCCCTCCTGACCTGCCGTTATGACGTACTCTTTTACATAAAAATTGTCATATAGCGCTGTTTATCTCAGCTTGCGAAAGTTAAGGTAGTTTGTGTATTAACATTAAAGAGTAATACACGGGATTTGTTGGTCCCCAAAAAATAAGGGGATGCTCACAGGACGTGAGGTTTCAAAGGATGAAAAAATCACCATTATGCTGCTACCTGTTTTGTGCAGCGATGTCAGCTTCATCAGCCGCGCTGGCTGCTACCGCGCCGGTCTCCGCAGGCGTTATTCATTTCAAAGGTCAGATTGTCGAATATGGTTGTAATCTTGCGCCTCACGATCGCAATATCGAGGTATCATGTTTGCGGAATAATATCCCCCATTTGCAGACAGTCGCCACACCGTCTGGAAACGCTATTTCGTTGATGAATGGAATCGCCACGGTACGGCACGTGTCGTTAAAAGATCATCCGGAGATTCAAAGCCTGATCGTCCAGTATCGCTAACCGCTTATGGCTCCCGCCGGGAGGAGTTCCGGCAGGCGGCGATTTCGCTCAGTAAAACGCCGCCCGCCTGCATTTTGTACTTTTCTCTCATTCGTATCCTCCAACAGCGATGTTCATCGCTTCGCTATCCTGTACGCTCTACGCGCTCGTTAAGCACTGTACCTATGATAGCTGTCATAAAATGATTGCAAATAAAATCATCACATTTACTATGGTTAACCTTACAAACAGCGTTGTCGCTCATGCATTGATAAGGTGAATACATTGACTTAAATATTCTTGTTGGCTATTTTAATTTACTTAATTATAATTTTAAGTGAATATTAAATTTATCTTTACCTTTTAATAGTCAACCACTTTATCAGCCATAATAATGGGGAAGATATGAAGCAGTTAAACGGCGGGAATGTGTATCGTCCCACAGGGAAAGAAAAAAACCTGCAAGCCATTTTAAATATTCATCGGCACGTTATTCAAAACATCTCCCCTGTCACTATTACGGCCGGTAAAACACTGGATATCAAGATTGATAATCAATCCCACATCCTGTTAATCACTAAAGGCGCTATTAAAGTATGTCGGCGTATCGACAGCATTGTAATGGGCTGCGGTGTCTCACCAATGATTTTAGGCCTTGTAGATGCCTATGCTGACTTATACCAGTTAGAAGAGAATTCAGACGTCTTTTTTATCGCCGAAACCACCTGTGAATATTATCCTGTCCCAGTAAAAGATTTTGTGGAAATAGCCGATGAAAAGCATCTCTGGCGTGACATTTCGAACATCCTGATGTACCGCATTGCTTTCATGACTAACCGTGACAGAAACCTTATCGGGCAGGACGCCTATAGCCAGATAAAAGCGCTGTTACTTGAACTGTGGTCGTATCCTGAAAGCTCACGATTTGAGATCAACGCACAGAACTTCATACAGCAGAGAACCGGGCTTTCACGCAGCCGTATCATGCAGGTACTTTCAGAACTAAAAGCAGGGGACTATATAAAAATACTGCATGGAAGACTGTTAGAGCTTCGAAACCTGCCGGTTTCATTTTAAACGGACAAGCGTCGTATATTCTTAAAAATAAAGCAATATAGAGTTAAATAAACCCTCCAGGAAATAATAACTATTATCAAAAAAGAGATCTTGCTCTATAAATCCAGTCATCAACCATACTTCTTTAGTGGTATTTTATTAAACTTTGTTACCGGGTCCGAAACTGGACTGCCGTTCAATATTGCATCAGAATTTTTATTGAGTTCATAGTTGATATACGTAGAATAGCCGCCTGCTTATCTACAGAACAGAAAGAAGCGCATACAGAGTAAAATATAATATTTTATTTTATATAGCTATCTTTATTTTTCAGCGAATAGAATCAGGCAACAATTAATATGTTTAATAAGAAAATTATCATCCTGGCAATGTTAACTGCCGTAGCATCCACACCGGTATTTGCCCAGAACACGATTACGTTCAATGGCAAAATTTACGATCAGGCGTGTACGGTTCAGGTTAATGGCTCCACGGATACCACCATTGATTTAGGTAATTACAGCAAAGAACGCATCGCGGAAAAAGGCGCCACAACCGATTACGTGCCGTTTACCGTAAGCCTGGTTAGCTGCCCGGAAGCAGGGACTGGCGTACCAACCCAGGCCATGTTCCGCTTCCACGGCGCAACAGATGATTCTAACCCAACGTACTTCAAAAACGCGGACGAAGGATCGGAAACGGGCGCCGCGGGTGTCGGTATTTCTATTCAGAACGCTTCACATAGCGATGTGACAGATAACACGGATGATGCCGCAGTAAACCTGCCAACCGACGGCTCGACAGCAGACTTTACCTATTACGCCGCCATGGCAAACGATGGTTCCGCAACCGTAACCGGTGGAGATGTTAGCACTCAGGTTACGTATACCGTTTCGTATCAGTAAGGCATTCTCATCCTGATATGGACAGGCAGGATGCCAGTCCATAGCGTAAAACATCTTTACAGAGTAAAAAATGAAACACATAAAGAAATCCGTGTTGGTCGTATTACTGACAAGCCATGTTGCCCATGCCAGCATTGTTGTTGGCGGAACCCGACTGGTTTTCGACGGCAATAATGATGAGTCGTCAATCAATGTAGAGAATAAAGACAGCAAAGCGAATCTTGTTCAGTCATGGTTATCGGTTGCCGATCCCCAGGTCACAAATAAGCAGGCGTTTATTATCACCCCGCCTCTTTTTCGCCTTGATGCCGGGCAAAAGAACAGTATTCGGGTTATTCGCTCTGGCGCCCCCCTACCTGCAGATCGGGAGTCTATGTACTGGCTCAATATTAAGGGTATTCCTTCTATTGATGATAATGCCTCCGCGAACCGCGTGGAAATCTCCATTAATACCCAAATAAAGCTTATATATCGACCGCCAGCATTAACAAAATCAACGCCTGATAGCCAGAGCCAACAATTAAAATGGCAGACGGCAGGTGATGTTATTACCGTAAATAACCCCACTCCCTATTATATGAACTTTGCCAGTGTGACGCTTAACAGCCATGAAGTGAAATCAGCGACCTTCGTTCCGCCAAAATCATCGGCGTCATTTAAATTGAGTTCTACTGCCGCCCCTCATGGCACGGTAACGTGGCGATTAATCAGCGATTATGGGATGAGTTTAGAGCCGCATTCCGGTTCATTCTAGCCATTAACGACTTCACTTTACTTTTACCCTTTCAGGACTTTTACTGTGCAATTCTCCAGAGTAGAGCCCCGTTCTCAATTAGCGTTATCGTTTCTCTTTATATGCTGTTCCATAAAACCAGCGTTAGCGCATGATCATTTTAATCCATTATCGTTGGAAAATGATGAACCGGGCGTGGAGAATGTCGATCTATCGGTTTTCGAAAAGGGGGGGCAGGCAGAAGGCACCTATAATGTTGATATTTATATTAATAACGCCAGTGTTGAAACAAAAAATATTGCCTTTAAAAATAAAAAATCAGCAGATAATAAGCTCTCCCTACAGCCGTGTCTTAGCGTTGCACAACTCAAGCAGTGGGGCGTAAAAACAGAAAACTTCCCCGAGCTTCAAAATGACCCAAACGGGTGTACCGATCTTAGTCTGCTGGCTGGTGCTGTAGCAAAGTTTAATGTCATCGGTAACCGGCTGGATTTAGCGATCCCTCAAATCGCGTTGATCGCCGACCCGCGAGAATTCGTCCCTACCAGCGAATGGGATGAAGGCATTAATGCTTTTTTGCTGAATTACAGTTTTACCGGATCGCAGGATCACGATATTGATGAAAACCGGACGGAAAATAGCGAATACGCTAACCTGCGCCCAGGTATTAACATTGGCGCATGGCGTTTTCGTAACTACTCAACCTGGAATCATGATAGCGATGGGCAAAATAGCTGGGATTCTGCCTACACCTATGTTTCTCGCGATATCGAATTTTTAAAAGGACAGCTGATCGCCGGGGAAAATAACACGCCCGCGGACGTCTTTGACAGTATTTCATTTAAGGGCGTACAGATCTCTTCTGATGACGATATGTTGCCGGACAGTATGAAAGGGTTCGCCCCGGTCATTCGCGGGGTGGCCAAAAGCAGCGCGCAGGTAACCGTTGAACAAAACGGTTATACCATCTACAAAACTAACGTTCCGGCGGGTCCATTCGCCATCAACGATCTTTATCCAACCGGCGGTTCGGGCGACCTGTACGTCACCATCAAAGAATCCGATGGTTCTGAACAGCATTTCATTGTGCCCTACGCCAGCGTTCCGGTATTACAGCGTGAAGGCCACCTGAAATACGACCTGACGGTAGGCCGCACGCGTTCATCAGATTCGCATTCCGCGCAACAGAATTTCGCAGAACTGACGGCCTTATACGGATTAGCAGGCGGCATAACCGCCTATGGCGGAATAGAGAGTACGCTGAGCAATGATATTTATCATGCGGCGCTCATCGGGACAGGCTTAAACCTTGGCGATCTGGGCGCATTGTCTCTAGACGTCACCAACTCATGGTCAAAAATTAAAGCAGGCGATGTGGTTAGCGATACGCTTACCGGACAATCCTGGCGTATTCGTTACAGCAAAGATATTCAGTCAACAGGCACCAATTTCACTGTCGCCGGTTACCGTTATTCGACCAAAGATTACTACGCTCTTGAGGATGTGCTGGATACCTATAGCGATAATAGTCACTATGATCATGTACGTAATCGCACCGACCTGTCGTTGTCGCAAGACATTATCTACGGTTCCATTTCACTCACTTTATATAATGAAGATTACTGGAATGACACTCATACCACATCATTAGGTATTGGCTATAACAACACATGGCATAACGTAAGCTATGGCATTAACTATTCTTATACGCTGAACGCCGATAATTCTCAGGATGAAGACGACGATACGGAAGACAGTAATGACCAGCAAATTTCAATCAATATTAGTATTCCGTTAGATGCTTTTATGCCGTCAACGTATGCCACCTACAATATGAACTCCGCGAAAGACGGCGATACCACGCATACTGTCGGTTTAAACGGAACAGCGCTGGCACAGAAAAATCTCTCATGGAGCGTTCAGGAAGGTTATTCCTCTCAAGAGAAAGCCACCAGCGGTAATGTGAGCGCAACCTATAACGGGACGTATGCGGATATTAACGGCGGATATAGCTACGATAATCATATGCGTCGCCTGAATTATGGCGTTCAGGGCGGCGTACTGTTACATCGAAATGGCCTGACACTATCCCAGCCAATGGACGACACCATCATATTGGTTAAAGCCCCTGGCGCAGCGGGTGTCCCCGTGAATAACGAAACGGGCGTGGACACCGATTTTCGGGGCTATGCCGTCGTACCTTATGCTTCGCCTTACCATCGTAATGAAGTGTCTTTAGATACGACGGGCATTAGAAAAAATATTGAGCTCATTGATACCAGTAAAACGCTGGTGCCTACCCGTGGCGCGGTGGTCAGGGCTGAATATAAAACCAATATTGGTTACAAGGCATTGATGGTATTAACCCGCATAAACAATCTGCCTGTTCCTTTTGGCGCGACCGTCTCGTCTTTAACAAAACCAGACAATCACAGCAGTTTTGTTGGTGATGCGGGGCAGGCCTGGTTAACCGGACTGGAAAAACAAGGGCGGTTATTAGTGAAGTGGGGGCCAACAGCAGCAGACCAGTGTCAGGTCTCTTATCGTATACCGAGCTCCCCCTCCGCTTCTGGCGTAGAAATCTTACACGAGCAATGCCAGTGATTCTGGTGGGATAAAAGATGAATATGAACAGATTTGCTGCATTAACCGCCCTGTTAACGTTCACGGGTCTGGCATTATGGTCGCCCTCGATCAGCGCGGCATACAATACCGCAGATGCCGTAGACATTAACGTTACGGGATTAATTTATGCCGATCCGTGTACCGTGACGGTCCCCGACACGATCTCTCTTGGGCAATATGCCCGGGCGGATATCGCTGTGGCCGGTGGCAATACCGCCACCATTCCTTTCACCATAAAAATGACGAATTGCCCGGCAACGACCACAAAAGCCGCGATTTCATTTAACGGCGTACCTTATCCCGATCCAAATTATGCTTCTGCAATTTATGCAAACAGCGCGGCCAATCCGGCGCAGGATTTAGGATTACAGCTTTTTAACCTGGACGGCAAAAGTCTGGTCAATCTGGCCAACAACGTCACTTACACGGTGGATATCAACAGTAATACCCATGAAGCCAATTTGCCTGTCGCCGCAAGGATGTATACCCCGTATGGAAAAGTCACGGCAGGGGATTTCACGTCCGTTGTGACGATCACTATCGCATGGCAATAACATCTTTCTATTTCACCTGGTATAAAAGCAGGAATTTTTCATGAGAAGGTTATATCTGGCGCTTATTCTGCTGTTCGCGTATTCCAGTCATGGTTACGCCTCCTGTAAACGTTCCGGTAATGAAGGCGCGATCACTATCACCCCGCCGTCGCAGCTTGTGGTGGATAGCCACGCCTATACCGCAGGCGAAGTGTTGTGGCAATCGGGCTGGGTTTCCACCTCCGAAGTCACAATGGATGGCTGTAGTCGCGATTATAAGGTCGGTTTTTTATATGAACCCGGTAGCGCGCAGTCAAATACATCGGCGACAATCAATGCGAATGACGGGAACAACACGCCGGTATTTAGCACCGGGATTTCCGGCGTGGGCATTGCGATTAAAACCCAAACGAATGCTGGCCCTTACGATAATGTCATGCCAATCGATAATACCTACCATAATGGCGATGGCAATAAAACACACCATGCGATGGCTCCCGCCTACAATGTTGAACTGGTCGCCTTAGGCGGTCCGATCACCTCCGGTACCGCGACATTCCAAAGTCCACTGGCGCGCGTATCTTTTCGCGATAGCGCAACAGAAGACTCCGGCGGCGATATCCTGACCCATCTGTATTTGGGGAATACGCAATTGATTATGAAAGCGATGGGATGTCGGGTAGAAACACCTGCCATCACCGTTGATTTAGGCAGCGTCAATTTAGGCAGTTTCGCTAACAGTCAAACCGCGGGCACAGGCGAGCAGGATATCTTATTGACCTGCGAACAAGGCACCGCTATTTCCGCATCGTTAAGCGCCCAACCGGCCAGCGGAAACAATCCTGATAATTCAGTCATCCAGCTGAGCAATGCAAGCGCGCCAACCAGCGCAACCGGCGTTGGCGTACAGTTGGGTATTCAGGCGCCGGACGCCGGTTTCTTTACCGACAGTTTGCCAATCAATCAAAAAATTGATCTCTTTACTCACGCTATTACCACCAATGCCGATGGCAGCCAGACGGTTAACGGCGGAACCATGAATATGTCCACCACCCTGAAAATTAGCGCGCGCTACTATAAAACCGCCGCCACGGTAACGGCCGGGCAAGCGAATGCCACGGCAACATTAAACCTGACCTATAACTAACGGCATCACAGTTTCTGGCGCTGCGCGGGAAAACGTTAACGCGCGCGCCCGTTAGATTTATTTCCACAAACGTAATTCGTCATCTTTTACTGGCGGTAATGACTTACGTTGCTGACAAGAGAGCGAATACCAGTCCAGATGGCGCGTCAGGAACATCACGCCGCCAAGCGCCAGTAGCAGAACGCCGGTACCCAGAAGCAACGAGCTATCTTCCGAACGCAGCAATCCCCACATCACGCCATCCAGCGCCAATAACGCTAACGTAAACAGCACGCTATTGCGCCATCCTTTCAGCACCGCCTGCAAATAAACGCTATTCATCAACGCGCCCACCAGGCTTGCGGCGATCCAGGCTGGCGTGAAACCGATATGTTCCGACAGTGCCAGCAACAGCAGGTAGAACATCACCAGCGATAACCCCACCAGCAGATACTGCATCGGGTGTAACCGCTGTCCCGTCAGGGTTTCGAAGACAAAGAAAGCCATAAACGTTAGCGTAATCAATAAAATGGCATATTTCGTCGCTCTGTCCGTCAGTTAATACTGATCGGCTGGCGTCGATACAGCGACGCTAAACGCCGGTAAGTTGTCCCAATCTACCTTTTGCGCATCAGCAAACCGTTCGCCGAGATTCGTGGCAAACCGGCTGGTTTGCCACTGGGCCTGAAATCCTGAACCGCTGATTTCGCGTTTACCGGGAAGAAAATCCCCCACAAAATTTGGGTGCGGCCAGTTGCTGGTCAGGGTCATTTCACTGCTACGCCCGACGGGAACCAGTGAAAAGCTGCCGGTTCCGCTTAAATTTAGCGACATCGCCAACGTCAGGTTGCGCGTCGCCCACTGACTGTCCGGCAGCGGGATATGAATGCCCTCTCTACTTTCCGGTAAGCCGGTCCCCGGTTCTACAGTGAGCGTTTCACCATTCACCTGCGGCGCTTTTACTGCGCTGATACCGCGCGCATCGCCGACGCCCACGACGATAAAGGGCTTTCCAAGGGTAATGTTCGGTCTGTTCAGCTCATGCAGACGGGCCACATCAAACTCCGCCTTTATCGCCATATCGGTATGCCACACCTGCCCCTGATAAATACCTATTTTTCGCGCTTCAACGTTTTGATTGCCTTCAACCAATAGCGACTCCGGCAGCCAAAAATAGAGATAGCTGCGCTTATACTGGACCTCTTTCTCTTCTTCCAGCACGGTATAGAGCTCTGTCACCGGAACCGCCACCAGCGGGCCGACAACCTTTTGTGGGCCGCTGGTACTCTGACGAATAGCAGCTTCTACATGGCTTCGATAATCAGCACGTTCCACGATGGTGTGCCGTACCATCATCAGGGGAATTAACAGCAGGATCATGGCGCCGCCTAACGTAATCATTTTCCACAACAGGGGGGATTTCAACATAGCGTTCTCCTTTGCAATGCCAGCAGTGTA
Organism: Salmonella sp. SAL04157; assembly: GCF_046551635.1. NCBI lineage: Bacteria > Pseudomonadati > Pseudomonadota > Gammaproteobacteria > Enterobacterales > Enterobacteriaceae > Salmonella > Salmonella sp. SAL04157. The sequence goes on from NZ_JBGDVS010000004.1 coordinate 294,696, forward strand.
AGAACGCGATGTGGGGAGAATTTGAAGTTATGTGAAGTGACGGTGAAGTGTCAACGAGGCCAGCACGCCGCCTTCGGGACGATTGCACAACGTCACCTCACCGTTGAGGAGTCGCGCCGCCTCGCTGACAAACGCCAGCCCAAGCCCGCTGCTTTTACGCCCGTTTTCACGGGGCAACGAATAGAATCGGTCGAAAATGCGCGGCAGCGCAAAATCAGGAATACCACAGCCGGAATCCGTCACCTGCAGGATCGCTTTCTCCCCCATCGGCTGAGCGCTTAATGTGATAACGCCATTTTCAGGCGTAAAGTCGATGGCATTGTCCAATACATTGCCCAGCGCCTGCGCCAGAAGCTCCGCGTCGGCGACGACAACCAGCGAGGAAGGCCGTAGAGTAAGCGTGATCTTTTTTGCCGCCAACTGAATACTGCGCGCCTCGCTAAGCTGCGTAAATAGCTCATCAACAGCAACCGGCGCGAGAGGGATATCCTGTCGGTTTTCCAGCCGCGCCTGGCGCAGCAGGGTCTCTACCAGCGCCTGCATTCGCATATTTTGCGCCAGTATATTCTCTGTAAAGCGGGTAATCACTTCCGCGGGCGGTCCTTCATGCAGAATCTCCGCCGCGCCGCGTATCGCCGCCAGCGGACTTTTCAGCTCATGAGTCAACGCATACACGTACTGCTCAATGTCATTCTTGCCTTCCAGCTTAATGCGCATACTCTCCAGCGCCTGCGCCAGTTTACGCAGCTCGCTGCTGCCTAATGCAGGTAACGCAAGCGGACGGTTTTCGGTGACAGAATCCGCATAGCGCGTCAACCGGGCGATGGAGCGGTTAATCCACCAGACCATCCCCGCGCCAATCGCCAGCGCAATCCCCAGTAAAACGGCGCTGGCCCACAGAATGCGCCGTTCGCTGCGCTTAATCACCGGCGCCATTGCCGCATTCGGTTTACCTACAGACAGGACGCCGATAATCCGTCCATCGCTGATTATCGGCGCGGCTACGTACATCACGGTGCTATTGGGATCGGCAGCATCTTTTGCCGTGCTGCGGGCGCCATACTGTCCGCGCAGCGTAAGCCAGACGTCATTCCAGCGAGAATAATCCTGCCCCACCGCTTTGTTTTCCGAATCAAACAACACCTTCCCCTGCGCATCCGTCATGTAGACATGGTATTCATTGCGCACTTTGACGATCCCGCTGATATTGGCGCGAAACGGGCGATGTTGCAGCTGGGCGAATGCCTTCGCCAACTGGCCGTCAGTCGGGTTGCCGGAAAGGAGATCGTCGCGGGCCAGCGCCGCCAGCAGCGTCGCGGTGTCAATCAGCGTCCCTTCCGTCGCGCGGCGGACGCCCGGCTTTATCTCCTGAACGAAGATAGACAGCACAAACACGGCGGCGACGGCGACAATAAGAAAGTAGCCCAGCAGCAAACGCATTCCGATGCGCATCAGACGCTCCTCAGGCTGTATCCCATTCCACGATGCGTGTTAATTGGCGAGAGATCCGGGTTGATCGCGCGTAGCTTAGCGCGCAGGGTTTTGATGTGTGTATCGACCGTCCGATCGAAGGTCTCCTGGGCATCAGACCAAACAATATCCATCAATTGCTGGCGCGAGTACACGCGCTCCGGCGACAGCAGCAGGGTTTTAAGGAGCAGAAACTCATAACGCGTCAGCGAGAGCGGCGTACCAAACCAGGCGATCTGCGCCGCCGGTTCATTGAGTTCAAAATGTCCGGTACGCACCACCGGCGACGGCGCAGCAAACTTTTTCACCCGGCGCAGCAGCGTGCGCACGCGGGCGCTCACTTCGCGCGGCGAGAACGGCTTGGCGACATAATCATCTGCGCCGATCTCCAGACCAAGCAATCGATCCACTTCATCGCTACGGGCAGTCAGGAAAAGAATCGGCAGCGCAGGATGGCGTTCCAGCAACTGCCGACACAGCTCAAAGCCGCTGATATCCGGTAGTCCCACATCGAGAATCACCGCATCCGGCCGTTGCTGACGCGCTTTTTCCAGCGCGGGCAGCCCGCGAGCGAATAGCTCAACGGTAAACCCTTCCAGTTGCAGGGTGTAGATGAGCGTATCGGCGATTCCCTGTTCATCCTCGACTAACCAGACCTGCGGTTGCTGCATACGCTTTCCCTGTTATTGTCGCCACGGCATGACCGGCACCGCGCTGATGGCGTTCTTCGGCGACCCGTCGACTACTTTGTCGGAGTAGGCCAGATACGCCAGCGTGTTGCGTTTCTCATCATAGAAACGCACGACCTGCAATGACTTAAATATCAATGAGGTGCGTTTTTTGAAAACCACCTCTCCCTGCGCCTTGCCGTTCTTAATTTTGTCGCTCAGTTCAATAGGCCCGACCTGCTGGCAAGAGATAGCGGCGTCAGACGTATCTTCCGCCAGCCCCAATCCGCCTTTTATGCCGCCCGTTTTCGCCCGGCTAACATAGCACGTCACGTTTTTGACATCAGGATCGTCAAAAGCTTCCACCACGATTTTATGGTCAGGACCGAACATTTTAAATACCGTATCGACTGAACCAATTTGTTCCGCGCGGGCGCTCTGCCCCAGCAGCAACAAAATTGAGAAAAGTACTAAGCTCTTGTATTTCATATTGTTACCATTCATAAAAGTTACGTTGCGTAATTATTAGACATTCTAAAATAAAATGGTTATAGATCACAGGATTAGAATAATTACCTGTCACGTTGCCTAAAAAAAGCATTTAAGCTCAAAAAAAACACTGAATGCTAAAAGAACAAAAAATGCTATTATCCTCTTACCTGATATCGGGTGCTCGTTGTTGAAAGGATGGGGATATTTTATGGATCAGGCTGGCATAATTCGCGACCTGTTAATCTGGCTGGAAGGTCATCTGGATCAGCCGCTGTCACTTGACAATGTGGCGGCAAAAGCAGGCTATTCCAAGTGGCACCTGCAGAGAATGTTTAAGGACGTGACGGGCCACGCCATTGGCGCTTACATCCGCGCCCGTCGTTTATCGAAATCAGCAGTGGCGCTGCGTTTGACCGCGCGTCCAATTCTGGATATTGCTCTTCAGTACCGCTTCGATTCTCAGCAAACCTTTACGCGCGCCTTTAAGAAACAGTTTTCCCAGACGCCAGCGCTGTATCGTCGCTCCTCGGAATGGAGCGCCTTTGGCATTCGCCCGCCATTACGGCTGGGCGAGTTTACCGTGCCGGAACATCAGTTCGTTACGCTGGAAGATACGCCGCTCCTTGGCGTCACGCAGAGCTATTCCTGCTCGCTGGAACAGATTTCCGACTTCCGCCACGAAATGCGCGTGCAATTCTGGCATGATTTCCTCGGTCATTCGCCAACTATTCCGCCAGTGCTTTATGGGCTTAATGAAACGCGCCCCAGCATGGAGAAAGACGATGAGCAGGAAGTATTCTATACCACCGCACTGCCGCAAGAGCAGGCCGATGGCTATGTTCAGTCGGCGCATCCCGTGCTGTTGCAGGGCGGTGAATACGTCATGTTCACCTATGAAGGGTTAGGAACCGGCGTGCAGGATTTTATCCTGACCGTTTACGGCACCTGTATGCCAATGCTGAATCTGACCCGTCGTAAAGGACAGGATATAGAGCGATACTACCCGTCAGAAGATACCAAAACCGGCGATCGCCCTATCAACCTGCGCTGCGAATTTCTGATCCCGATTCGTCGTTAACGCTGTAGCTCATCCAATGCAGGGGCGTCCAGATGCGAAACGTCCCCTGCGGTTTCTACCACCCACCCAGACGCCAGCCACTGACTTTCCTGGTAATCGATGCGGGAAATAGAGCAGTTGCGCAAACGTAACCGGCGTTCCGCCCAGGCGGGTAGTCCCAGTATAGTACTGACCAGACAGCCCAACGCGATACCGTGACTGACCAATAAAGGTCGGCTGCCCTGCGGTAGCTCCAGACAGGACGCCAGCGCGGCATGAACGCGATCGCTCAACTCCTGCATTGATTCCCCACCGGGAATGCGGCCATCCTGCGTGCCGTTGACTAACTGACGACGCCAGCCCTCTTCTTCTTCCGTCAGCGAATCGATCTGGCGCTTTTCCAGCACGCCCATATCCAGCTCGCGCAGGCGGGAGTCAAAGGTGATATCACACCCGCACGCCTGGGCGATAATCTCCGCCGTGCGTTTTGTGCGGCCTAAATCGCTGCTGATGATATGGGTGATGCCGAGGCTGCGGGCGCGTTCTCCTACCTGCATGGCCTGCTGCTCGCCTTTTGCTGTCAGGGGACTGTCCGATTGGCCCTGAATACGTCGCTCGGCGTTCCACTGCGTTTCACCGTGGCGAACAAGGTATACCTGTAACATGTTTTTTTTCCGTTATACTGCGATAAATTTTTAAAACTGAGCTTAATTATGCACCAGGTTATCTCTGCGACCACCAATCCTGCCAAAATTCAGGCAATTCTACAGGCATTTGAAGAGATTTTCGGCGAAGGATCGTGCCATATTACGCCCGTCGCCGTCGAGAGCGGCGTACCGGAGCAGCCCTTCGGAAGCGAGGAAACGCGTGCTGGCGCACGAAATCGCGTGGATAATGCGCGACGCCTGCATCCACAAGCTGATTTCTGGGTAGCCATTGAAGCCGGAATTGACGATGACGCCACCTTCAGTTGGGTGGTGATTGATAACGGCGTTCAGCGCGGTGAAGCGCGATCGGCCACGCTGCCGCTGCCCGCCGTCATTCTCGACAGAGTCCACCAGGGGGAAGCGCTTGGCCCGGTGATGTCGCAGTACACAGGTATTGACGAGATTGGTCGCAAAGAGGGCGCCATTGGCGTATTTACCGCCGGAAAATTAACGCGCTCCAGCGTTTACTACCAGGCGGTGATCCTGGCGTTAAGCCCGTTTCATAACGCGGTGTATCGATAATTATTTGCGCTATGTTGTAGGCCTGATAAGCACAGCGCCATCAGGCATTTCGCGGCGATGTCGCCGGATGGCCGCTTCGCCTTATCCGGCCTACGAGCAAATCAGGCGTTTTTCAGCAGTACATTCTCAAGCCAATGACGCAGTTCAACCGGCGCGGATTTCAGGCTGTTTGACCCGCGCGTGATGGTGGCGATGCCCGCCCCCAGCTCGGTTTTCAACTCGCGCTGGCTCATTTCGCCACGCAGCAACTCCTCAATAATGCGCACGCGCGTTCCCAGCGCTTCACGCTCGTCCGGCGTAAGCATCAGTTGTAATAAAGGCAGATGCAGATCCTCTGCATATGCCTGACGGAGTAACTCCACAAAACGAAGCCACTCCTGATTACGTTGTTCGGCGATAGCCGATGAATAAGGGGAATGCTGGGTCATGTTATACCGCCGTTTGTACTGTTACACGAGTACAAATGATAACATAACCCGTCTGCATTAATACCGCCGCTGCCACTCAGAGTCGCTCATTAAGGCCTCTTTCTGCCCCATAAAGTGGCGATAGTAAGCGTCATAGGCCAGAACGTTTTTCACGTAGCCGCGCGTTTCCGAAAAGGGAATGCTTTCGACAAACGCTACGGCATCGATACGCCCGGCGCTATTGCCAAGCCAGGTGCGCACGCGTCCCGGCCCGGCGTTATACGCCGCCGAGGCGAAAATACGGTTATTACCAAACTGCTGATAGACATACTGCAAATAGCTGGTGCCAATGTTGATGTTGGTCTCCGGCTCCAGCAGTTGACCGGGGCCGCGGTAGTCCGGAATCGAAAACATTTTCACCGTATGGGTGGCCGTTCCCGGCATAATCTGCATTAAGCCGCTGGCCCCTACCGGCGATTTTACTTTCGGGTTCCAGGCGCTCTCCTGGCGGGCAATCGCCATGGCATAGCTTTGTGAGATATCTTTTCCGCGGGTATAGCGGGTAAAAAGATCGTTATACGCCAGCGGGAAACGCTCCTCCAGATGATCCCACAGTTTTCCGGCGATCGTCGCCTGTACGCTCAGATCCCACCAGTGCTGGTTAAACGCATAGCGCGCCAGCTGCGCCTGTTCAGATTTACTACGGCTTTTTACCAGATTCGCCCATTCGCTGCGCGCCGTGTTATCCAGGTTCCAGTACATCAGCTCCCGTACACGCGCCATCTCAGGCCCCTGCGTCAACGCGCTGTTTACGTTGGCGGGCGCTTTATCGATTTTAAGCGTGTACTCTTCGCCTAAACGCTGCGCCGCGACCATCGGATAAAAACCGCGCTTCTGCATTAAAGCATGAAGGATCTCTTTCGCTTCGGCGTCACGACCGCGCTCCAGCAATAAATCCGCCTGCCAGTAACGCCACTCGTCTTTCTCTTTCGCCTCCATTGGCAGTCGGGCAAGCCAGGTATTGAGACCGCGACGATCGCCCATCCCCAGCGCCATACGCACGCGCCGCTCGATAAGCGACGTCGATTGCGAGCGCATAATCGCGTCATCGCGCCATTTCGCCTGCGCATCGGTCACATCGTTGCCCATCAGTCGCCAGGCAACGATATCGCGCAGCGCCTGCGTTTGTTCCTCATTAAGTTTCTGCGCCTGTACCAGCGAGGGGATCATCAGACGCGCATTTTCCGCGTCCTGGCGGGCGACGCTGGCAAACGCGACTTCCGCCATCTGGCGGGTAAAATCGGTGGCGCCGGTGGTGCGTGCGAAGGTCAACACGTTATTAGGGTCATTAGCCAGGGTAATGATCGCTGAGGCGATCGTTTGATATTCCGCCGGCATCTGTCCGGCCAGCACCGTAACCAACCCCGTATTCCCGGCTTTCATCGCCAGCCGAATACGTTCCAGATACGCCAGCGGGTCTTGCTTGCCGGAGGCCCGCCAAACGCTGAAAAGTTTATCGCAGGCATTCGGCTGACTTTTGCCGGTCAGCCAAAGGTCTTTCGCGCCCTGCCAGGCCGCTTCCGTTTGCCCGGTACTCCATTTCGCGTAGTAATAGTTACATTGCGCTTCCGTGGTGCCGGGTTTCTCCGGGCTAAACGCCAGCAAGCCGCGCCAGTCTTCACGACGCGCCAGCTCATTGACGAAGCGTGATTGCAGCGTACGCGCAGGCGGAAGCGTAGGATTGGCGCGCACAAACTGCGTGACAGCAATCGCCGGTTGGTTCATCAAATCGTCGGTGATCTTACGGTATTCCAGATACGGGTAGAGCGGATAATCTTTCAGACCCGGCATCATCTGCTCTACCACATCCATCTGGCGGTTGTCCCAGGCCTGCTTAATCTGCGCATAGCGGTTACGCTGCTCTTCCAGTGAGTCGGCCCGCGCGAGGTGACAAAAGGTCAGCAGGCATACGCTGGCGGCGACGAGACGCCAGACAAATGGTTTGGCTCTATCCACAAGCACTTCCTCAATTGTTATCCAATGCAGCATCATGCCGCGTAATGAATTTATGCTAACCAGTCATAGCCATTTGCGCCACGTTACGGACACTTTTTTACTTTTATTGCGAGTGCGATCTGCTGGCTGGGCTTAGGCAGGGAAAAAGGCTACACTTCGCCTTTGACATCTATTCACCATCACGATAAACATAGAGGCGAAGTCCAACGTGGCTCAATTCGTTTATACCATGCATCGTGTCGGCAAAGTGGTTCCGCCGAAACGTCATATTCTGAAAAACATCTCGCTGAGCTTCTTCCCTGGCGCCAAAATCGGCGTGCTGGGCCTTAACGGCGCCGGTAAGTCTACCCTGCTGCGCATCATGGCGGGTCTCGATAAAGATATCGAGGGCGAAGCGCGCCCGCAGCCCGGCATTAAGATTGGCTACCTGCCGCAGGAACCTCAGCTAAACCCGGAACACACGGTACGCGAGTCGATTGAAGAGGCCGTTTCGGAAGTGGTTAACGCCCTCAAACGTCTGGATGAAGTGTACGCGCTGTACGCCGATCCGGATGCCGACTTCGACAAGCTGGCCGCAGAGCAAGGCCGGCTTGAAGAGATTATCCAGGCGCACGACGGTCATAACCTGAACGTGCAGCTTGAGCGCGCAGCTGACGCCCTGCGTCTGCCGGACTGGGATGCCAAAGTCGAAAAACTGTCCGGCGGCGAGCGCCGTCGCGTGGCGCTGTGCCGTCTGTTGCTGGAAAAGCCGGATATGCTGCTGCTCGACGAACCCACCAACCACCTGGATGCCGAATCTGTTGCATGGCTGGAACGTTTCCTGCACGACTTCGAAGGCACGGTCGTGGCGATTACCCACGACCGTTACTTCCTCGATAACGTCGCCGGTTGGATTCTGGAACTTGACCGCGGCGAAGGTATTCCGTGGGAAGGCAACTACTCCTCCTGGCTGGAGCAGAAAGATCAGCGTCTGGCGCAGGAAGCGTCTCAGGAAGCAGCTCGCCGTAAATCCATTGAGAAAGAGCTGGAGTGGGTGCGTCAGGGCGCGAAAGGCCGTCAGTCGAAAGGTAAGGCGCGTCTGGCTCGCTTTGAAGAACTGAACAGCGTTGAGTATCAGAAACGTAACGAAACCAACGAACTGTTTATTCCACCAGGACCGCGTCTGGGCGACAAAGTCATTGAAGTCAGCAACCTGCGTAAATCCTACGGCGACCGCGTACTGATCGATGACCTGAGCTTCTCGGTGCCGAAAGGCGCTATCGTCGGGATCATCGGGCCAAACGGCGCGGGTAAATCGACCCTGTTCCGCATGATGTCCGGTCAGGAGCAGCCTGATAGCGGCACCATTACGCTGGGTGAAACCGTCAAGCTGGCCTCGGTCGATCAGTTCCGCGACGCGATGGACAACAGCAAAACCGTCTGGGAAGAAGTGTCCGGCGGGCTGGATATCATGAAGATCGGCAACACTGAAATGCCAAGCCGCGCCTATGTAGGCCGCTTCAACTTCAAAGGCGTCGATCAGGGCAAACGCGTTGGCGAACTGTCCGGCGGTGAGCGCGGTCGTTTGCACCTGGCGAAGCTGCTGCAGGTGGGCGGCAACGTCCTGCTGCTCGACGAACCGACGAACGACCTGGATATCGAAACCCTGCGCGCGCTGGAAAACGCCCTGCTGGAGTTCCCTGGCTGCGCGATGGTTATCTCGCACGACCGTTGGTTCCTTGACCGTATCGCCACCCACATTCTGGATTATCAGGATGAAGGTAAGGTGGAATTCTTCGAAGGTAACTTTACCGAATACGAAGAGTACAAGAAACGCACGCTGGGCGCCGAGGCGCTGGAGCCGAAGCGTATCAAGTACAAGCGTATTGCCAAATAAATGTCTGAATGCCGGGTGGCGCTTGCGCTTACCCGGCCTACAAACCCAGCGATTCCAGTACGTTGTGAAACTGTAGGCCTGATAAGACGCGGTAAGCGTCGCATCAGGCATTGGTTCTTATCCCTGCTCGCCCATCATCTCTTTCACCAGTTCCACACAGCGCAAAAAGCGGCCATCGTAATCAGCCTCTTTAACGTGAACGAACTCAATGTTGTTCTCTTTCAGCATCTCGACCAGCAGGTTCTGGAACGCTTTGCGATCCACTGAACTGCCCAGACTTCGCAGTCCGTCAGCTACCCACGGCGTATTATTCTCCAGCAAAATCACCAGGTCGAAGCGATACTCGTCGATCAGCGCCTGGACAAAGGGATGCTCGCGCCCTTCGTATTTTTTGCAAAATGCCTGGGTGGTGACGAAATCGGTATCGATAAACGCCACTTTATTCGCATATTTCACTGCAAAATCAATATATTGTGCATGACCCAGCGCGATTTTATCGTAATCGGAATACTGTAACGCCATCTCATCGCCGCCCAGATGCGAAAAGACATAGTCGCGGCCATATTCCCAGGCGCTGGTGGTATTAAAAATATTGGCGAGCTTATTGACCAGCGTAGACTTGCCGCTTGATTCCCCGCCCAGTATAGCGACGGTACGCACGAAAAACGGCTTCACTTCGGTAGGAATATATTCCCAGTAACGAAACGGATTTTCGCGGATTTGCGCCCCGCTGATATTCATAAACGTGCGTTCAGGATCGACCAGCACCGTCTCAATCCCTAAATGCTCAAGATACTGCGGCGCATCAGCCTCTTCGGAAGTGTAGATCCAGCTCGGCTGTATTCCCTTCTCTGCCATAAACGCTTTAATGCCGTTGCTCCAGACGTCCCAGCCATGCGGATAAGGCTCCATCCCCTCTTCATTAAAGGCGTGGATGCGAATATTTTTTTGGTATTTGAAGGTTTGCAATAACCAGCGCAGGCGATCCGACACGGTGGGCTGCTGCGACATGGCGCTATCCTCAAACAGCCCGCGGTCGCGCGTATCGTCATATCCCATAATGATGTGCAGCTCATCCACCTGGCTACAGGCCCGCTGGATCAAGTAGATGTGTCCGGTATGCAATGGATAAAATTTACCGAACACCACGCCAATGTTTTTCTGTCGGCGGGGAAACTCCAGCCCGAGAAAACGGTGTAGCGCCTCCAGTTTTTGCGCGCTGGGGCTTTTGATTTTGGCGTTAAGTAACTGACTCAGATACCCCTTGGTCATACCGCTGGCGTCAGCCACCTGTTGCAGAGTGCAACCTTGCTGCTTAATCGCGGTTTTGAGATAGTCGAACGATGACACAAGAGCCTCCTGCTGGAAAAATCGCATAACACTGCCTGATGGCGCTTCGCTTATCAGGCCTACAACATCAATCCGTATCAATCCGTAGGCCGGATAAGACGCATTGCATCGCCATCCGGCAAATTATACAACATCGCTGCATACAGCGAATTATAAGTCGTCAAACACGCTTAACGCATCTGCGAGCTTTTTAACACCGAACACCTGCATTCCTTCCGGCGGCTTTTTCGGTACGTTGGCGGCAGGCACAATCGCCCGACGAAAACCGTGTTTCGCCGCCTCGGAAATACGCTCCTGCCCGCTCGGCACCGGACGAATCTCGCCTGCCAGCCCCACTTCGCCAAACACCACCAGATCCTGCGGCAACGGCCTGTCACGCAGGCTGGAGACCATCGCCAGCAGTAAAGCCAGATCCGCGCTGGTTTCGGTGACTTTCACGCCGCCGACCACGTTGACGAAGACGTCCTGATCCGACATTTGCAGACCGCCGTGTCGGTGCAGCACCGCCAGCAGGATTGCCAGACGGTTTTGTTCCAGACCGACCGCCACGCGCCTGGGGTTCGCCATCATCGAGTGATCGACCAGCGCCTGAATCTCCACCAGCAACGGTCGCGTACCTTCCCAGACGACCATCACTGAACTGCCGGAAGTGACCTCATCGCCACGGCTTAAAAAGATGGCGGACGGATTGCTCACTTCGCGCAACCCCTGTTCGGTCATGGCGAAGACGCCCAGCTCATTGACTGCGCCAAAGCGGTTTTTGTGGCTGCGCAGCGTGCGGAAACGAGAATCGGCGTCGCCGTCGAGCAATACTGAGCAATCGATACAGTGTTCCAGCACTTTCGGCCCCGCCAGCGACCCGTCTTTGGTGACGTGGCCGACCATCACGATCGCCACGCCGCGCGTTTTGGCGAAGCGCGTCAGGTAGGCTGCCGTTTCGCGGACCTGAGCGACACTGCCCGGCGACGACTGGATGTCCGCCATATGCATCACCTGTATGGAGTCGATCACCATCAGTTTCGGCTGTTCTTCTTCGGCAATCAGGCAAATTTGTTCGATGCTGGTTTCCGACAGCATATTCAGATTCGCCGTCGGCAGGCCAAGCCGATGCGCGCGCATCGCCACCTGCTGTAGCGACTCTTCGCCGGTGACGTACAGCGTTTTCATCTGCTCGGCAAGCTTGCACAGCGTTTGCAGCAGCAACGTTGATTTGCCCGCGCCGGGGTTACCGCCAATCAAAATGGCGCTGCCGGGTACCACCCCGCCGCCCAGCACGCGGTCAAACTCTTTAAAACCGGTAGAAAAGCGCGGCAGTTCCTCAAGACTGATGTCAGACAGTTTCTGCACTTTTGATACGCCCGCACTGCCGGCGTATCCGCTCAGACGTTCGTTACGCGCCACCGTCGGCGATGCGGCAAGGCGCACCTCGGTAATGGTGTTCCAGGCATGGCAGGCGCTGCATTGCCCCTGCCAGCGCGGGTAATCGGCACCACATTCATTACAAACAAAGGCGCGTTTTGGAGCTTTTGCCACGTTTTACCTCTTTCGTTAACGCTGTTGCCGGATGGCGCTGACGCTTATCCGGCCTACGGTCGCCTTGCCATTGGGCAGGTTAATCATTTCTGGTTCATGCTGCCGGAGAGAATGCAAAACACGCCCATCAGGTCAGCGTGGCGGATCGTAATCTCCGTCTTTTCGTTTACTTTTGGCTTGGCATGGAAGGCAATACCTAACCCTGCCGCTTTGATCATTGGCAGATCGTTAGCGCCGTCGCCAATCGCCACCGTCTGCGCCAGCGGGATATCATGCTCTTGCGCCAGACGAAGCAAGGTATTGGCTTTATACTCAGCATCCACAATATCGCCGATAACGTGACCGGTAAATTTACCGTCCATGATCTCCAGCTCATTGGCGACCGCCGCCGTCAGACGTAGCTGGTCACGCAGATAGTCGGCGAAGAAAGTGAAGCCGCCGGAGGCGATAGCGATTTTCCAGCCAAGCGCTTCCAGTTTTAGCACCAACTGCGTTAATCCTGGCATTAGCGGCAGATTCCCGCGCACCTGGCGCAAAATATCGGCATCCGCGCCTTTCAGCGTCGCCACGCGGCTACGCAGGCTGGCGGTAAAATCAAGCTCGCCGCGCATCGCGCGCTCCGTCACTTCAGCCACCTTCTCACCGGTACCAGCCAGCTTAGCGATTTCATCGATACACTCAATCTGGATCGCCGTGGAATCCATATCCATCACCAGCAGCCCCGGCGTGCGCAGATGCGGAATTTTACCCAGCGGCGCGACATCCAGCTGCGCCTCATGCGCCAGCCGCGTCGCACGCGGCGTCAGCGACCCCGCCAGACGAATGACCTGATAATCCTCCACGCACCAGGCGGCGACAATCACCATTGCGGCGCCCAGTTTGGTCTGATATTGAGTTAAACGCTGCTTATCCAGCCCGCGCCCATACAGCAGCCAACCGCTGCGGCCTGCATGGTAATCCAGAGGCATCACCTCGTCGCCGCTTAAAGAAAGAGGCAAACCAGGCCATAAAGAGACATCTTCAGGCAGATCGCACCAGGTAATGTTAGGCATTAAAGCTCCTGTAAATCGTTCAGGCCGGTAACCGCCCCGCGGAAAATAACGCATGAGGCTACCTTGTAACCATCGCTTCTGGCAACATTAAGCCTCAAATTTTCAGCAGGTGGAATATGGCTCGCGCAAAACTGAAATTTCGGCTGCATCGTGCAGTCATTGTATTGTTCTGTCTCACACTGCTCGTCGCGCTTATGCAGGGCGCGTCCTGGTTTAGTCAAAACCACCAGCGACAGCGCAATCCGCAGCTGGAAGAGCTGGCCCGCACGCTGGCGCGCCAGGTGACGCTCAACATCGCCCCGCTGATGCGCAGCGAAACACCGGATGAAAATCGCATCAATGCCGTGCTGCGTCAGCTCACGCAAGAGAGCCGTATTCTGGATGCCGGCGTCTATGATGAACAGGGCGATCTTATTACTCGCGCTGGCGAAAGCGTCAACGTGCGCGACAGGCTGGCGCTGGATGGCAAAAAAGCGGGCAGCTATTTTAACCAACAAATTGTCGAGCCTATCCAGGGCAAAAACGGCCCATTGGGCTACCTGCGTCTGACGCTGGATACCCACACGCTGGCCACCGAAGCAAAGCAGGTCGATAACACCACCAACATTCTACGCCTGATGCTGCTACTCTCGCTGGCGATAGGCGTGGTGCTGACGCGCACCTTGCTACAAGGTAAACGCACCCGCTGGCAGCAGTCCCCCTTCCTGTTAACGGCCAGCAAGCCTGTTCCGGAAGAGGAAGAGCGTGAGGAAAAAGAGTAAAATGACGGCTTAATAAAGGTAAGGAAAACCACCATGACTACATTACGCCTGCTTATTTCTGACTCTTACGATCCCTGGTTTAACCTGGCGGTCGAGGAGTGCATTTTCCGCCAGATGCCCGCCACCCAGCGCGTGCTGTTCCTGTGGCGCAACGCGGATACGGTGGTCATTGGACGCGCGCAAAACCCGTGGAAAGAGTGTAATACGCGGCGTATGGAAGAAGATAACGTCCGTCTGGCCCGCCGTAGCAGCGGCGGCGGCGCGGTATTCCATGACCTCGGTAATACCTGTTTTACCTTTATGGCCGGTAAACCGGAATACGATAAAACCATCTCCACCCATATTGTGCTCGCGGCGCTGAATTCACTGGGGGTCATGGCCGATGCTTCGGGACGCAACGATCTGGTCGTAAAAACGCCGGACGGCGATCGCAAAGTCTCCGGTTCAGCCTATCGCGAAACCAAAGATCGCGGTTTCCATCACGGTACGCTGCTATTGAACGCCGACCTCAGCCGTCTGGCGAACTATCTGAATCCCGATAAAAAGAAACTTGCGGCGAAAGGGATTACCTCCGTTCGCTCCCGCGTGGCTAATCTTACCGAGCTATTACCGGGTATCACCCATCAACAGGTCTGCCAGGCGGTCACGGAAGCCTTTTTCGCTCATTACGGCGAACGTGTCGACGCGGAAGTGATTTCACCGGATAAAACGCCGGATCTGCCGAATTTTGCCGAAACCTTTGCGCGCCAGAGCAGTTGGGAGTGGAATTTCGGCCAGGCACCGGCGTTCAGCCATCTGCTGGACGAACGCTTCACCTGGGGCGGCGTCGAGCTGCATTTTGACGTCGAGAAAGGTCATATCACCCGTGCGCAGGTGTTTACCGATAGCCTGAACCCGGCACCGCTGGAAGCGCTGGCGGGGCGACTGCAAGGGTGTTTGTACCGCGCGGATATGCTGCAACAGGCGTGCGAAGCGTTACTGGTTGATTTCCCGGAGCAGGAAAAAGAACTGCGGGAATTATCGGCGTGGATTGCCGGAGCAGTGCGCTAAATGAATAATATCAGAGAGATGAATGTGTCTCTGATATTATTTAAACATAACAACATATTCTGAAAAATGAGCGAATAGCACAAATAGTTAAAACACACTCGCCAACTACTATAATCTTTAAAATTAATATTATTCCCCCGCACTTCATAAACCCAGCGAATTATAAACCTTTTATCATCACCAATGATGATTAAAGTTTTTCTTAAGCAAGATTTAATTTTATTAAATTTACAACCTATCATTCTCTTCATAGAATCCCGGCGCGCATTACATGTTCTTTGGAAATATACTTAATCGTTAGGGATTACTGATGAAAAAATTATTAATAGCGACCTCTGTCGTAATAGGATTATCAACTTCAGCGCAAGCGGTTGAATCCACTGCTGTATTAAAACTGACTGGCGTTTTAACCAACGGCGCATGTATACCAGAGTTAAGTGATGGTGGGGTTGTAGATTTCGGTACTAAGGCCGTTAGCGATCTGCTGCCAACTGAGACGAATCAACTGGGATACAAAGATATAACACTCACGATTCAGTGTCTTGCACCGGCAAAAGTTGGCTGGACCGCTACCGATAATCATGCCGATTCGGTAACATCATTGACTATCGATGACGCAACATTTAGACATCAGAACAATAGAATACCAAACTATCAGCTAGGTCTGGGTAAAACAGCAGGTGGTATCAACATTGGTTCATTCGGCCTCTCTATGGACTTGAATAATGCGACCGCCGATGGAATTCAGACGAAAATGGTAGCGTCAAGTAGTAATAATCCAGATTTGTGGGCTATCACAGGAAACGAATTCGTTGCGCTTACAAATACATTTCCAAATATCACTACATATAGTGTCGGCGATGAAAATGGCCCCGCCGCTTTTACCATTGCAACATTTCCTATACGCGTAGCTGCCGCTATACAGGGAACGGACACACTGGCTATTACCGATAACACCACGCTTGATGGTCAGGCGACCTTTACACTCGTATATCTGTAACTCCAGCATTCACATGGAATATTCAACACCTCTTTAATGGAACTATAATGAAAAAAATTTTGCTTATTACTGCAATTGCAGCAGCCTTTGCTACAACCAGCGTGAATGCTGACACCACCGCCGTATTAAAAGTCACCGGTCAACTGATTGTTGGCGGTTGTACCCCAGAACTCAGCGACGGCGGCGTGGTTGATTACGGTACTATCCGCCTCGCCACACTTTCCGCAACCGATGTAAACCAACTGGGCACTAAAGATGTCTCTCTGAGTATCTCTTGTCCATCTGCAACCAAAGCAGCCTGGACTATTACCGATGACCGTGCGGACACCCACCCAGGCGCATCCGTTATCTCCATAGCCAATGGCAATATGACTAATGGTATAGTATCTGATACCACAATGTCCTACGGCGTTGGCAAAACAACCGAAGGTGTAAAAATCGGCGCGTTCTCTATTTATACCGATACCGCGAACGTTACCGCTGATGGTGTAAAATCTGACGCTATCTCAGGAACCGTTGATAGCCCAGTCTGGCAGAAGTCCACCACCGGGATTATCAAAAACGGCAATATGGAAATGTTTACCGTTGCTACAAAAGGCACCACCGAACCAGTTCCGTATACTCTTGCCATTTTCCCGCTGAAAACCTCACTGGCCATTCAGGATACTGCAACGCTGGCCATTACTGATGATACTGTTCTGGATGGTCAGGCAACCATCACGCTTAAATATCTCTGATCCAGACCGTATAAAAAGGTTATTGATCTGTCTCCCTTATTATGGGGAGACAGATTAAAATTAAAGGACTAATTCTGATGCCAGCAGTGACTAAACTTCCATTATTATTACTCAGCGTCCCCTTTGTTTTTTCAGCACTCTTTTCACAGGCTAACGCTGCCGGCATGGTACCGGAAACTACGCTACTGGTGATTGAAGAATCCACACACAGCGGCGTAATGAATGTTAAAAACACCGACAGCAATCCGGCTTTGTTATATACCACCGTCGTTGATTTACCTGACGACAATGGTGTGAAACTGGATGTCACTCAACCGGTTGTTCGCGTTGAAGCAGGCCAGCAGCAGCAACTACGCTTTATTATGGAAAGCACGGAACCGCTCACCGTCGAGCACTATAAACGCGTCACGTTTGAAGGTATTCCTCCGAAATCTACCAATAAGGGAATGAAAATAGGTTTTAATCTACGCCAGGATTTGCCGGTATTAATTCGTCCTAAAAATCTACCGGTCGTTACTGATGCCTGGAAATTATTAACCTGGTCCAGAAACGGACAAACAATCAACGTCAAAAATCCGTCTCCCTACGTTGTACGTTTAGCCCAAAATATTACCTTCTTACCTTCCGGGGGCGAAGGCACGATTAAAAAAACCTATATTCTGCCCGGCGAAACATTGAACGTCAGTATAAAAACGCCCCTTGCTGCTGATACATCCGTACGTTTTTACCCTGCCAGCCGTTACGGCATTGAAGTCCCCAGCTTTACCTCACCGCTGGTGCCGTGATGAGAGCTAGCACGTGAAGTATTTAAAACTGCCGCTATACATCAAAACTGCGCTTTATTGCTCACTGGCGACCACGACGTTTTCGGCTCTGGCGGAGGAGCTGAATTTTGACATGGGTATTCTCACCTCCAGAGGCATTAGCCCCAACGTGGCACAATATTTTTCCCGTGCGCCGCGTTTTCTACCAGGCAGCCACACCGTCATGGTAAAGATCAATGGCGTAAATAGAGGGTCGTTGGTCGCGCGTTTCGACTCAGAAGGCCAGCTTTGCGTGGATGACGATTTCCTCAGCGCCAGCGGGCTCGTACCGCTTAATATCAGCGCCAAAGAAACATGCCATAGCCTACAAGAAGATTATCCCTCAGCGATTATTACCCCACTGCCAAACAGTGAATCGCTGGAGCTTTTTGTTCCGGCGCAGGCTCTGGATAATAACTTACTCTCGCTAAACAACGTGATTAAAGGCGGCACCGCCGGGTTATTTAACTATAACCTGTACGCCAGTCGCAGCGAGTCATCAGGTAGCGATAGCCGAAACTATGCCCAGGCAAACCTTGAAGCTGGCTTAAACTTCGCGGAATGGACGCTGCGCAGCCGCTACATGCTGACGAATAATGATGGAGAATACCGTACCGATAGTCTATATACCTATGCGGAGCACGTATTTCAGGCACAAAAAATGCGTGCGCAAGTTGGGCAGATCAACGTCAACTCCAGTCTATTCAGTGGCGCGCCGATCAACGGCGTACAGCTTATCCCTGAACAAGGGCTGGCACAGGATACACAAGGCGTAACCATTAACGGTATTGCCCGAACCCACCAGGCTCGCGTTGAAGTTCGTCAGTCCGGACAGATTATTTATACCGCACCAGTGAACGCTGGGGCATTTACCCTTGAAAATGTCCCCATCATACGCAGCAATACCGACCTTAACGTCAGCGTCGTTGAAACCGATGGCTCAACGACAACCTTCACGGTGCCGGCAGTATCCTTTAATTTACGCGAACTCACGCCCGCAGGCTTGACAATGTCCATAGGGCGCGTACGTGATACCACCAGCGACTATTCTCTCCCCTGGATCTATAACATCAGCGATGGTTGGAAACTGAGTGAAAACTGGCTGGCGCAGGCGTCTGGCGTACTGGCACAAGACTATCAAGCGGCAGGAGGTATGCTGCAATGGCTTCCAACCAACAAATGGACGTTTTCCGGCTCAATGCTGGGCAGTAAAGCGTCCTTTGGCGAATCTCTGCAGGGTGCGAAAAGTGAACTACGCGCCAGCATGGCGCTGCCCGGGGAAATTAGCCTTGACGTCAGTACCGCCCGTTACAGCGACGGATATCGAGAGTTAACGGATGCGCTCAATAAAGATGCTTACGAATACCAAAGCAGCTCCAGTGCTAATATCGCCTGGAACCATAATCTGTTAGGTACCTTCTCTCTGGGTTATTACACTTATCAGGCTACGGATAATGACAACGACTCTCGCAGTATAATGGCTTCCTGGGGCAAAACATTTAAATATGCCTCAATTACCGCTAACTGGCAGCACGCTGTTAATCAGGATGATGAGAATCATAACGGCAGTAATGATGATGATATGTTTTACATCAACATCAGCATTCCACTAGGTGAGCAGCGCGTCGGCGCTTATATGCGTAATCAAGGTGATAAAACAACCTACGGGCTACAAAATAATGGTTCGCTGAGTAAAGATACCCATTACTATATTTCTGCGGATCGTGATGCAAAAAACCAGCAAAATAGCTTCAACGGTAATCTCAATAGCAATCTCCATTACACTCAACTCAGCGTGGGCGGCGGCACTGATGGCGATAATTACCGCAACTATAACGCAACCTTCAGCGGGGGCATCGCTGCACACGAACATGGCATAACGTTCTCGCCTTACACCATCAAAAATACCTTTGCTATCGCACGCCTGAGTGAACCAGAAAGCGGCATTGAAATCGCCACGCCACAGGGGCGAATCTGGACTGACCACTGGGGGCAGGCCGTCATTCCGGGGCTAACTGAATGGCGGAAATCCCGCGTAGAGGTTAATGCGAATACGCTACCAAAGAGTATGGAACTGGCAAACGGTATTAAGAATATTACCGTCGCGCACAGCGCTTTTCGGGTACTGGATTTCAACGTGCTGAATACACGCCGTGTGATGCTGGCAGTAAAGCGTCCGGACGGCTCATGGCTACCTAAAGGCACCAGCATTGTAGATGAAAAAAATAACTATTTGGTCAGCGCTGTCGACAGCGGACGCGTATTTATCACCGATGTTGCGGATAATCCTGCGTTATATGCCGCTGATGATAATATGAATCGTCTGTGTCGCATCAACTACACGCTGCAGAAAATCCAGGATAAAGAGGCATTTTATGAAACGGCAAAGGGAGTCTGTCAATGAAATCCAACAGCAAATGGTTGAGGATTGCTATATGTTGTATCTTCACCGCACTACTCCCTCCATCAGCCCGTGCCGACGATGACTGCCAAATAACGTTCTCTTCGCCAAACGTCAGCTTTGGCTGGCTTAAGCAAGATGATATCGTCAATTCTCAGCAAGGCTGGAATCAAATGTCTTCACAGGAGATTCACGTTAGTGTGAGTTGCCCAAAAAGCCAGAATATTGCTCTTTTTGTGCAGGCCTCTGCGGGGGAAAAGGGACGATTTTATTTTGGAAATAACGGTGGTCTCGTCGTACGTGTTAGTCAGATGATAGTAGATGGTAAAAGTTATCCTATTGCCAGCACCCTTGATAGAGTGAGCTTTGCTCCCAATGACAGTGCCCTGGATAGTCTGTTGCTACATAATAACAACGGTATTATCGCGATGGATAATAACCAGCAGGTCAGTGGGAAAATGATGAACGTCATGCTGACATTAACACCTGTCTTGAACGATAATCAATTTACACATTCTACCGATACGGTCATGCTAGAAAGCAATTTACAGTGGGAAGTGCTGACGAAATAAACGATGAAGGGGGCCTGCTCTGGCCCCCTTCACAATCTTACTCTTTATCGCCCAGCAGTACGGATTCCAGCGCGATTTTGATCATGTCGTTGAAGGTCGTCTGACGTTCAGCGGCAGTGGTCTGCTCGTGGGTACGGATGTGGTCGGACACGGTGCAGATAGTCAGCGCTTTCGCGCCAAACTCAGCCGCAACGCCGTAGATGCCCGCCGCTTCCATCTCTACGCCCAGTACGCCGTATTTTTCCATCACGTCGAACATTTCGCCGTCCGGAGAGTAGAACAGGTCTGCAGAGAACAGGTTGCCCACGCGCGCGTCAACGCCCAGCGCTTTTGCCGCATCAACTGCGTTACGTACCATGTCGAAGTCAGCAATAGCCGCGAAGTCATGATCTTTAAAACGGATACGGTTCACTTTGGAGTCGGTGCAGGCACCCATACCGATCACCACGTCGCGCAGTTTGACGTCCATACGCACAGCGCCGCAGGAGCCGACGCGAATGATTTTCTTCACGCCGAAATCGGTGATCAGCTCTTTGGTGTAGATGGAGCAGGATGGGATACCCATACCGTGGCCCATCACGGAGATCTTACGGCCTTTGTAAGTCCCGGTGAAACCTAACATGCCGCGAACGTTGTTCACTTCGCGAACATCTTCGAGGAAAGTCTCAGCAATGTGCTTCGCGCGCAGCGGGTCGCCCGGCATCAATACGACGTCAGCGAAATCACCCATTTCTGCATTAATATGTGGAGTTGCCATCTTCAGTTCCCTTTAAATTTGTTGTTATTGCCTGATGGCGGCTACGCCTTATCAGGCCTACAAAACGTCTGTAAAAACAGTGAAATACCCTAAGGATTTCGCGTTGTAGGAAGGCGACGAATTCGTGAATCCCCGGGAGCATAGATGAACTATGTGACCGGGGTGAGCGAATGAAGTCAACGCATCTACAGCGCGAAAGACAACGGGTATCACAGCATGTTTTTACCGTAGTCCATCGGCGATGTACCAAAGTAGGTCGCCAGCGTCTGGCCGATATCCGCAAAGGTTTCACGGTGACCTAAAGAGCCCGGTTTGACTTTTGGACCGTAGATCAGCACCGGAATGTGCTCACGGGTATGGTCAGTACCGGTCCAGCTCGGGTCACAGCCGTGGTCAGCGGTCAGGATCAGAATGTCATCTTCACCCACCAGCTCCATCAGCTCCGGCAGACGGCGGTCAAACAGCTCCAGACCTGCGGCGTAGCCCGCGATGTCGCGACGGTGGCCCCAGGAAGAGTCGAAGTCGACGAAGTTAGTGAAGACGATGGTTTTATCGCCCGCTTCTTTCATCTCTTTGAGGGTCGCGTCGAACAGCGCGTCCAGACCGGTCGCTTTCACTTTCTTAGTGATGCCGCAGTTGGCGTAGATGTCGGCAATCTTACCGACGGACACCACGTGGCCCTGTTTTTCATCGACCAGTTTCTGCAGCACGGTCGGCGCTGGCGGTTCTACGGCCAGGTCGTGACGGTTGCCGGTACGCTGGAAGTTACCGGCCTTGTCGCCGATAAACGGACGCGCGATCACGCGGCCAATGTTGTAGCCGCCTTCGGTCAGCTCTTCACGGGCGATTTCGCACAGCTCGTAGAGTTTATCCAGGCCAAAGGTCTCTTCGTGGCAGGCAATCTGGAACACGGAGTCAGCGGAGGTGTAGAAAATCGGCTTGCCGGTTTTCATGTGCTCTTCGCCGAGCTGGTCCAGAATAACGGTGCCGGAAGAGTGGCAGTTACCGAGATAGCCCGGCAGGTTGGCGCGTTTTACCAGCTTATCCAGCAGTTCCTGCGGGAAGCTGTTTTCGTGATCGCTGAAATAGCCCCAGTCGAACAGCACCGGCACGCCAGCGATTTCCCAGTGGCCGGACGGCGTATCTTTGCCGGAAGACAGTTCGTGCGCCCATGCGTATGCGCCAATAACGTCCGCGTTGCCGTCCATGCCAGCGGCAATTTTACCGGTAGAGCCTTCATGCGCTTTCACCAGCCCCAGACGAGTCAGGTTAGGCAGATTCAACGGGCCCTTACGGCCATTGTCAGCTTCGCCTTTGGCGCAAGCTTCTGCGATGTGGCCCAGAGTGTCGGAACCTACGTCGCCAAAACGATCCGCGTCTTCAGTAGCGCCGATGCCGAATGAGTCCAGCACCATAATAAATGCACGTTTCATATCTTCTCCGTACTTAGTGCTTCAAAAATAATTGATCAGATCAGTATACAACTATTCAGTAATTCGACGATAGACCGAAGGTGTGCTTGCTGGCGCTTTATCGTCAAGGATAATTGCCGCTTTGACGGCCTTCGCCGCTTCCTGCCAACTGGTTTCGTCTTTGGCATGAATCACCGCCAGCGGGCGCTGCCCGTCGATGCTGTCGCCCAGACGGGCCATGTCGGTAAAGCCAACGCTGTAATCAATGGTATCAGACGCCTGACGACGCCCACCGCCCATCGAGACGACCGCCATCCCCAGCGCACGCGTATCCATTGCGCTGATAAACCCTTCGGTATCAGCATATACCGCTTTGCTCAACATGGCAGTCGGCAGGTATTTATCGTAGTTCTCAACGAAATCGCTCGGCCCTTTCTGCGCGGCCACCATACGACCAAAGACTTCTGCCGCTTTACCGTTATCCAGCACCGCCTGCAGTTTGGCACGCGCTTCGGCGTCGTCTTTCGCCAGCTGACCGGAGATCAGCATCTCCACGCATAGCGCCATGGTAACGTCAAACAAGCGCGGATTGCGGTATTCACCGGTCAGGAACTGCACGGCTTCACGCACTTCCACCGCGTTACCGGCGCTCGAAGCCAGCACCTGGTTCATATCGGTTAACAACGCCGTAGTGCGAACTCCCGCGCCGTTTGCCACGCCG
Source organism: Salmonella sp. SAL04157 (assembly GCF_046551635.1). Classification (NCBI taxonomy): domain Bacteria; kingdom Pseudomonadati; phylum Pseudomonadota; class Gammaproteobacteria; order Enterobacterales; family Enterobacteriaceae; genus Salmonella; species Salmonella sp. SAL04157. The sequence goes on from NZ_JBGDVS010000004.1 coordinate 318,060, forward strand.
ACAATCGCTTCAGCAAGGGCTTCAGAAAGTTCATAGGTTGGCATAAACGCGCCGCTGCCGACTTTTACGTCCATTACCAGCGCATCCAGCCCTTCGGCCAGTTTCTTGGCGAGGATGGAACCAGTGATCAGCGGAATAGAGTCCACCGTCGCGGTAATATCGCGGGTGGCGTAAAAACGTTTGTCCGCCGGTGCAAGCGAGCTGGTTTGCCCAATAATCGCCACACCCACGTCTTGAATAATTTCGCGGAAACGGTTGTCGTCCGGGAAGATGTCGAAGCCCGGGATCGCTTCCAGTTTATCGAGCGTACCGCCGGTATGTCCGAGGCCGCGACCGGAGATCATCGGTACATAACCGCCGCAGGCCGCTACCATTGGCCCCAGCATCAGAGACGTCACGTCCCCTACGCCACCGGTCGAATGCTTATCGACAATCGGGCCATTGAGATTCAGGCTTTTCCAGTCAAGGACAGTACCGGAATCCCGCATCGCCATGGTCAGCGAAACACGCTCCGGCATGGTCATATCGTGGAAGAAGATGGTCATCGCCAGGGCGGCAATCTGCCCTTCAGAGATAGTATTGTCACGAATACCATTGATAAAGAAACGAATTTCTTCGTCACTCAACGCATGACCATCACGCTTTTTACGAATAATTTCTTGTGCGAGAAACACGGTACCCTCCTGAGGGAAAAGAGTAGAAGGCTTACATCGCCGGATGGCGGTTAACGCCTTATCCGGCCTACAGGCCTGGATTTGTAGGCCGGATAAGCGCAGCGCCATCCGGCAAATCAGAGCTTAGTAGCTGCTGGCGCTCTTACCGTCGCCGTGACCCAGCGCTTTCAGCAGGCTTGCCAGCAGGCTGGATGCGCCAAAGCGGTAGTGACGAGAATCTGCCCAGTCAGCGCCAAACAGTTCGTCTGCAATCGCGAGGAATTTCTGCGCGTCTTCCGCCGTACGTACGCCGCCCGCCGGTTTGAAGCCAACGGTTTTGGAAACGCCCATGTCGCGGATCACTTCCATCATGATGCGCGCGCTTTCCGGCGTAGCGTTTACCGGCACTTTACCGGTAGAGGTTTTGATGAAATCCGCACCGGCTTTAATGGAGATTTCAGAGGCTTTACGAATCAGCGCCTCTTCTTTCAGCTCGCCGGTTTCGATAATCACTTTCAGCAATACGTTTGCTGCGGCACAAGCGTCTTTACAGGCTTTTACCAGGTCAAAACCCACCTGCTCGTTACCGGCGATCAACGCACGGTACGGGAATACCACGTCCACTTCGTCAGCGCCGTAGGCGATCGCCGCACGGGTTTCCGCCAGCGCAATATCGATGTCATCATTGCCATGCGGGAAGTTAGTCACCGTTGCAATGCGGATGTCCGGCGTACCTTGTTCTTTCAGAGTTTTACGCGCAATCGGGATAAAACGCGGGTAAATACAAATCGCCGCCGTATTCCCGACCGGGGTTTTTGCCTGATGACACAACGCGATCACTTTTTCATTGGTGTCGTCATCGTTCAGAGTGGTCAGATCCATCAGTTTGAGCGCACGCAGGCTGCTTGCTTTTAAATCAGTCATGACATTCTCCAACGGCATTGCCGTATAAAATTTCACCTTGCGAGTCTGTTAATATTCTAACATTCACTCGCGATTACACTTCGATATACATCACAGTTAATGAAAACTACGTACAAATTTGCATTACTGTAATGAGATCTGAATCAAATTATCCCGCCGTCACCGTCTGTTCTTCGAGCGATAAGCGCATCAGGATCAAAGTCGGTTTGCCGCCATTTTCTACAATAGCGCATCGTCCCGGCATAAAGAGGAAACGAAGATGCCTGCCTCATGCGAAACTGCGCTCCAGCAGCGTTGCCAGCAAATTGTGACCAGCCCGGTGCTCACGCCTGAACAAAAACGCCATTTTCTGGCGCTGGAAGCTGAAAACGCCCTGCCTTATCCCACCCTGCCGGAAGATGCCCGCCAGGCGCTGGATGAAGGCGTCATTTGCGATATGTTTGAGGGGCACGTCCCCTTCAAACCGCGCTACGTGTTGCCCGATTACGCCCGATTTCTGGCTAACGGTTCACAGTGGCTGGAACTGGAAGGCGCGAAAGATCTGGATGATGCGTTATCCCTACTCACCATTCTGTATCATCACGTACCTTCCGTGACGTCCATGCCGGTTTATCTCGGCCAGCTTGATGCGTTGCTGCAACCGTATGTTAGAATTCTAACACAAGATGCGATCGATATTCGAATAAAACGTTTCTGGCGTTATCTCGACAGAACGCTGCCAGACGCCTTTATGCATGCCAATATTGGCCCTGCCGATACGCCTGTCACACGAGCGATTTTGCGCGCTGATGCCGAGCTAAAGCAGGTGGCGCCTAACCTGACGTTTATCTACGATGCGGAAATTACGCCGGACGATCTGCTGCTGGAAGTCGCCAAAAACATTTGCGAATGCAGTAAGCCACACATTTCCAACGGCCCTGTAAATGATAAAATTTTCACAAAAGGCCATTATGGCATCGTCAGTTGTTATAACTCGCTACCGCTTGGCGGCGGCGGCAGTACGCTGGTACGTCTCAACCTGAAAGCCGTGGCAGAACGCAGTACGTCTGTCGATGACTTCTTTTCACGTACGCTACCGCACTACTGCCGACAGCAGATCGCCATCATTAATTCACGATGTGAATTCCTCTATGAAAAGTCACATTTCTTTGAGAATAGCTTTCTTGTACAGGAAGGTTTGATCGATCCCGAACGTTTTGCGCCGATGTTCGGTATGTACGGGCTGGCGGAAGCCGTGAATCTGCTGTGCGAAAACGCGGGCCTGAACGCCCGTTACGGCAAGAATGAAACGGCGAACGAGCTGGGCTACCGTATCAGCGCCCAACTGGCGGATTTCGTCGAAAATACGCCAGTGAAGTATGGCTGGAAGCAACGGGCGCTGCTCCATGCCCAGTCTGGCATAAGTTCCGATATCGGCACTACGCCGGGCGCGCGTCTGCCGTATGGCGATGAACCGGACCCTATCACCCATTTGCAAACCGTCGCACCGCACCATGCCTTTTATCATGCCGGGATCAGCGACATTCTGACGCTGGACGAAACCATCAAGCGTAATCCGCAGGCGTTGGTCCAGCTTTGTCTTGGCGCGTTCAAAGCCGGGATGCGGGAATTTACCGCCAATGTCAGCGGCAACGATCTGGTGCGCGTCACCGGTTATATGGTGCGCCTGTCGGATCTGGCGAAATTTCGCGCCGAAGGCTCGCGCACGAATACCACCTGGCTGGGAGAAGAAGCCGCACGTAATACCCGCATCCTGGAACGACAGCCACGCGTAGTCAGCCATGAACAACAGATGCGCTTTAGTCAGTAAGATCATTGCGTTTTCCTGCGTCGATGGGCCAGGCAGCCGCCTGGCATTATTCTTACAGGGCTGCAATTTGCGCTGCAAGAATTGCCATAACCCGTGGACGATGGGTCGCTGTAACGACTGCGGGGAATGCGTATCGCAGTGTCCGCATCACGCCCTCAGCGTTGATGGCGGGAAAGTGGTATGGCGGTCGGACGTCTGCGAGCAGTGCGATACCTGCCTGAAAATGTGCCCACAGCGGGCAACGCCAATGGCGCAGACCATGAGCGTTGACGATGTGCTGCGTCATATTCGTAAAGCATCGCTGTTTATTGAAGGTATTACCGTCAGCGGCGGAGAGGCGACCACGCAATTACCGTTTATTGTGGCGCTATTTACGGCGATCAAAGCCGATCCGCAGTTACAACGGCTGACCTGCCTGGTGGACAGTAATGGTCAGTTAAGCGAGACCGGCTGGCAAAAACTACTGCCGGTTTGCGACGGCGTAATGCTCGATCTGAAAGCCTGGAAGAGCGAGTGTCATCACCGTCTGACCGGACGTGATAACACGCATATTAAGCGCAGTATCCGCTTTCTTGCTGCGCGGGGAAAACTGGCGGAGCTGCGGTTGCTGGTTATCCCGGGTCAGGTGGACTATGCGGCGCATATCGATTCACTGGCGGCGTTTATTACTTCGCTGGGCGAGGTTCCGGTGCGTTTGAATGCCTTTCATGCGCATGGCGTCTATGGCGAAGCGAAAGCCTGGCCAGGCGCGACGCCGCAAGAGGTGGAACGGCTGGCAGACGGATTGCGCGCGCGTGGGGTGGCGAAGCTGATTTTGCCGGCGCTATATTTGTAAGCGTCGCCTGCCGGACGGCGGCTGCGATGCCCTCAGAGCCGAAACAAGGTAATGGTATTGCGATACAGCGTATCGGCTATCACCTCTGCGGGCTCCGGACGTAATTCGCAGAGCGCATCAAATACTCGCGCCGCCTGCTCCGGGCGATTCGGCTGCCCCTGAAACCCCTTTAGCGGCATATCCGGCGCATCGGTCTCCAGCAACAGCGCGTCCAGCGGCAACCGCGCCATAACATCACGGGTTTTACTGGCGCGCGGGTAGGTGATGGTGCCGCCGACGCCGATTTTATAGCCCAGTCGCACAAAGCGTTCGGCCTGTTGCAGACTGCCGGCAAAACCATGCACCACACCGGTTCGCGGCAGATCCTGGCGCTTTAAGTGCATCGCCAGTTTGTCATGCGTACGCCGCGAGTGCAGGATCACCGGCAGATCGTAGCGTTTTGCCAGTTGCAGCTGCGCGTCTAAAAATCGCTCTTGCCTGGCGAACTGCGGATCGTCGCGATAAAGATCGAGACCGATCTCGCCTACCGCCACGACGTTCTGTTGTTGCGCCAGCGCCTGTTGCAGCTTATCAGGATCGTCATCGGCATGACGCTCAATCACAATGGGGTGCAATCCCAGCGCAGCATAAAGCGACGGGAAACGCGCCGCCAGCGCCAGCACGCGGGAAAAGTGAGCCGCCTCGGTCGCCGGCACGATGATTTTTTCAACGCCCGCCTCACCGGCACGCTGAATACTGGCGCGCTCATCGCCCGTAAAGGGCGGGAAATCAAAATGGCAATGCGTATCAATAAAGCGCCAGCTCACGCCAGATCCTCGTCGGTAAATGTGGTGTCGTTTGCCTGCGGCGCGCTAATGACCTCCGCCACATGCGTATCATTGGCCACCGGCGCCGGAGGCACGACCACCGTTTCCGGCACGGCAATCCGCGACGTATGGCGCAGGAGAGGCGGCGTTGCGGCGAGCAATTTACCAACGGTGGCAAGGAAATAACGCCCGCATAATTGCCCGGTTTTGTAATCCTCACGCAGCGCCGGGATACGGCTGCCCAGCGCCATGCTGTGCAGCGGTTTCGGCGGATAAATTTCAATGATCCGCAGCTTACCCGGCGGCTTTTCAATAAATTGTTGGATCGCGCTGTAGGACGTTTCATGATGCTGCACCAGGTTGACCAACGGCTGTAGACTGCTCTCCCCCAGCCAGCGCTCCATACGCTTAAACCACTGCGGCGTGTAATACATTTGCGAGGGTACGGTGCGGATCACCACAATGGTTTTCGCCCCCCGCTTTGCCGCCTCCTGAACCGGAATGGCGTCGCTAATGCCACCGTCCAGATAGTTGATGCCCTCTAACGTAACGCCGGTACGGTAGAAACCCGGTATGGCGCTGGAGGCGCGAATGATATCAAGCCAGTTTTGTTTTGTCGGCGAGAAATAGCCCGGCGTGTAATCATCCCCCCGGCAGGCGCACATATAAAAGGATTTTCCGCTGTCGAACAGGCGCGCTGCGGTATCCATCTGCAGCGGCATTCGGGCGGCGGTGGATTCCACCAGCCAGTCGAGGTCAATAAGGTTTCCTCCGCGTACAAATCGCAGCGGATCAAAAAATTCGCGCCTGGTGGTATAGCGCATAATGACTTTACGCCCGTAGCCGGGCTGGTTGCAGAGATACGCCGAGAGATTTTGCGCACCGGCTGATGTGCCGAAGTAGAGATGGAAAGGATTAAACTGCGCACGCATAAACTCATCCAGCACGCCTGCGGTAAAGATGCCCCGCTGCCCCCCGCCCTCGCAGACCAGCGCCATACGGCCTGGCCGGAACGGTGTTAATGATAACGGCGCAATATTGCCGAGCGTAACCGGTATTCGCTGGCCCACCTCTGCCTTCCTGTTTTTCATTTTTTTCCAGGCTGACAAGGTAACGCAAAACGTTAACGGCTAAAACCGTAAAAGCCAGTCCGCTGGACTGGCTTGATAGCAATATATCTTTACAGCTGCCTGCTAGGGTCGTTTACGGCCCATGAACAGGCTGACCAGGAAGAGCACGATCCCGACGACGAAGACGATTTTCGCCGCGCCGGCAGCCGTACCAGCCAGTCCACCAAAACCCAATGCGGCGGCAATTAACGCGATAACCAGAAATATAATGCCCCAACGAAACATAAGCCTCTCCTTTACCATAGTTAATGTCGACCGCTAAATATGAGCGCTCAGGCTACTCATTCGCGATATTTTTAGTGTGGTGCACATTACGCCTCCCGACAAACGTCGGGAGGACGAATTACGACGAATTACTGAACTTTCAGATCGTTTTTAACACTTTTTACGCCATCAACGGCTTTCGCGATGCTTTCAGCGCGGTCGCTTTGTTCCTGAGTTTCAACAGTACCGGAGAGCTGTACGACGCCATCGGTCGTTTCCACTTTTACTTTACGGGAAGGGACGAGATCGTCCGCCAGCAACTTGGCTTTGACTTCACTGGTCGTGGCCGTATCGCCGGCATAACCTTTCACGGAACCTTCTTTATTGTCGCGAACGTGAAGTTTGTCGCTAACGGAGGTCACGCCTTCTACGCCTTTCGCCACTTTCACGGCGGCTTCAGCCTGCGCCTGGCTTTCTACAAAGCCGCTCAGGGTGACGACTTTCTGATTGGTTTCGACAGAAATATCGGTGCTTTTAATATTGTCATGGTCTACCAGCGCAGCTTTTACTTTCGCAGTGATAGCGCTGTCATCCATGAAGTTACCGACTTTATTCATAGAGCTATCGACTTTTTGCCCTGCGGTTTCGGTTCCGCTTTGCGCCTTGTCCGTTGTTGCGTTTTCTGCAAAGGCAGAACCTGTCGCAACGGCAGAGGTCAACATTACGGCCAGCAGAGTTTTAGAAATCTTCAGTCTTGTCATAGTCATCGATTTTGTCCTGTATAGTTTGCTCGTAATTTGAGCTCAGGCAACACGAGGTTGCATTGCTGAATGCGGTGAAACTCACCGGTTTCTGAAGTCAATGACTGGCATCACATTCGTGAATTTGTAACGACGCGTCGCCTGCCACCCTTCCGTTTCAGTTATTAATATCGTGACTGAAACAAATCTCAGCTTTAAGCTCTCATATTCACGCATTGAACAGGCATTAAAGCCGACATTTATGTCATCACTTTGTTAAATATAGATCACAATTTTAAAATCGCTTGTCGGTGCGTATAAAAAACAGGCAGATCGGAGAAAAAACGCGGGATTTAAGAACATTCCGTAAGCGGTTAAAAAGGCAGGGAAAGTACGAAGGCGCGGCGGATGCCGCGCCCGGAAAGGGATCAGTGTTCGCGCGTTTTACGGAACTGAACGTCAGGGTAACGTTCCTGGGTCAGGTTCAGGTTAACCATCGTGGGGGCGATATAGGTGAGGTTGTCGCCGCCATCCAGCGCCAGCTGCGTTTCATTCTTACGCTTAAACTCTTCGAATTTCTTCGCATCGGCGCTTTCCACCCAGCGCGCCGTCGCCACGTTGACGGATTCATAAATCGCCTCAACGTTGTATTCGCTTTTCAGGCGCGCGACAACAACGTCAAACTGCAAAACGCCCACGGCGCCGACAATCAGATCGTTGTTGGAGATGGGACGGAATACCTGCACCGCCCCCTCTTCAGAAAGCTGCACCAGCCCTTTCAGTAGCTGCTTCTGCTTGAGCGGATCTTTCAGGCGAATACGACGGAACAGTTCCGGCGCAAAGTTCGGGATACCGGTAAACTTCATCATCTCGCCCTGAGTGAAGGTATCGCCAATCTGAATGGTGCCGTGGTTATGCAGACCCAAAATATCGCCCGGGTACGCTTCTTCAACGTGCGAACGGTCGCCCGCCATAAAAGTTAACGCGTCGGAAATCACCACATCTTTGCCGGTACGGACCTGGCGTAGCTTCATGCCCTTCTCATACTTACCGGAAACCACGCGCATAAACGCCACGCGGTCGCGGTGTTTCGGGTCCATATTGGCCTGAATTTTAAAGACAAAACCGGTGAACTTCTCTTCCGAGGCTTCCACTGTGCGGGTATCGGTTTGACGCGGCATCGGCGCGGGCGCCCACGCCACTAAACCATCCAGCATATGGTCAACGCCAAAGTTACCCAGCGCGGTACCGAAAAATACCGGGGTAATTTCCCCTGCCAGGAACAGCTCTTCATCAAACTCGTTAGACGCGCCCTGCACCAGTTCCAGCTCGTCGCGCAGCTGCTGCGCCAGGTCTTCACCGACGGCGGCGTCCAGATCCGGGTTATTCAGCCCTTTAACGATGCGCACTTCCTGAATGGTGTGGCCCTTACCGGTCTGATAAAGATAAGTTTCATCTTTATAAAGGTGATAAACGCCCTTAAACAGCTTCCCGCATCCAATCGGCCAGGTGATCGGCGCGCAGCCGATTTTCAGCTCATTCTCGACTTCATCCAGCAGCTCCATCGGGTCGCGGATATCACGGTCGAGTTTGTTCATAAAGGTCAGGATTGGCGTATCACGCAGACGGGTAACTTCCATCAGCTTACGAGTCCTGTCCTCAACGCCTTTTGCGGCGTCGATCACCATCAGACAGCAGTCCACCGCCGTCAGGGTACGGTAGGTATCTTCGGAGAAGTCTTCGTGCCCCGGGGTGTCCAGCAGGTTCACCAGACAGTCGTGATACGGGAACTGCATCACCGAGGTGGTGATAGAGATACCACGCTGTTTTTCCATCTCCATCCAGTCAGATTTTGCATGTTGGCTGGAGCCACGGCCTTTTACCGTACCGGCAGTCTGAATCGCCTGTCCGAACAGCAACACTTTTTCGGTAATGGTGGTTTTACCGGCGTCCGGGTGAGAAATAATGGCAAAAGTGCGGCGTTTGGCCACCTCTTGCAAATAAGGAGACAACGTCATAGTCAAATCTTCTTGAGTAAGCGCGGCGTTTGACCACGCATGTTGAATACGAAAAATGCGGCTATTTTACCCATCAACCAGGGGGAGGCAATCAGTGTTTACACAGGAGCTGCTCCAGTTCGCTTAATGACGCCACAGTCCAGGTTGGATGAATACCCGCGGGCTGCTCGCGATGATGCGCGTTAAGCCAGCAGGTCGACAGCCCGGCGTTAATGCCGCCAAGAATATCGGATTCCGCGGTATCGCCAACCATTAATACGCGCGAGCGGTCAGGATTCCCCGCCTGCTCCAGGGCGTAGTTAAAGATTTTCGGATCGGGCTTCGCGACGCCAACCTGCTCGGAAATCACCAGCAGATCGAAATACTCGCGCAGCCCGGTGCGCTCCAGACGAGTTTGTTGTAGCGCGGTAAAACCGTTAGTAATAATACCGATTTTAGCCTGCCCGCGAATCGCATTAAGTAGCGAAACGGCGCCCGGCAAAGGAGAACAGATCTCCGCCATCGCACTAATAAAAGCGTCATTCAGCAGCCCCGGCGCAACGTTTAGCCGTTCAGCCCAACTTTGAAAACGCGCGTGCTGCAATTGTAATAAGGTAATCGCGCCGTTCTGATAATCCACCCATAGCGGCTTATTCACGGCCTGGTAATCCTGGAAATCCTCAGCGGTAAAGGTGACGCTATAGTCAAGGAACATCCGCTGTAAGCCGGTGAAAGAATCAAACGTAAACAGCGTTTCATCGGCATCAAAGAAAATCCAGTCCCACTTCATCATTACACCTTGCCTCTGTTATTACATGCTTATCGGTAACGCCATGATGATGGCGTCCTCATGCCCTTGTGCCGTGGGATAGTAATTGCGGCGAATCGTCGCCTCGTTAAACCCCAGACTTTCATACAGCGCGATGGCGGCAGCGTTAGAGGCGCGTACCTCCAGCCATAGCGTTACAACACCGCGCTTTTCCAGCTCATCAATCAGATGCTCAAGCAGCATACGCCCCAGCCCCCGACGCTGAAAATCCGGATCGACGGCAATATTGAACAGCGTCGCTTCGTCCAGCACCACCTGTGTAATGGCAAACGCGGCCATTCTGTCATCAGCGGTCAGCTTAAGGTTGAGATACCGTTCGCCCTGGTTGCCGAAAAACGTTTTTTCGCTCCACGGAAACGCATGAGCGCGTTGCTCAATCTGCCAGGCTGCGGGGAGATCGGTCGTGCTGAGGATAGAAATCGTGTTCATGTTCGCAGATTTGTTGCCATAGTGCGGCGCGTGCCGCCGGGTTTGCCCGGAGTTCATTAAACGCCGGCGTCGTGACCTGAGCGCCTTCGAGTTGGAGCGGCGCGTCAGTTCCTAACCGCCAGCTATTACAACGGCTGCCCTGCGGCAGCATGGCGACGCGCTCAGGCGCCAGGGATAAAACCTGATCGGGACTCACGGTCAACGCGCGTAAAATATCGCGCATTAGCGGCTCGTTCAGCGCGGGTAATTCCTCTGCAACCACGATCAGACGAACGTGCGCGGGAAGGGAAATCGCAATCTCGCCTTGTAGCGCGCCAGGACGTCGCAGCGCCCACTGCGTAATACCCAGTTGCTGTAACTGCCAGTCTCGTCGGGATGTCATAGCGAAACGCTCCTGTAATCAGGGGCGCAAATATAGCAAATCTGTCGAATCTCCGCCATCAAACTACTATAATCGCCGCCAGTCTGAATTAAGGAGCATTCCATGTCTGCTTTTACCCCGGCAAGTGAAGTCTTGCTGCGCCACAGTGATGATTTCGAACAAAGCCGTATTCTTTTTGCCGGAGATTTGCAGGATGACCTGCCCGCGCGCTTTGAATGCGCCGCCAGCCGCGCGTATACGCAACAGTTTCACCACTGGCAGGCGTTAAGCCGCCAGATGGGCGATAACGTCCGTTTTAGCCTGGTCGCGCAAGCCAGCGATGTCGCTGACTGCGATACGCTGATCTACTACTGGCCGAAAAATAAACCCGAAGCGCAGTTCCAGTTGATGAATATTTTGTCGCTGATGCCGTCGGGCGTCGATGTTTTCGTCGTGGGGGAAAACCGCAGCGGCGTGCGTAGCGCCGAACCGATGCTGGCGGACTATGCTCCGCTGAACAAAGTAGATAGCGCGCGACGTTGCGGCCTTTACCATGGTCGTCTGGAAAAGCAGCCGCAGTTTAGTCTTGAATCCTGGTGGGCCGAGTACAACATCGACGGGCTGACCATCAAAACGTTGCCGGGCGTATTCAGCCGCGACGGACTAGATGTTGGTAGCCAACTGCTGCTATCTACGCTGACGCCGCACACCAAAGGTAAAGTGCTGGATGTCGGCTGCGGCGCTGGCGTGCTTTCCGCCGCGCTGGCCAGCCATTCTCCGAAAGTGCGCCTGACGCTGTGTGACGTCAGCGCTCCGGCGGTGGAAGCCAGCCGCGCCACGCTTGCCGCTAATGGCCTTGAAGGCGAGGTATTCGCCAGCAACGTCTTTTCGGAAGTCAAAGGACGTTTTGACATGATCATCTCCAACCCACCGTTCCACGACGGAATGCAAACCAGCCTCGATGCGGCGCAAACGCTCATTCGTGGCGCAGTGCGCCATCTGAACAGCGGCGGAGAGTTACGCATCGTGGCGAACGCCTTTCTGCCCTATCCTAAGATTCTGGATGAGACTTTTGGCTTCCATGAAGTCATCGCGCAAACCGGGCGCTTTAAGGTTTATCGTACCGTGATGACCCGTCAGGCGAAGAAATAGTTGGCCTGATAAGCGCAGCGCCATCTGGTTGCATGTGCCGGATGGCGACGCCAGGCGTCTTATCCAACCTACGTCTCGCGCCCATTTTTGCAGCAATCAATCTGTCCCATGCAATTAACTATTGACGAATAGCTGAAAACCACTAGAATGCGCCTCCGTGGTAGTGATTCTTTTCAAGAATCGATGGTATGCGAAGGTGGCGGAATTGGTAGACGCGCTAGCTTCAGGTGTTAGTGTCCTTACGGACGTGGGGGTTCAAGTCCCCCCCCTCGCACCAATTATCTTATCCTTCCTTTGTCTCTTCATTTTCATCCCTGATTCCAGTTCATCATTGCCAACATCATGCCGCCAATAAGCGCCATACACGATGGCAGCAATACAAAATGCCGTAATTGTTTGTGATACAACATCAGCGCAGACAGTAGCAATCCTGATACAATCAACAGCTTCAGCGCATAAGCTGACAGGCCGATAAACGCCAGTCCAACGATAATCACTCCAGGCAATAACACGCCCCATCCGCTGCCTAACGTCCGCTGCAACATGGTTTCACCTCTGGAATTGATAATGATAACCAATATCATATGATATATTTTCTCATTTGTCAGCCAGGGAGAAAGCTAAAGAGATGAGTTTTACTTAACGGTTGATGACACGTATTCAGTAAGGTGATAAATTGTCCGACTGTTAACGTAAAAACAACAACACCTCGCTTTAGGCGACCTTTTCTCATACGTTATTTTCATGTTGGCGCCCGATTCCGTGTATATCACCGATAAATAACGACAATTACCCATGACAACACCATCCTGGCGGTCGCTTCGTATTAAGAAGTATCAGTTTTCTTTACGTCTTTTCTTGTTTCTCAACGCCGTGTCGGCGCTATTTACTCTCGTTTTCCCCCTTTATCAGATCAATGTATTTTGCACGCCAATGATCGGGATAGTGGTCCTGAGCGTATTACTGTTGATATGGCATGGGAAATATGGGCAAAAAAGAATTAATCTCCCCTTTATCTCCCTACTCTTTGGGGGAATATGGGCGGCGCATATTGCGCTAAAGTATCCGGCGTTAGGCCATTATGATTTCTCTTTTTTACTGATTTCCCTGCTTAGCGTTCTGTTTATCGGCTCGATAGCCTTTGCCGCGAATATCGTCGCGTTTACGCTCTATTCGCTACCGCCAGTCGCGGTCTGCCTGTGGCTGAACGGTAATGAACAAGGTTTGCGAATTCTCTATTTGCTGGCCCTGCCAATGGTGGGAATCGCTATTCAACATGTTATCCAGAAACGCTACGATAATTTTGCCCAACAGCTCATGTTTAAGCTGCTGGCCGAGCGGGAAACCCTCAATGGCCTGAGTATGCTTGATCCATTAACCGGCTTATATAACCGCCGTGGCCTGCAAAATCGGCTGGATACGTTACAGGCGCCGGGCAGCCATGAGCACTACGTTCTGCTATTGGATATCGATCATTTCAAAGCGTATAACGATCACTACGGTCATATGATGGGCGATCAGGCGTTAATTCGCGTCTCAGCGGCAATTCGGGACGCCGTGCGATCGCGCGATGTCGTCTGCCGTTTTGGCGGGGAAGAATTTCTGGTGTTGCTGACCACCGCCGAACCACAGCAAGCCCGCGCTACCGCAGAACGTATCCGACAGGAAGTATACGATCTTAAAATCCCGCATATGTTTAACGAAAGCGTCGCCACCAATGTCACTGTCAGTATAGGCATTGCGCCCCTGACGGATCGCAATATCGGAAACGCTATCGAAAAAGCGGATAAAGCGCTCTACGAAGCCAAGCATCTTGGACGTAACCACATTCTGGTCAGCGACGACATGCGCGCCCTATGAATCCTGCTGGCGTAATCGTGCTACGCCAACAGCGTTAACCATAAACCGCTTGCCATCGTTTATCGCTATCGATAGGATTAGCAATCATTATCATTTAGATTAACATCATTAAACTGCGCTATGGCCTACCGTTCCGCACCGATTGCTGACGATATTATCTGGCGAGCCGCTCCCCAGCCGGAAGACGCCTCGCTGGCGGACGCAGTACGCGAGACGATCGCCTCTACCCGTGAGCACCTGTTGGACTTTATTCGGCTGGATGAAACGCCGCCGCCAACGGCGATGACTCTTGCCCAGTGGACGCGCCCCGCGACGTTTCGTTCATTGCTGGCCGCCTATTCCGATCACATCTATCGCCACACGCCAGGCCTGCCACGTGAAAATAAGCCGTTAATCTCCCTGTGGGCGCAATGGTATATCGGGCTGATGGCGCCGCCGCAGATGCTGGCATTACTGACGCAAGCGCGCGCTATCGATGTCTCCGCAGAACATATTCACGTTGAATTTCATGAAACCGGGCGCGCCGCGTGTTTCTGGCTTGATGTGCATCAGGATAACCTGGCAACGGGGCATTCCCCGGAAGAACGAATGGAAACGCTGGTAGTCTCCGCACTACAGCCGGTCATTCAGGCGCTGGAGGCGACTGGCGACATCAACGCGAAACTTATCTGGAGCAATACCGGTTATTTAATCAACTGGTATCTGACTGAGATGAAACCGCTGCTTGGCGAAGCTCTGCTGGCAACGCTACGCCAGCGCTGTTTTTTTGAAAAGCAGCTATCCGACGGTCAGGATAACCCGCTGTGGCGGACCGTCGTAATGCGCGACGGTCTTCTGGTACGCAGAACCTGCTGTCAACGTTACCGCTTACCTGATGTACAGCAGTGCGGCGACTGCACGCTAAAGTAAACCGCTTTACGTTACCTTCAGTTATCGTCACGGCTTACTGCTGCTGGCCTGTCACATTATTATATTTACAGCTGCGCTCTCCGTATGCCAAATTACGTTTTGCCATTTTTGGGTCTACCGTGGCTATTGGTAAGGTCTCAGGAGAGAAGAATGAGTCTGCAATCTGTACGGCAATTTCTGGCCGATCATGCTCCCGATATTGAAATTATCGAATTAAATCAAAGTACAGCGACTGTCGAACTGGCAGCCAAAGCGCACAATGTAGAGCCAGGGCAGATAGCTAAAACGCTCTCGCTTAAAGTAAAAGACACTATTATCCTGGTGGTCGCCAAAGGCGATGCCCGCCTGGATAATAAGAAGCTTAAAAGCACTTTCGGCGCAAAAGCCCGTATGTTGAGCAGCGATGAAGTGGTCAATGCAACCGGACATCCTGTCGGCGGCGTATGTCCCTTTGGGCTGGAGCACCCGCTGCCCGTTTATTGCGACATCTCTCTGAAGGGGTATAACGAAGTATTGCCTGCCGCAGGCGCCACGCACAGCGCAGTACGCATCGCGCCGGAAAGAATGGCTGAACTGACATCGGCGACCTGGGTAGACGTGTGCCAATAACGTGCCTGACCCCCGGATTCCCCGAACAAGCACGGCGCATCCGGCGCGGGCTATACCCGATGCTGGAGCGCGGTAGCATCTCCGGCGCGCAGATATAACAGAATATCCGCCGCATCGAGTAACCCGGCATCAGAACTCACGCCCAGCTTGGACATCACATTAAACTTATGCGCCCGGATAGTCTTAATGTTACGTTCTAACTGGACGGCAATTTGCGGCATTGAGTAGCCGTTCGACATAAAACGCAGAATCTCCCGCTCGGTTGGACTAAGCATACAATTCTGGTGAAGTTCCCAAAGATTATCTGTACGCTCCGTTGTCCGCCGGGCGCTATTAAGCGATGTAAATAAGGCATCCTGTAAAACATCCAACGGCGACGCTTTGCTGATGACCCCATCCAGCGGCAGCGGGGATAGCGCGCTGATTAAGCGGGCTTCAGCATCATCATCTGCAATCACCAGACGCCGCATATGGGGATAATTTATCGCCAGTTCCGTCAGGCTGGATAATCCTGTCCGGCGTTCAGTTCTTAACGCAGAAAGAGAAAAAATAACGGCAGAAAACGGCGTCTTTAGCGCAGCCTTATAAAACGCGGATGGTTTTGAAAAAATATGAAGCGTATGTCGGCAATCCGGCATTGCATCAAATAGCCCTTTAATACCAATGGTGCTCATCACGCATTTTTCTACGAGCGCAACATTTCTCTTGCTGATTCTGTTTTCCATTCCATGGTTTCTCCATATACCGAAGGTAGGTTCAATTCTCTGGCTCCCTGAGAACTGTTTATCCATGCATACATCTCTGCATTACTGTGTATTGATAAGCGTCGCATGGCGCTATTTTTTTGGGCGCTAATTGTTTTATTACTTTTTTTAAGTAATGCCGCAATTTGGTTAATGCCCCACCCTTTTCCTAAAAGGCGTAATACTTTTCGTTCAGACAGCGTAAGGACAATCGGCCTGTCGTGGGACTGCTGAATTTCAGACGGTACCTGAGGCGATAATAACGTTTTGCTTATTCTTTCTGAACGAGCGTTTCCCGCATGGATAACGCTAATAAGATTCTCGATTGGCTCTTCGTCTGAAAGCAAGGTGCTGACGGGGCCCATCAGGAGATCAACCGCATGTGGATAGCTGGATTTAGGAACCAGAAATACCCAATGTATGTCGCGATATTGCGAGAGTAAGCTATAAAAATATTCGCAGATAGCACGGGGAGAGGCATTGTTAACTGCTAAATCAGCAATAACTAAATTACTTCGACGTAGTTGTAGCAGCGTTAGCTCTTCTATCGTACGGCAATACGCCAGTTTATAATCGGGGAAATTACCTGTTATAGCCCCTTTAAGGCCTTCCTGTATAAGGGGGGTTTTACTGATAATAAGTCCATTTTTGCAGCATCCTGGCAGCATAATTCCTCCGCACCCACGCCGCCCCTTTTCATTGTCCCATTAATAAAAATACTATTAACAATGAGCGCAAAGAAATATAAGCCGAGTGGATTAATTATCCTTGTTTTATTTTTAAAAATATAACATTGATTGCGCTACAATCCACATAGCACAAAAACATAAAATCACTATCGCATAGTTACTCATAAAACCAGAAGCAAGACAATTAAATTAACTAAATTTGCACATTAGTAATTCTAACGAAACTCATCATATTAATAAATTTAAAATATGAGTTCGTCCTTCATTCATATTGCTGAATCCTGAAATAAAAGCCCAACAATACTGACTGTCACCCATAAAATCCATGTAATATCTGCAAATTACACTAAGTCACGCCTATTTTTACACCTGCTGCTCACGCCATTGTTGTAAAACGATTAATGCATATCGTTGATAAAATTCACCACGTAATTGATTCAAAAATGAACGGCCAGGCTGGCATAATGTCTCTATTCTGGAAACGGACATACGAGAACCGTCGCCCATAAGGATATCCTGCCTGTGACGAAGCGCACGTCTCAGGAAACTTATGCGTTGCGCCTGGCGGTTGACGTTTTTATCAACAAGAAATTGATCTTAACCAACGCCACCATGCCTGCGCTTCGTGTTAAAAAGAAAGCCTCTGTCATAGTGGCGGCGCATAGAATGTCTTTTCGGACAGGACGAGTCATGCAAGAAGAGCAATCAATTCAACGAGCAGTAACACGGTTATGTATTCAATGCGGGCTGTTTTTATTGCAGCACGGGGCGGAAAGCGCACTGGTTGATGAGCTTTCCACCCGCCTCGGTTTGGCGCTCGGTATGGATAGCGTCGAAAGCGCGATCTCCTCTAACGCCATTGTCCTGACGACCATTAAAGACGGACAATGTCTGACATCGACACGTAAAAACCAGGATCGCGGCATTAATATGCACGTCGTCACGGAGGTTCAGCATATCGTTATCCTCGCGGAACATCGTCTGCTGGATTGCAAAGGCGTGGAAAAACGTTTTAGCCAGCTCCGCCCGCTGCGTTATCCGCGCTGGCTGGTGGCGTTTATGGTCGGTCTTTCCTGCTCCTGCTTTTGTAAGTTGAATAATGGCGGCTGGGATGGCGCGGTTATCACCTTTTTCGCCAGTATGATAGCCATGTATATTCGCCAGATGCTGGCGCAGCGGCATTTACATCCGCAGATCAATTTTTGCATTACCGCCTTTGTCGCTACCACGATTTCCGGGCTGATGCTCACCCTCCCCGCCTTTAGCCAAACGCCCACTATCGCCATGGCGGCGAGCGTACTGCTACTGGTGCCGGGCTTTCCGCTGATTAATTCCGTCGCAGATATGTTTAAAGGACATATTAATACCGGGCTGGCGCGCTGGGCTATCGCCAGCCTGTTGACACTGGCCACCTGTGTGGGCGTAGTGATGTCAATGACAGTATGGGGGCTACGAGGATGGGTATAATCGACTTTTTACTGGCGCTAATGCAGGACATGATCTTGTCTGCGATCCCCGCCGTCGGGTTTGCGATGGTCTTTAATGTTCCCCACCGGGCACTTCCGTGGTGCGCGCTACTGGGGGCGCTGGGTCATGGCTCGCGTATGCTGATGATGAGCGCTGGCTTTAATATCGAATGGTCGACGTTTATGGCTTCGCTGCTGGTCGGCAGTATTGGTATTCAGTGGTCACGCTGGTATCTCGCTCACCCTAAAGTGTTTACCGTCGCGGCCGTGATCCCGATGTTTCCGGGGATTTCCGCCTATACCGCGATGATTTCCGCAGTAAAAATTAGCCATCTGGGCTATAGCGAACCAATGATGATTACGCTGCTAACCAATTTTCTGAAAGCCTCTTCCATTGTTGGCGCGCTCTCAATTGGCCTCTCTGTACCGGGATTATGGCTGTACCGCAAACGCCCCCGCGTGTGATCGGTGGAACGCCTCCTGCTGTTCTTACGGGTCTGTGTGGTACTATAAAAACAGTCGCCCTTCTCGGTTGTTGTTCCATATTGAGAAACATTATGTCTTCCAGAATTTTAACGTCGGACGTCATCGGTATTGACGTCCTTTTACACGATCATCATGCTGTGCTGGCGAAGTCAACGGGCGGCGCAGTGGCGGTATTCGCTAATAATGCGCCTGCCTTTTATGCCGTGACGCCTGCACGCATGGCTGAACTGCTGGCGCTTGAAGAAAAGTTATCACGTCCGGGAAGCGATGTGGCGTTAGACGCGCAATTTTACGAAGAACCCGAAGCCGCCCCCGTTGCGATTCCCTGCGGAAAATTCGCCATGTATCCAGCCTGGCAACCGGATGCGGATTTTCAGCGTCAGGCTGCCCTTTGGGGCGTGGCGCTTCGGGAGCCGGTCACCGCAGAAGAGCTGGCGGCGTTTATCGCCTACTGGCAGGCGGAAGGTAAGGTTTTTCACCATATCCAGTGGCAGCAAAAGCTGGCGCGCAGCGTGCAAATCAGCCGTTCCAGCAATGGCGGAATGCCGCAGCGCGACATCAATAGCGTCAGCGAACCTGACAATCATATTCCACCAGGTTTTAGGGGGTAACGATGAAAAATGTTGGCGACCTGATGCAGCGTCTACAAAAAATGATGCCTGCGCATATTACGCCGGCGTTTAAAACGGGCGAAGAACTGCTGGCGTGGCAGAAAGAGCAAGGCGAGATCCGGGCGGCGGCGCTGGCGCGGGAAAACCGGGCAATGAAAATGCAGCGCACCTTTAACCGTTCCGGCATTCGACCGCTGCATCAAAACTGCTCGTTTGATAACTATCGGGTTGAGTGCGACGGACAAATGAACGCGTTAAGCAAAGCCCGACAGTACGTTGATGAATTTGACGGCAATATCGCCAGCTTTGTCTTTTCTGGCAAGCCTGGAACCGGTAAAAACCATCTCGCCGCGGCTATTTGTAACGAGCTGCTGCTGCGCGGAAAGTCGGTACTGATTATCACCGTAGCGGATATTATGTCAGCGATGAAAGACACGTTCAGCAATCGGGAAACCAGCGAAGAGCAGTTGCTTAACGATCTGAGTAACGTTGATCTGCTGGTGATCGACGAGA
This sequence comes from Salmonella sp. SAL04157, assembly GCF_046551635.1. NCBI lineage: Bacteria > Pseudomonadati > Pseudomonadota > Gammaproteobacteria > Enterobacterales > Enterobacteriaceae > Salmonella > Salmonella sp. SAL04157. The sequence goes on from NZ_JBGDVS010000004.1 coordinate 337,816, forward strand.
TCGGCGTGCAGACCGAATCCCGCTATGAAAAAGTGATCATCAATCAAATTGTCGATCGTCGTTCCTCGTCAAAACGTCCCACCGGCATGTTGACGAACAGCAATATGGAAGAGATGACGAAAATGCTTGGCGAACGCGTCATGGACCGTATGCGTCTCGGCAACAGTTTATGGGTTAATTTTACCTGGGACAGTTACCGCAGCCGGGTGACGGGTAAAGAGTATTAAATTGCAACGTGCGCCAGGGCGATACAACGCCTGGCTGGCATAACACAGGTGATTACCATGAATACAGCGAAACATGTTCTGTGCTGCGCGGCGGTCGCCTGCGTACTGATTTCCACCAGCGGTATCGCCGCCTCCTGGCAGGATTCGCTTTCCAGCGCCGCCAGTCAGTTAAGCGCTCAGGGCGCGAACGCACAGCAGGGCGGGATGTCGCTTTCGGCGCTAACCGGTCTGCTCAGCAACGGCGCCCAGTCGCTCAGCGCTGATAATATGAATAATGCCGCCGGAATTTTGCAGTACTGCGCCAAACAGAAGCTGGCGTCCGCTACCAACGTGGAAAACGTTAAAAATCAGATTCTGAACAAGTTGGGGTTGGATACTACACAGCAGGAGCAGGACACTAACTACCTGAACGGCCTGCAAGGGTTGCTCAAGACGAAGGACGGCCAGCAGTTGAACCTCAATAATATCGGCAGTACGCCGCTGGCGGAAAAGGTGAAAACCAAAGCTTGCGATCTGGTGTTGCAGCAAGGGCTGAATTTCCTTTCCTGACTGCGTTTTTCTGACCGTGCGCCACGCCGGGACGTCCTGATAAAAGCCGTGTTTTGGCCCTTTACCCGCCAGCACGGCATTAACCCGACTTTTCCTTTCGTCTTTTCCTGTTATTAACCGCTATGTCAGGAAGTGATGCCGATCAAAAAAACAACTTTCTAAACTCATTCTAAATAATAGCGCCGTGTAAAGTCATTAGAATTGCAGCAATGTGACATCGCTATTACATTGTTAGAAATTTTTTCCTGCCAGCGATAAGCCTGGTTTATTGAGGATCGTCAGTTGTCCGAGTTGCTCTCTGTCGCTCTGTTTCTCGCCTCTGTGCTGATATATGCCTGGAAGGCGGGCCGTAACACCTGGTGGTTTGCCGCCACTCTCACGGTGCTGGGACTTTTTGTCATTCTGAATATTACCCTGTATGCCAGCGACTATTTTACCGGCGACGGGATCAACGACGCAGTGCTTTATACGCTCACGAATAGTCTGACGGGAGCGGGAGTCGGCAAATATATTCTGCCGGGAATCGGCATTGCCCTGGCGTTAGTGGCGGTATTCGGCGCGCTGGGATGGGTACTACGCCGCCGCCGTCACCATCCGCATCATGTCGGTTACAGCCTGCTGGCGTTACTGCTGGCGTTGGGTTCTGTCGACGCCAGCCCGGCGTTTCGCCAGATCACCGAACTGGTAAAATCACAAATGCGCGATGGCGATCCGGATTTTGCCGTTTATTATAAAGAACCAGCAAAAACCATTCCTAATCCGAAGCTCAATCTGGTCTATATCTACGGCGAGAGCCTGGAACGGACCTATTTTGATAATGACGCTTTCCCCAATCTCACGCCAGAGTTGGGCGCGCTGAAAAATGAAGGGCTGGATTTCAGCCATACCATGCAACTGCCGGGAACGGATTACACCATCGCCGGGATGGTGGCTTCCCAGTGTGGTATTCCGCTCTTTGCGCCGTTTGAGGGCAATGCCTCAGCGTCGGTGTCCAGCTTCTTTCCGCAGAATATCTGCCTCGGCGATATTCTGAAAAACTCCGGCTACCAGAACTATTTCGTGCAGGGCGCTAACCTGCGTTTTGCCGGGAAAGACGTGTTCCTGAAATCACACGGATTTGATCATCTGTACGGCGCTGAAGAGCTGAAAACGGTGGTGGCAGACCCGTCTTATCGTAACGACTGGGGCTTCTACGACGATACGGTGCTTGATGAGGCATGGAAGAAATTTGAAGCGCTTTCCCGCTCAGGCCAGCGTTTTTCGCTGTTTACGCTGACCGTAGATACTCACCACCCGGACGGGTTTATCTCACGCACCTGCAACCGCAAACGCTACGATTACGACGGCAAGCCCAACCAGTCCTTTAGAGCCGTAAGTTGCAGCCAGGAAAACATCGCCGAGTTTATCAACAAAATCAAAGCGTCACCGTGGTTTAAAGATACCGTTATCGTCGTCTCTTCCGACCATCTGGCGATGAACAATACCGCCTGGAAATACCTGAATAAGCAAGATCGCAACAATCTGTTTTTCATTCTGCGCGGCGATAAACCGCAGCAGGAGGCGCTGGCGGTCAAACGCAACACGATGGACAACGGCGCAACGGTGCTGGATATTCTCGGCGGCGATAATTTTATCGGTCTGGGACGTAGCAGCCTTTCCGGGCAGTCGCTGTCGGAAGTGTTCCTGAATGTAAAAGAGAAAGTGCTGGCGATGAAGCCGGATATTATTCGCCTGTGGAATTTTCCGAAAGAGATAAAAGCGTTCACTATCGATCGGGACAAAAACATGATCGCGTTTTCCGGCAGCCACTTCCGCCTGCCGTTACTACTGCGCGTATCGGATAAGCGTGTTGAACCGTTACCGGAAAGTGAATACTCCGCTCCGCTGCGGTTCCAGTTGGCCGACTTCGCCCCGCGCGATAATTTCGTTTGGATCGATCGCTGCTACAAAATGGCGCAGCTATGGGCGCCGGCGCTGGCGCTCTCCACCGACTGGTGCGTCTCGCAGGGGCAGCTTGGCGGGCAGCAAACCGTACAGCATGTCGATAAAGCGCAGTGGCAGGGTAAGACGACGTTTAAAGACACGATGATCGATATGGAACGCTACAAAGGCAACGTCGATACTTTAAAGATTGTCGATAACGATATTCGTTATAAAGCCGATAGCTTTATCTTTAACGTGGCGGGCGCGCCGGAGGAGGTGAAGCAGTTTAGCGGCATTTCCCGGCCGGAGTCCTGGGGGCGCTGGTCAAATGCGCAGTTGGGCGATGAGGTTAAAATCGAATATAAAGCGCCGCTGCCGAAAAAGTTTGATCTGGTGATCACCGCCAAAGCCTTCGGCGACAACGCGAATCGGCCGATTCCGGTACGCGTAGGCAACGAAGAACAGACGCTGGTGCTGGGTCACGATGTGTCCACTATCACGCTGCATTTCAACAACCCGACGGACGCGAATACCCTAGTCATTGCGCCGCCCGCTCCCGTCTCCACCAACGAAGGTAATATTTTGGGCCATTCGCCGCGCAAATTGGGGATTGGCATGGTGGAGATCAAAGTGGTGAATGTTGAGGGTTAAAAGAGAATGTCATATATGCCGGGTGGCGGCTGCGCCTTACCCGGCCTACACATCATCTTTATCAATAAACTGGCGCACAGGCCTGATAAGCGAAGCGCCATCAGGCACTGTATATGCTACACGCCCCTTTCTGTTAATAATCGAACTGACGGTAGTAACGACGAATATCCAGACTGTGGCCGGTATATTTCTCGAAGTGCGCCGCCAGCCGATCAACCAGCAGTGTCGAGACGACGCAGGGCGCCATGATCCAGCGGAACTCATCATCAATGCCGTCCAGCGCATACGCTTTCGGATCAATCACCACCAGGTTATCGGTAATCTTACTGGCGAAGCGCTCAACGCGTTCATCCAGCGCGCGGCATTTCCCTTCCCCTTTCACCAGAATGAGCGGAACGTCTTTTTCCAGCAGCTCCAGAGCGCCGTGGAAAAATTCCGCAGAGCTGACGGGGCGCGTGCGCTTCCACTGCATCTCTTCCAGGATACACATGGAGAACAGATAGACCTCGCCCCACATCTCCGCGCCGCCGACCCACATCATATAATCGCTGTTATGATAACGGCTGGCGATAGCATCAGCCTGCGGATCAAATTTTTGTTTCGCTTTCAGCAGATTCGCCGGCAGAATTTTCAGTTGGCTGGCGAAGCGATCGTAACTGGCGAATTCGTTATTGCGCGACAGCACGCGGAAAAACAGCCAGTACAGCAGCATATATTCATATTCCACGCCATTTTTGTGACGCATCGGAATATGCCATGTCGCCGCCTGCGCCAGCGGAGAGTCCGCATTTTTGGTAATAGCGACTACGCGTATTCCCTGTGCTTTACACCACTCGGCGATCGCCACCGATTCTTTGGTATCACCGGATTTAGACAGCGTAATAACCACGGAGTCTTTATTCAGCCGCTTATTTCCTTTATGAATTAATTCTGCCGCCTGCTCAACATAAACCGGCAACGTTGTTAATTCTTTGGCAAATTCATTAATTGCCATCATTGGCGCCAGTGAACCGCCAACAGAGGCGAAAAATAAAGAACTGAACCCGGCCTGATAAATCTCGTCAGCAACCTGTTCTGCCTTCTGGCGCGCAGCGATGATCTCACGAGCACTCGTCAGGTACTCGTCCTGATTAAAACCCAACATACTTTTCTCCTGATTGTTCAGATTTTACTTTTTAAAACGCGATCGAAATCGTCAAAAATGCGTACCGAAAGGTCGATGCCTTTCAGTGAGGCGATATGAAACGCCATGAGTTGTACCGGCACAATCAACAGCAATGGCGAGAAATGGTGATCAACCGCTACATCCAGCGCAAGCGTCTGGTCATCCTGCGCCGCCTTCGCCAGCGTGAGAGTAAAGGTTTTGGCGACCGCAGGCGTCATATACTCCCGTAGCGCCCTGGAGCGCGCATCGGGCCGGTCCTCAAAGAAGAACATCACATGTTCCGCATTGGCTTCCAGATACGGGCCGTGCATATAGGCTTCCAGCTCAAACCCGCTTGAGGGAACACGCACCGTCTCGGTAAATTTAGTTTCCAACTCTTTTGCCACCCCAACCAGCGCGCCGTAGCCTATCGCCACAAAACGCGTCCCGTTTCGTAAAACGGACTGGTGCTGGTGAATAAACGCTTCCGTACGCACGATAACCAACGGCAGGGTTGCCGCGATGCGTTGAAGCTGCGCCACATACTCCTCGACCTGCGATTCCGTCAGTCGCTGCTGCTGACGGGCAATTAACAACGCGATAAGCAACAGATTCAGTACCGTCGCGCTAAATCCACGGGTAACAAAGCCGACGGACTCAATCCCGGTCAGAATATCCAGTGGATAATCGCTGGCCTTGCCAAAAGGGCTTTGCGGATCGGCGGTCAGAGCGAATACCGGACGTCCCTGCGCCTGAACTTTACGCATCGCCTCCAGGGTAGAAGCGCTTTTCCCGCTCTGGGAAATAGCAATAACCATATCGGCTTGCGGATCGCTATTCTCATAATGACTAAAGGTGTACGGCTCTTTAATATCGATAGAGATACCGCAGCGCTCAAAGAAATAACGGGCGCAAAAGGCGGCATTCAATGACGATCCGGTGGCTAATATCAGGATTCGTCGTAACGTTTTTTGGCTGGCGAACCGCGATACTTCTTCCAGCGACTGGCGATGGCGGAGAATAATATTCGCCAGGACGTCAGACTCTTCGTTAATATAGGTCAGCATGGTTGGTGACATTGTGTATCCCTCTTAAAATAACCCTATCCAGGAACCGAAAATTCCCACCAGCGCAATACCGCCAATGATGGTTAACGGTTTCACTTTTTTCCCTAACAGCCAGTACACAATGGCGAAGCTAATTAACGGCAGCAGACAAGGCATGATGTCGTTAATAATGTCCTGAACATGGGTTTTCGCCTCTCCCGTACCAAACGTAATGGGAATGGTGATATCAATCATGGAGGCCGTCATCGCGCCAACCACCATCAGACCGATAATCGAGGCGCCATAGGTTAGGCTTTCCATCATTCCGCTTTGCTGAATACGTTGCAGTACGCCGGTTCCCAGCACATAGCCCCAGCGGGTAAAGAACCATCGGGCCAGAATATGCGGTACGTTAAACACCAGCAGAAATAAAATCGGCCCCAGAATATTGCCTTTCAGCGCCAGACTGGTACCGATGCCAGTGGCGATAAGACGCAATGTTCCCCAGAAAAAAGAGTCGCCAATACCCGCCAGCGGCCCCATTAACGACGCTTTGACGTTATCGATAGAACTGGCGTCCATCTCTTTCTGCTGGCTATTTTTCTCCTCCATCGCCACGGTAATTCCGAGGATCAACGTCACAATGTGCGGCGTGGTATTAAAGAAAGCCAGATGGCGTTTTAGCGCTTCGGCAAGATCTTCTTTTCGGCTATACAGTTTCTTTAATACCGGAATGAGCGTATAGACGAACGCCAGGTTCATTTGTCGTTCATAGTTCCAGGAAAACTCCATCTGGAATGACCGCCAGAAGACGCGGCGTAAATCACGCGCGGTGACCAGACCAGTGGTTTCCGCCTGCTGGCGGTCTTTATCAGAAATCATCTTCATCGTCATGAGACGCTCCTTGCGCAGGTGCCGGTTGCGAGGCCGCAAATTTCGGCATATTGACCATCACGACGGCGACGATCGCGCCAAGAATCGCAATACCCGTCACCGGAATTTTTAAATACGCCATTAAAACAAAACCGAGGAAAAAATAGGGGGCGACCTTTTTATTAATTAATAAGCGCGCCAGCATGGCAAAACCCAGCGCGGGAATAATACCGGTGGCAACGCTTAATCCATGTTTAATAAACTCTGGAATGGCATCCAGAAAACCTTTAACCATATTCACGCCCGCTAAATAAGAGACCGTGACGATAATCCCCAACGTCAGCGACAGCCCAATGCCGGAGATTAAATGCATACGCTCAATGCCCCGGGTATCCCCTACCTCAGCGTAAGCATCGGCTTTATGACAGAGCAACGGAATAAACATTCCGTTATAGATATTTTTCACAATTAACGCCAGTGTCGCGATAGGCAAACCTAATAACAGCGCGGTTTCCGCCCCGGCGCCGGAATTAATCGCAAAGGCCACACCTAAAATACCGCCAGTGACCACATCCGGCGGCAGCGACGCGCCCACCGAAAAGGAACCGATAAACGCCAACTCCAGCGTCGCGCCCATCACAATTCCGGTTTCCATGTCGCCCAGCACCAGTCCGGTTAACAGTCCGGTCACGATAGGTCTGGAAATCAGCGACGTCCCTAATGCATATTCAGACTGGGCGATAAACGCCACCAGTCCAAGTAAAAGCGCCTCTACCATAATATGTCCTCAGGAGGGTATCCGCTCAGGCAAAAAGTTGTTTACGATCGTTAGGCACCAGCCGAATTTCTATCTCTACTCCGCCAGCCGCCAGCTCCCGAAGTTGAGTCATTTCATCCGCTAACAGATTGATGGCTTTAGCAATATTCTGACTCCCTTCACGCACCTTCGTGCCGCCTAAATTAATACTTTTAATGTCGGGTAATTCGCGCGCCAGCCGGTACGCATCCGCCACGGATTCAACAACAATAAAAAGTTTATATTTATCGGTAACGCCGCTTTTTATCACTTCAATTGAATCGGCAATATTTTTAATAACCAGCTTCACCGCGGGCGGCTTCGCCATTTTAATGGTGGTTTTACGCAGGTCATCATTAGGTACGCTGTCGTTGGCAATTAAAATACAGTCGGCGCCAACGTACTGCGTCCAGGAAAAGGCGACCTGTCCATGTAATAAACGATGATCCACCCGTAAAAAAACAATCATGACGCTTCCTCCCCTTAAAAATCTTTATCGCTTTGCATGGCGCTGGTGATAGTTTGATTGCAGTACTGAATATTTTCTTTTGAATCCGCTAACGCCGTCATTATGGTATGCGTGGTATTGCCATCGTTTTCCGACATAAAGAGATCGATAACCAGCGGCAGGTTAATCCCTGCCAGCAGATGAAAATTTTCCCGTGATAAATAACGGACAAATTCATTATTCACGCTGCCGGCAAAAATATCGGTCAGCGCAATAATTTCATCTTCCGGCGGGATCCGGGCAATTAGCGTATCTACCTGCTGGCTTAAATCCACGCTCTCTTCAACGTAAGCGCACAGCGTCCAGACATTTGACCGTTTGCCTAAAATCAGCTCCACGGAGTTTAAAACTCCGCTGGCCAGCGTGCCGTGGCTGGCGAAAATATAATGTCTCTTCATCCTGACCTCTAAAACACATTCCACTGTGATAAAAGAGAGCAAGCGGCGTGCCAGAAAAAGTGGCGCGCCGAAAAAAGATGCGGGTTAACAGAGGGAAGTCGTTAAAACTGTTGATCTTGCTCGATAAGTTCTGTTTCGAAGGTCAGGATATTATGGATATAGCCAAGCTCGGCGGTGGGGATTTTGACACTGTAGTTACTCTCAATGACACTAAACGCTTCCCGTAGCCGATTCAGTTCCTGTTCCGGACACTGTTGCCCACTCCAGGCAGTAATACCCGCATGGCGGATAAGACGCTCAATCAGGCAACTAATATGCACATAGAGCGCCACCTTTCTTTCATTCGAGACGGTAACGCCCGCCAGATGCTCATAGCGCAGCAGAAACTGCTCAACGTGGTTGATGACTTTGCTGGTGTCGAGGATGGTGACGGATTCGATCACTCGTCGGAGCGAGAAGTTTTTCAGCAGCAGGTTGTTGATCTCCGCCACCTGCTCCGGCGTGGTCAGCGAACCAAACAGCCGCATCAGATAGTGATTCCCCTCGCCGGAGATCAGCGAGTCGAGCGAAATCCACGGCACGCTGGCGATGTGCGGGTCCAGCGTGCCGACTATCGCCAGTACGTCGTAGCGCATAAATACCGGCTCCTGGGTTTTATTGCTCGCCAGCATCGCATAATCGCAGGCGACGACGTCAATCTCCAGCGCCTGCGGAATACTGGCGCTCAGTAATGCGCAAAGATTTGTCGCCACACCGATACCGGTCGCGCAGGTGGTCAGTATGGCGCGCGGTTTGTTGCTTTTCGGCCAGTAGAGCTGATACTCGACCGGCACATCCCGGGCGATATCGCAGGCGATCTCTTCAATAAAATGCCCCTGTAAAATACGCTCCCCGACATACAGGGCCATGCTGGTCGAGACGTTGTTGATAATCGTCACCGGCGTGGAAAGCGCGCGATCAAAATGACGATGAATGGCCTTGAGCGATCCCATATCCACCAGAATCATCAGGCCGGAGGCGAGCGGATGCTCTTCCAGATAGCGCATCACCTGCTGCGCTATCGCCTCCGGCGTGACGTCCAGCGGCATATCGAACGATTCAAAAATCGTATTTTTCAGTAACCGGTTGGCGACGTTGGCGATACTGCTGGCGGTGGCATAGCCGTGCGCCAGAATCACCGCATGCGTCACCTGTTTTTGGTTGTTAGCCCCCTGTTTATGCAGCCAAAGCGCCAGCAGCAGCATATCAATGCGTCTCGGCTCCAGATCCAGCTTCTGGCCCAGCGTCTCCAGAATTTGTAAACAGAAGCTGTACAGCAGCGGATATTTCTGGGCGAGGAAGGCGTCCAGTTGGCGGATCTGCTCGCTGTTGAGACGAGAAGGCGCCAGTGCGGTACGATGGATTAAATAGTGGCTAAGCGCGTAAATACAGTTGCCGTTAAGCTGCATATTGAAACGCTTCTCCAGACGATAAAACTCTTCCCGCACCTGGCTTGTAATTAACAGCAACCGCTGGGAGTGCACATTATCGTCGCCGGTAAAAATCAGACGATCGAAGAGAGCTTCAATTTCATCGCCCATTCTTTTTTGTACCGTCTCCCACCCCTCTTTCCCGCTACGTACCAGCTCGTACAGCGCCAGCACATGACACTGCGTATCATGGATCATGCCCTGCATCTCGTCGCGGGCGCGCAGCAGCCAGGTCAGGTTCGTGTCGGGCGAGATGCTCACCGGCGTGTCGTCCGCCAGCGATTCATTTAGTGACGGCAATGCCGACAGCATGGCATCCGGCAGATCGTGCAGCGACACGGTAACGGTTTCCTGCCCAGGCTTTTTCGCCCATGCCGTCGCCACCGCATACTTCACCACATTTTTCAGTTCGCCGACGTTGCCGCGATAAACATACTGATTGAGGATCTGCAACAAACGCGGTTTGAGGATAAGCGTGGCCGAGAGTTTTTTCGCCTCCGTCCAGAAAAACAGTAAGATCAGCGCCTCTTTTTCCTGGCGGCTGCGGTGCTGGAGATCCGGCAGGTTGACCTGAATCGGGATGCGCCGCAAAAATGTCGTCAGAAAGGTACTGTGTATCTCTTCGGTCGTCGCAAATACCAAACGTACCGAAACCGGATGCCCCTGCGCGGTGTCGCCTACCCGATAAATTTCACCACGATCGAGCCAGGTAAAGAGCTTCTCCTGCCCTTCGGCGCTCAGCCGGTGGACTTCATCCAGAAATAACATGCCGCCGTCAGCCGCCTCGAACGCGCCCGGTCTGTCGCTCTGCGCGCCGGTAAACGCGCCCTTCACATAGCCAAAAAGATTCGCCGCCAGCAGTTCGGGATTGCTCGCATACTGGGCGCAATTAAAACTGATAAATGGCGCATCCGGCGACAGAAGCGCCTGGGCGATGGCATATTCGTGCATGAGCTGCGCCAGATAACTTTTCCCGGTGCCGCTTTCGCCGGTCATCAGTAGCGGCAGTCCGCCGTCGGGATAAAAAAGCGCGGTTTTCAGTTGCTCAATCGGGCGCTTCAGGCTTTCGTTATGGCCAATCAACAGGGAAAAGTGATCGTCCGGCGCGCACTCCTGTTCCCCGTGCGCTAACAGCTCCGCGACGCTGGCGTATTCATTACGCGAAAGGGTAAAAAACTGTTGGCTAAATGCCTGCTTATGCAGGAAATAGACGGGACGGGTATTGATTTTGCAGAGCACGCCCTGCGCCACCAGTTGGTTCAGATAATGGCTGGCGGTATTGCGCTGCATATTAAAACGCTGCGCCAGATAGCGCGCGGTAAACACCTCACTGACATTTTCCGGATCAAAAAAATCCGTTTGGTTCATCAGGAAAGCAAGCAGGGCATCTTTGCGCATCGTATCCTCTCACGATTATCACATCAGCAATTATGATGCCGCGAAACAAGGCTCTCCTGTCGTGCAATCTCTTGCTTTATTCATTTTTTGTGGATCACCGCACACCTTCACTCAACGTTGGATTAGCGCGCGATATCAGAAAAGAGAGGAGGAAGCGGCGCACGGCCTGGCGTATAAATCACGCTGCGCCATGCGCCTGATGCTGGTTTAAAATCGGCCTGCGCGGACTGCCAGGCCTGATAAGCGAAGCGCCATCAGGCAAAAGTGTGAGCATCTCATTCGGCCTACGGTCATCTGTAGGCCGACTGTTCACCATACGCCCTTAAAACGTTTCCCAATTATCGCTGCCATCGGCCACAGCGGCCTTTGGTGACGACACGGCTGCCGGGGTTTTTACCGCTGCCACTTCACGCGCACGCTGCTGTTGCTGTTGAATACGGAACACCGCGACGGCCTGGGTCAGACGGCTGGCTTGCTCTTCCAGCGCCGCAGCCGCGGCGGCGGATTCTTCCACCAGCGAGGCGTTCTGCTGCGTTACGCGATCCATCTCCGCTACCGCCAGGCCCACCTGGTCGATACCACGGCTTTGCTCGTCGGACGCCGAGGCAATCTCGCCCATGATATCGGTCACGCGGGTCACTGCATTGACGATCTCATCCATGGTTTCACCGGCGCTTTCGACCAGCGTCGAACCCACATCAACACGGCTCACGGAATCCTCAATCAGACTCTTGATCTCCCGTGCCGCCTGCGCGCTACGCTGGGCCAGATTACGGACTTCACCGGCCACCACCGCGAACCCGCGTCCCTGCTCGCCTGCGCGCGCCGCTTCTACCGCCGCATTCAGCGCCAGGATATTGGTCTGGAAAGCAATACCGTCGATTACGCTGATAATATCGGCGATTTTCTGCGAACTGGAGGCGATATCGCGCATTGTTTGTACGACGTTATCCACCACTTTGCCGCCTTTTTGCGCTGTTTCAGAGGCGCTCAATGCCAGGTGACTGGCCTGACGGGCGTTTTCGGCGTTCTGTTTCACGGTGGCGGTCAGTTGTTCCATACTGGCGGCGGTCTCTTCCAGAGACGCTGCCTGCTGCTCAGTACGGGAAGAGAGATCGTTGTTGCCCATCGCAATCTCGCTGGCGCCGCTGTAAATGGCGTTGGCGCCATTGCGCACATCGCCCACGGTACGCACCAGTTCGCTCTGCATATGACGTAAGTTGTCCGCCAGTTGCCCCATTTCGTTAGAGCCTTCCACATCAATACGTTTCACCAGATCGCCGCTGGCGATATGGCGAATACTTTCAATCAGACGATTCATCGGGGCGATAAGCGACAGTTTGATGCCGAACCAGACGGCGATAATGACCACCAGAACGGCAATCAGCACACTGACCAGTACCCACATCGCCTGGTTGTAGGAACTGTTGTTATCCTCAACAGCAATATCGTACAGACGATCGTTTTGCTGCATATAGGCCATGTACTGCTTCTCAAAAGCGTCCTGATAGCTTTGAGTCGGTTGATCAAAAAACTCGTTAATCTTACCCGCGCCAAGAAGCTGAATAAGCTCCGCCAACGCGCCGTGGTAGATATCATAGGTTCGTTTGATCTCAAGGAAAGCCGCCTCGCTCTGACGTGGATCGCGCGGTAACGACTCATACTGCGCCCAGTTTTTTTCGGTGAGCTTCAGCGCATTAGTCGCCCCCTGCATAAGTTCAGCGACAGTTGCGCCGCTGCCAATATTGCTCTGGTCCATCATCCAGCGGATACCCGCGCGATTCAGGGTATTACGCGTTTGCAACAGCTCCACCCAGGTTGAATTCAGGGCAGACTGCTGCTGACGAATGGTTTGCAATACGGTGAAGTTTTCTTTGTCATTCTTCAGCGAGTTGAAGAACAGCCCGCCGGATGTCAGTTGTAAAAGGCCAAATAGCGCCAATACCAGCAGTAAGCTGGTAACAATTTTAATTCGCTTTAACATGTTTTCTCTTTCCGCTAGACAGATACAGAATTTTCGGCCTGGAAAGGGAAAACTTTATGGGATGCGCGCCATTAATATCACGATTAGCTCAGTGAAGTCGTTATGGCGCCTCGCACAACAAGGATCGTCCCATTTTATATCGTGATCTCAATCACATAAAATAGCCCACGCCCTCCTCCGCGAAACCGCTTACCGGTACGTCCGACCGCTTAAACCGCCATACAACCACTCACTGATTTACCTAACTTTACGCGCGCGATGATCTGGCAAGATCCTCTCAGCATAGCAGTCAATCTACCTCCTCAAACACGAACTCAATGTCCACCCAGCTTCGGCTGATAATTAAACTTACAACCAGGTTTTACTATGGATACGAAAAAGATATTCAAGCACATACCCTGGGTGATTCTCGGAATCATCGGTGCTTTCTGCCTCTCGGTCGTTGCCCTACGTCGGGGTGAACACGTGAGCGCCCTGTGGATCGTGGTCGCTTCCGTTTCCGTCTATCTGGTGGCTTACCGCTACTACAGCCTGTACATCGCCCAGAAGGTCATGAAACTCGACCCGACGCGCGCGACACCGGCGGTTATCAATAACGACGGCCTGAACTACGTGCCGACTAACCGCTACGTGCTGTTTGGTCACCACTTCGCCGCCATCGCCGGCGCAGGTCCGCTGGTCGGGCCGGTATTGGCCGCGCAGATGGGCTATCTGCCGGGGACGCTGTGGCTGCTGGCGGGCGTAGTGCTCGCGGGCGCAGTGCAGGACTTTATGGTGCTGTTCATCTCTTCCCGCCGTAACGGCGCCTCTCTTGGCGAGATGATCAAAGAAGAGATGGGTACCGTTCCAGGCACCATCGCGCTGTTCGGCTGCTTCTTAATTATGATCATCATCCTCGCGGTGCTGGCATTAATTGTGGTTAAAGCGCTGGCCGAAAGCCCGTGGGGCGTCTTCACCGTCTGCTCAACGGTGCCGATTGCGCTATTTATGGGCATCTACATGCGCTTCCTGCGTCCGGGACGCGTAGGCGAAGTCTCCGTTATTGGTATCGTGCTGCTGGTGGCGTCTATTTACTTCGGCGGCGTGATTGCCCACGACCCTTACTGGGGCCCGGCGCTAACCTTTAAAGACACCACCATTACCTTCGCGCTGATCGGCTACGCCTTTGTTTCCGCGCTGCTGCCGGTATGGCTGATCCTCGCCCCGCGCGACTATCTCGCTACCTTCCTGAAAATCGGCGTGATCGTCGGTCTGGCGCTGGGGATTGTAATCCTCAACCCGGAACTGAAAATGCCGGCGTTGACGCAGTACGTCGACGGTACCGGCCCGCTGTGGAAAGGCGCTCTGTTCCCGTTCCTGTTCATCACCATCGCCTGTGGCGCCGTCTCTGGCTTCCACGCGCTCATCTCTTCCGGTACCACGCCGAAACTGCTGGCCTGTGAGACCGATGCGCGTTTTATCGGCTACGGCGCGATGCTGATGGAGTCCTTTGTTGCGGTGATGGCGCTGGTGGCGGCCTCGATCATTGAACCGGGTCTCTACTTCGCGATGAACACCCCGCCGGCAGGTCTGGGCATTACCATGCCAAACCTGCACGAGATGGGCGGCGAGAACGCGCCGCTGATTATGGCGCAGTTGAAAGACGTTACCGCACATGCAGCGGCGACCGTCAGCTCCTGGGGCTTTGTGATTTCCCCGGAACAAATCCTGCAAACTGCGAAAGATATCGGTGAACCGTCAGTATTGAACCGCGCAGGCGGCGCGCCAACGCTGGCAGTAGGTATCGCGCATGTGTTCCACAAAGTCCTGCCGATGGCGGATATGGGCTTCTGGTATCACTTCGGTATTCTGTTCGAAGCGCTGTTTATCCTGACCGCACTGGATGCGGGTACTCGTTCCGGCCGCTTTATGTTGCAGGATTTGCTGGGTAACTTCGTCCCGTTCCTGAAAAAAACCGATTCTCTGGTCGCGGGTATCATCGGTACCGCAGGCTGCGTCGGTTTGTGGGGCTATCTGCTGTATCAGGGCGTGGTCGACCCGCTGGGCGGCGTGAAGAGCCTGTGGCCGCTGTTCGGTATCTCTAACCAGATGCTGGCCGCCGTGGCGCTAGTGTTGAGCACCGTGGTACTGATCAAAATGCAGCGCACCAAGTACATCTGGGTGACGGTGATCCCGGCGGTATGGCTGCTGATCTGCACCACCTGGGCGCTGGGCCTGAAACTGTTCAGCGCCAACCCACAGATGGAAGGTTTCTTCTACATGGCAAACCTGTATAAAGAGAAGATTGCCAACGGCACCAACCTGACCGCGCAGCAGATTGCCAACATGAACCATATCGTGGTGAACAACTACACTAACGCTGGTTTGAGTATTCTGTTCCTGGTGGTGGTGTACAGTATTATCTTCTACGGTTTCACCACCTGGATGAAGGTACGCAACAGCGATAAACGTACCGACAAAGAAACCCCGTATGTGCCCGTGCCGGAAGGCGGCGTGAAGATCTCTTCACACCACTAAAACTGATGCCGGGTAGCGCGCAGCGATCCCGGCTAGTGTAGGCCGGATAAGGCGCAAGCCGCCATCCGGCTTTATTCATTAACAGGACGGCAGAATGTTTGATACTTTAGGTCAGGCAAAAAAATATCTCGGCCAGGCGGCAAAAATGTTGATTGGTATTCCGGACTACGACAACTATGTCGAGCACATGAAAACCAACCATCCCGACAAGCCGTACATGACCTATGAAGAGTTCTTCCGCGAACGTCAGCAAGCACGTTACGGCGGCGATGGCAAAGGCGGTATGCGCTGTTGTTAATGGAGAGACTATGACCCCGATTGCAGTTACCCTACTTACCGGTTTTCTTGGTGCCGGCAAAACCACCCTACTACGCCATATCCTCAACGAACAACATGGTTTTAAAATCGCCGTTATCGAAAACGAATTTGGCGAAGTCTCCGTTGACGATCAACTGATTGGCGATCGCGCCACACAGATCAAAACCCTGACCAACGGCTGCATCTGCTGTACCCGCTCCAACGAGCTGGAAGATGCGCTATTAGACCTGCTCGACAGCCGCGACCGCGGCGATATTGCTTTCGACCGCCTGGTGATTGAATGCACCGGCATGGCTGACCCCGGCCCGATTATTCAGACCTTTTTCTCCCATGACGTATTATGCGAACGCTACCTGTTAGACGGCGTGATTGCGCTGGTCGACGCGGTGCACGCTAACGAGCAGATGAACCAGTTCACCATCGCCCAGTCGCAGATAGGCTACGCCGACCGTATCCTGCTGACCAAAACCGACGTGGCAGGCGACAGCGAGAAGCTGCGCGAGCGGCTGGCGCGTATCAACGCTCGCGCCCCGGTTTACACCGTGGTACACGGCGATATTGACCTGAGTCAGTTGTTTAATACCAGCGGCTTTATGCTGGAAGAGAACGTGCTGGCAAGCCAACCGCGTTTCCACTTTATTGCCGATAAACAGAACGATGTGTCGTCAATTGTGGTGGAGCTGGATTACCCGGTGGATATCAGCGAGGTTTCGCGGGTGATGGAAAACCTGCTGCTGGAATCAGCGGATAAACTGCTGCGTTACAAAGGGATGCTGTGGATCGACGGCGAACCCAACCGTCTGCTGTTCCAGGGCGTGCAGCGCCTCTACAGCGCCGACTGGGACAGACCGTGGGGCGACGAAACGCCACACAGCACGCTGGTATTTATCGGGATCCAGTTGCCGGAAGACGAGATCAGAGCGGCGTTTGCGGGGTTAAGGAAGTAAACGGGCGCAGAAAAGCCGGGCCGCACAGGAGATTGTATGCCCCTTATCCGAGATATTCACCAACGCTTCTGGCGTCTGCCACAACTGCCGTGGCTGGAGCTACGTACCACCAGTGAAAGCCGTCAGGCCTATAAGCGCCACAGCCACCCGCAACTGTCGCTGGGCGCAATCATCGCCGGAGAAACCCGCTGCATCAGTAACGGACAAGAGTATCTGTTACGCCCCGGCGAGCTGATCCTGATCCCCCCGCAATCTCCACACAGTTGTAACCCGCTCCACGAGCGACCACGCAGCTATCATATGCTGTATCTCGATGCGGACTGGTGCCTGACGCAGCTCCCCCATTTGCCGGCGAATAGCCGCCTGCATACCACGCAGCCACAGTTGCAGGACCCGCAGCTTTTCCAGCTTTATCAGCAAATTGTGACGTCTATTACTCAGCAACAAACCGCCGGACTTCCGGCGCTTATTATCCACCTGTTGCGCGCCCTGCCGCTACAAAGCGCCGACGCCGAACCGCCATGCGCCATCAGCCGCCAGTTGGTTGCCCGCTTAGTCAGCAACCTTCAGGAACCGCCGACGCTGGACACACTGGCGCAGGAGTTTGCGCTCCGTAAGGAGACTCTGATTCGCACTTTTAAGCAGGATACAGGCCTGACTCCTGTCAGCTTTACCAATATGGCCCGCATTGAATATGCCCGGCACCGATTGCGCGCCGGGGACGATATTGCCGATGTTGCCTATCAGACCGGTTTCGCCGATCAAAGTCATTTCCACAAAACCTTCGTCAGCTACACGGCGGCAACGCCGCGTCAGTACGCGCAGAACAGATCAATATCCGACAATAAATAGCGCATCCGCAGGTATAGGCTGACCTCAGTACCATCACTGAGGTTACTATGGAACAGGTTACAACGTTATTTCCTCCGGCGTTTCCCGCACTGGCGCTGGCGCATTTTATGGCGCTGCTCAGCCCGGGTCCGGACTTCTTTTTGCTGGTCGGTTACGCCGTACGCTATCGGCTGCGCGGTAGCGTCGGGCTGTGCCTCGGCATTGCGGCGGGAAATGGGCTCTATATTCTGCTGGTGGTGATTGGGTCAGGGCTACTACGTCAGACGCCGCTGCTCTTTACCATCATCGAACTATTGGGTGCCGCCTACCTGCTATGGGTGGGCCGTCAACTGTTGAAAAGCCGCGCCGGGCCGCTGGAGTGGCGGTACGCCGCATCGGCATGTCCGTCACTGGCAAAACAACTATTACTGGGGCTAGGTTCATCGCTGTTGAATCCGAAAAATGCTCTGTTTTATCTGGCGCTAATGACCGCCCTGCTGGGCCCAAACGTGACCGTTACACAGCAGGCCATATGTGGAATCTGGATGACCAGCGTAGTGTTACTCTGGGATCTGCTGCTGATAACGCTTATCGCCCTGCCGCAAATTCAAGGTCGTCTGGGTAATCTTGTCTGGAAAATTGAACGCGCCGCCGGCGGCATTCTGATCGCCTTTGGCTGCTGGATTGTGTGGCAGTTCATTACAAGTTAAATCAATGAGGGGCAGATGAATAGGGTCTGCATCATTCGAACCCTTTCCTTCTTATAATGCCGACGCCGCCATAAATTAACCCACTCTCGGACACCAATAAAGTGGCTAAATAGCCGCTTTATTCTCATCACCAAATATAATATCACCTCTCATCCAGCGGCTTATTTTCATTGATTTTCAGCTGGACTTTTCTTTTATTTACTGATGATATATCCAGGTATTTAGCGCGGTGCGAGCGTGCGCCAACACGCCCGCACCGCTAATCACAATCCCTATTAAACAGGAATAGAGACCATGACTACCCCGCATTCTATTGCAGAATTCACCGATCCTGAAGTCTCCCCGACAAATAACCGTCACTTGACCGTGAGTTATGCGAGCCGCTACCCGGATTACAACCGTATTCCCGCTATTACCCTGAAAGGTCAGTGGCTGGAAGACGCCGGGTTTACCACCGGTACGCAGGTCGATGTAAAGGTGATGAACGGCTGTATTGTGCTCAGCGCACAGCAGCCGCAACCAGAAGAAAGCGATTTGATGCAGTCGCTGCGCCAGGTGTGCAAGCTATCGGCGCGTAAGCAAAAGCAGGTGCAGGCGTTTATCAGCGTGATGGCAGGATCTAAGTAAATACATAAAATAAGCTGGCAAAGAACCCTTGCCAGCTTTAATTATAATTAATATCAATGATTGAAGGGAAACCATGCAGCTAAAAGTAAAAGAAAACATTACGCTTTGGAGAAATGAAGGATTAATTTTTTATATCATCCTGGGATTTCTATGTACTTTATTTATGGAGGTCAATGCACTATTACCATACTATCTTCAGCAAAGTATATTTTTCGAAACGCTGATGAATTACATGGTCTTCAATACGTTATTTTCGCTTGCCTTATGTGAGATTTTTTTTGCGATGCTGGTAGTTGTTTGTAATAACACTAAACTAGAGAAGCTTACAAATAATATTTTGAAAGAGTTACATAAAAGAATTATGCAAGGTTCTTTCGTTATATCCTTCTTATCTTTCGGAATATCTCTATTTTGTATGATGGCATTCTGTATTGGTTCGCTGATAATAAATAATAATTACTATGGAAAACATGCCATAAATTTTGCTTACCCATTTGTTTTATTTCTATCCTTCCCTTATCTTATACATAAATGTATAACAATCCTGTGTACTCAATTAAAAGGATTTCCTAAAAGCAAAATTCATGCAGCCATAATAATGTTACTGATAATTGCAGCCGCCATTATCATTCCATGCATATTTAACAAAAAAGAAAAAATGACTATAACCATTGATAAGGAAAAATATCATGCAATTGAGCAAAAAACTAAGGTAAAACCAGAAAAATATATTGAGAAAAAGATTAATGATATTAATATTAATGATATAAAATAGTGAGCACGCATAACATAAGGGCATAGTAATATATCATAAAATCCTTTAACTACTATTGCCCTTGAATAGATCCACTATTCCACATCCTTCCTTTCCAACCCGATATCCCTTAACTGCTCGTCACTCATTCGCCGCAGCGCCTGACAGGCCCGCTTACGCAGCCACCACCTTTTTAGCGCCCGTCTGAGCTGCACAAAGCCAATGAATGGTTGTCTGGGGCGGTTCTCGTAAAATTCCATACCGGCCTCCGCATAGAACAGAAAATGCGGGCATCATGAATGTCTGTACAAACAATACCGGGATAAAAAGCACGGTTAGTACAACGTGGATAAATAAGGAGGGCAATTGAGGGGGTTTTGTTCGCTTGTTTCGTTCTGATTTAAGATCCGCGTCCTTCGCTGCAAAAAAGCCAGGCCCCTCCCGTTTTCAGAGGGGCAACAGGGATTAGCGGCGCACCACTACCAGCTTCTGGTTCACAAACTCCTTAATCCCCAGATCCGATAGCTCGCGTCCGAAGCCCGAACGCTTAACGCCGCCGAACGGCAGCTCCGCTGCGGTATCGGTCAGCCAGTTGATATAAACCATCCCGGTTTCAATCCGGGAGGCCATGCGTTTAGCACGCTCAATATCCTGACTAAACACCGCGCCGCCCAGGCCGTAGTGGGAATCGTTGGCTAGTTTTACCGCCTCGTCATCGTCTTTCACCACATACATCTGCGCCACCGGGCCGAAGAACTCTTCAAAGTACGCCGGGTTGTCACGCGTAATGTGGGTCAGAATGGTCGGCTCAAAGAAGTTGCCTTTGCTCTCCAGCGGCTTGCCGCCAACGTGCAGCGTCGCGCCATTTTTCACCGCGTCCTCGACCTGTCTGGTCAATGTTTCCAGCGCATCTTTCGACGACAGCGGCCCCAGTTCGGTAGAAGCGTCCATCTGATCCCCCACCTTCACCTTCCTGAACGCCTCGGTGAACTGGCTGAGGAATTGATCGGCGATTTTCTCATGTAGGATAAAGCGCTTCGCCGCCGTACATACCTGCCCTGCATTAGTGAGTCGTGCCTGCACGCCAATTTTCACCGCTTTCTCAAGATCGGCATCGTCCAGCACGACGAACACATCGTTCCCGCCCAGTTCCAGCGTCGATTTTTTAATGTGCTTCGCCGCCTGTGCCGCCACGGCGCTCCCCGCTTTTTCAGATCCGGTCAGCGCCGCGCCCTGCACGCGCGGGTCGGCGATGATGTTCGCCACCTGATCGGAGGAAATAAACAGGTTGGTCCATGCGCCGTCCGGCGCGCCGGCTTCACGCACCAGATGGGCAAATGTCTCGGCGCAGTGTGGTACGATGCTGGCATGTTTCGCCAGCACCGGGTTACCTGCGGCCAGGTTCGGCGCCAGCACACGCATCAACTGATAGTACGGGAAGTTCCACGGCTCAACGGCCATGATGACGCCAATCGGATGATGTTCTACCCACGCGTCGCCAAACTCGGTTTTATAAGGCACCGGGGCAAGAAACTGCTTCGCGTTATCCGCATAATAGCGAGCGATCTGCGCGCACAGTTTGACTTCGCCACGGCTCTGCTCGATGAGCTTACCCATCTCCTGGCTGGCGATTTTTGCCAGTTCTTCAACACGGCTGTCGATCAAGTCAGCCAGCTTATGCAGTACCGGCAGACGTTGGTCAATCTCTCCTTTGGACCAGTCGGAGTGATAGAGCGCGTCAGCTTTTTGCAGCGCGGCTTCAATATCCGCGTCCGTGTGCGGGGGATACTCTTTAATGAGCTGATTATTGGCAGGATTCACTGTCTGGTAAGCCATATCACATGTCTCCTTGTTATCGTCATTAAGGCAGCCGTAAATGCCGCTCAGAACAATAAGGGTAGTAGAGATGGCTGGCGCTATCGGTAAAGTTCGGTATATTCGTGCGGTTATCAGCGATAATTACAGAGAGCGTTGCCCGGCGATCACCGGGCCTGCAACATTCAGACTGGAACCGCGTTAGTGGCTAACATCCTGAAGCTCTTCAGCCGTAAGGCCGGTGAACCGCTGGACAGTCTCGCGGTCAAGTCCGTCCGCCAG
Source organism: Salmonella sp. SAL04157 (assembly GCF_046551635.1). NCBI lineage: Bacteria > Pseudomonadati > Pseudomonadota > Gammaproteobacteria > Enterobacterales > Enterobacteriaceae > Salmonella > Salmonella sp. SAL04157. The sequence goes on from NZ_JBGDVS010000004.1 coordinate 359,583, forward strand.
CATCTGTCTGGCGATACGCAATGCGGCAACACGCTGACCTTTTTCCAGCCCTTTTTCCAGCCCTTCCTCCAGACCAACCTGTCTTCCTTGCCGTTCCCCTTTTCTGCGATCCGCTGCGCGGATCCTCTCTATCAGCGTCATCAGTCTCTCCTTAGTGTGCGGGACATGCCCTACCACATCACGAATAAACGTGGTGAAACGAGGCGTATGTCCGTGCTGAATCATAAGATAATTAAACAGCGCTTTAAGCTGCCTGTCATTAGCGCAACCAGTAACTAACAGCGAAGCAATCCGTTCAACCAGTCCCAGCAGGTCGCGCTGGCGGATATGTTTTTGGATGAGCTCCAGCAGCGCAATGCGGCGGTGCTGCATAATGTCATCATCCGATACCACCGTAATATCGACCAGCGGAAAGGCAGCGGCATAGAGTCTTCTTGCCACTTCCGGGTTCGCAAACTCATCCAGCCAGCACAGCGAAAAAGGATACGGGCTATCAACACCGTGATAAAACAGCATCGGCACCACCAGCGGAAGATGCTTATGCCCCGCATCCAGATGCTGTTGCATTGCCGCCATCGCATACCGCATCAGCCGAAACGCCATATGCGCATCCGGCGTGCTCTGATGTTCAATCACGACATAGATATAACCGTCGCCCTCGCGCGTTTTCAGCGACCAAAGCACATCGGAATAATAGGCTCGCAGATTTTTTTCAATAAAACTGCCGGGTTCCAGCTTTAGCGTCCGCAGGTCGCAAAGCTGGCGTAACGACACCGGCAGATGAATCTCCATAAAATCGCGGGCGGTTTCCGGGTGGCGCAAAAAGGTTTTAAACACCGCATCATGCGGTGTTGAGGTCGTCGATTTTTTCATGGCGCTCCATCACCCCAAACCAGGATGCTGCGACTCTACCTCCTGAAAATTCCTTTCTCATCCGTACCTTTTCAGCATTGCGAGGCGCGACGGAAGATAAATCCTGTTATCTGTAATGCACATGCATTTTCGGAACTGAACACGCAAAATACCAGCCTGCGCGCCCTGCCTTTATCTTTATTAACCAGACAAACTCTTTTGATTAACATCAAAATTTAATTACACTTAATGTGTATATTTTCCGTGCAACGTAAATTTCCCGAGGTGTGATGTGCTGATTGTTATCTGTAATCGCCACACGTTCTGACGAGATTCAGAACGCGTCTCTTCCTGTCTGTGTTTTCACCGGCAGCGTTTTTGATTACATGAAATTCAGTACATCCGCAGCCGCTGTTTCCATCGCCTGCCTGACGTCACGATGACGGTATTGAGTTTCGCTGTCCCATCATGGGGTTCTCCGACATGGAGCGCATTTTTTATGCAACGGATTATTCAGTTTTTCTCCCAACGCGCCACAACGTTATTTTTCCCGATGGCGCTGATTTTGTACGATTTTGCCGCCTATCTGACGACGGATCTGATTCAGCCTGGCATCATTAACGTCGTGCGCGATTTTAATGCTGACGTCAGTCTTGCGCCGGCCTCGGTCAGTCTCTATCTGGCGGGCGGAATGGCGTTGCAATGGCTTCTGGGGCCGCTATCCGACAGGATTGGCCGCCGGCCAGTGCTGATTGCAGGGGCATTAATTTTTACTCTCGCCTGCGCGGCAACGCTGTTGACGACCTCAATGACGCAGTTTCTGGTTGCCCGTTTTGTGCAGGGCACCAGCATTTGCTTTATCGCAACGGTCGGCTACGTCACGGTACAGGAGGCCTTCGGTCAAACCAAAGCCATTAAGCTGATGGCGATTATTACCTCCATTGTGCTGGTCGCTCCGGTTATCGGCCCGCTCTCCGGCGCCGCGCTGATGCACTTCGTTCACTGGAAGGTGCTGTTCGGTATTATTGCGGTGATGGGACTGTTGGCGTTGTGCGGCCTGCTGCTGGCGATGCCGGAAACGGTGCAACGCGGCGCGGTGCCGTTCAGCGCGGTGAGCGTACTGCGCGATTTTCGTAATGTGTTTCGCAACCCGATTTTTCTCACCGGGGCGGCGACGCTGTCGTTGAGCTACATCCCGATGATGAGCTGGGTGGCGGTGTCGCCGGTGATCCTGATCGATGCCGGCGGGATGAGTACTTCGCAATTCGCCTGGGCGCAGGTGCCCGTATTCGGCGCGGTGATCGTGGCCAATATGATCGTTGTGCGCCTGGTAAAAGATCCAACCCGACCGCGTTTTATCTGGCGCGCCGTACCAATCCAGTTAAGCGGGCTGGCGACATTACTCCTCGGTAATCTTCTTCTGCCGCACGTCTGGCTTTGGTCTGTGCTGGGCACCAGCCTGTACGCGTTCGGCATTGGAATGATTTTCCCGACGCTGTTTCGCTTCACGCTTTTCTCCAACAACTTGCCAAAAGGGACGGTTTCGGCCTCGCTGAACATGGTGATTCTGACGGTGATGGCGGTGTCGGTCGAAGTTGGCCGCTGGCTGTGGTTTCACGGCGGGAGACTGCCATTTCACCTGCTGGCAGCGGTGGCCGGAGTGATTGTGGTCTTCACTCTGGCGACACTATTACAGCGCGTGCGCCAGCATGAGGCGGCAGAACTGGCCGCTGAGAAGTAACGACTCTGCCGGATAGAGGCTTATCCGGCACAGGATAATCTGATGTTTTTTGCACGTTCCTGCCGTCTGGCTCTATCCTTAACCCTATGAATAAAATCGCCGAACTCAAACGCGCCAAACGCCTGGCGCTCTCACTGTTGCTGATAGCCACCGCGACGTTTGTAACCACGCTTTTCCTGCCGCCCAGTTTCTGGGTGCTGGGCGTAAAAGCTATTGCCGAAGCGGCGATGGTTGGCGCGCTGGCGGACTGGTTTGCCGTGGTGGCGCTGTTTCGCCGCATTCCCATTCCGTTTATTTCACGACATACGGCGATTATTCCCCGTAATAAAGACCGAATCGGCGAAAATCTAGGGCAATTTGTGCAGGAGAAGTTCCTTGATACGCAGTCGCTGATCGCGCTAATCCGCCGCCATGAACCCGCGCTGCTTATCGGAAACTGGTTCAGCCAGCCGGACAACGCCAGCCGGGTCGGGCAGCATCTGCTGCAAATTATGAGCGGCTTTCTGGAACTGACCGATGACGCCCGTATTCAGCGGCTGCTCAAGCGAGCGGTACATAAGGCGATTGATAAAGTGGATCTTTCCGGCACCAGCGCCCTGATGCTGGAAAGCATGACCAAAAACGATCGTCACCAGGTGTTACTCGATACGCTGATCGCCCAGCTTATCGCCCTGTTACAGCGTGACAGCTCCCGAACATTTATCGCCAGACAGATCATACGCTGGCTGGAGACCGAGCATCCGTTAAAAGCGAAGATTCTGCCGACCGAATGGCTGGGAGAACACAGCGCTGAACTGGTCTCCGACGCGGTAAATTCTCTGCTGGATGATATCAGTCACGATCGCGCGCATCAGATTCGTCATGCCTTCGATCGCGCGACGTATAAGCTGATCGATAAACTTAAACATGATCCGGAAATGGCTGCCCGGGCAGAAAACATTAAAAGTTACCTGAAGGAAGATGAGGCGTTTAACCGTTATCTCGGCGAGATCTGGGCGGATCTACGTCAGTGGTTAAAAACAGATATCAACGCCGAAGACTCGAAGGTAAAGCAGCGCATCGCTCATGCCGGACAATGGTTTGGCGAGACGCTGATCGCCGACGACGCATTACGCGCCTCGCTTAACGGTCATCTGGAACAGGCCGCGCACCGGGTCGCGCCGGAATTCGCCGCCTTCCTGACGCGCCACATCAGCGATACCGTAAAAGGCTGGGATGCGCGCGATATGTCGCAGCAGATTGAGCTTAATATCGGTAAAGATTTGCAGTTTATCCGCGTGAACGGCACGCTGGTCGGCGGCGCTATCGGTCTGGTGTTATATTTACTGTCGCAAATACCGGCACTGCTCAGTATTTAACGCCGTTCTCGTTCAGATTAACTGCCAAACCCCGCACGCGGGAGGCATTAATTTAATGCCATTTCCCACCGATGCCCCTCTTCTCAATCCGTTATTCGCCTGCGCTTCACTTTCTTTTCTTGCAAATTTGAAACATTAATTTTACTTTTTATTATCATTTACAACAACAATCCGGCATTCCTGCCTTACTTTAGCAAAGAGAAAAACCATGGTTCATGCTCAGAGCGCTTCACCTCGCCATCCCATTTTTACGGCGCTTTTCGGTATGATGGTATTGACGCTGGGGATGGGAGTTGGCCGCTTTCTGTATACGCCCATGCTGCCGGTAATGCTGGCGGAAAAGCAGCTAACGTTTAATCAGCTCTCCTGGATTGCCAGCGCCAATTATGCAGGGTACCTGGCGGGAAGCTTACTGTTTTCCTTTGGCCTTTTTCATCTCCCCTCTCGTCTACGCCCCATGCTGCTGGCTTCGGCGGTCGCCACCGGTATTCTTATTCTGTCTATGGCGATATTTACTCAGCCCGCGGTCGTCATGTTGGTACGCTTCCTGGCAGGCGTCGCGAGTGCGGGAATGATGATTTTTGGATCAATGATTGTGTTGCATCATACCCGCCATCCGTTTGTGATCGCCGCGCTCTTTTCCGGCGTCGGGGCCGGGATTGCACTGGGCAACGAATATGTCATTGGCGGTTTACATTATGCGCTTTCGGCCCATTCGCTATGGCTGGGGGCCGGAGCGCTCGCCGGTATATTGCTATTAATCGTGGCAATGTTGATTCCCCCCCGCGCTCATGCGCTGCCGCCTGCGCCTTTAGCAAGAATCGAAAATCAGCCTATGCCCTGGTGGCAACTGGCGCTGTTGTACGGTTTCGCCGGATTCGGCTACATCATTGTCGCTACCTATTTGCCGCTGATGGCGAAAAGCGCGGGCTCTCCACTACTCACGGCGCATCTTTGGTCGTTGGTCGGCCTGGCGATCATTCCCGGCTGCTTCGGCTGGCTGTGGGCGGCAAAACATTGGGGCGTCCTGCCATGTCTGACCGCGAATCTGTTGATCCAGAGCGCCTGCGTGCTACTGTCTCTCGCCAGCGACTCGTTGTTGCTGTTAATACTGAGCAGTATTGGTTTTGGCGCCACGTTTATGGGCACAACCTCGCTGGTGATGCCGCTTGCCCGACAACTCAGCGCGCCGGGCAATATTAATTTGTTAGGCCTGGTGACGCTAACGTATGGTATTGGGCAAATTCTCGGTCCGCTCGCCGCCAGTCTGTCAGGCAATGGCGCGTCGGCAATTATCAACGCCACGCTTTGCGGTGCCGCGGCGCTCTTTTTTGCCGTGCTGATCAGCGCCGCGCAGCAGATAAAACAAAAACGGTTTGTGATACGTGAATAAGCGGTAGAGTAAACTCGCGCTCTCCGCACCGGGTTGTATCTTTAACGCTATTCGCGGCGCAATGCGGATCTGTTTTTAATAGCACATCCTCAACACGTTATTTCAAGTTAAAAATGACACTAAAAACCATGCTTATTTTATGGTTTTTGGTGTTATCAATCTGCCTATTATTTTATATACCCTTCATACTTTAAGTTGCTTATGTGTTGGCTACGGATTACCCGGCCCATCCATAGGCCTCGCCCTGACGGGCCGTAGCTCACCCCAGTCACATCGTTATCTATGCTCCTGGGGACTCACTCCCTTGCCGCCTTTAAGCAACTCGAATTATTTTGGCTATATATCCCATTATGATGATTATCGCGCCCTTTCAAATCATCACAATTATAAATAAATCACATCATGAAATTAATTAGATGATTCGTTTTTTATTACCTGCCCGTAGGATTCTTAGGGCGCAAACTGACCCATCAGCGGCTACTGACATGACCGTGACAATTCCTCTTAAGGCGTGAAAAATTACAGTAAAAAGTAAAATTTAGGTTAAAAAATCCTATTTTTTAACAACGATAATTAAGTGGCGTGAAATTGACTAACGTCAAATTTATTTCCTCTTTTTCCTGCTCCCGGCTCCGGTCTTCGTCAACACCTGTTTCTTTGCTTTTTTACCTCGCGTTATACCGTCCACGGTTCCCCGCGCCTCCGGCAGTAGCGAAGATGGTGATTTTTCGCGCTACTATGCAAGAAACGCATAGCACGATACATACTTGCATTTTGTCCTTACCCTTATGGCTGATAAGGTCTTTCTGTTTCGGGCTTTTTGGCCTGTGGCTACAACCAACACATCATCAAAAAAATTCGGGGATCGCTATGGCGCAACAAGTGGACGGGGCGGCCATGCCGCTTGATACAGAAAAGGTCGGGATAAAGGGATACCTGGCGTTTTTTCTCACCATTATTTTCTTTTCCGGCGTATTTTCCGGAAGCGAAGGCTGGTGGCGCGTTTTTGATTTTACCGTACTCAACGGGTCATTCGGTCATGTGACCGGTACGCAGACCTTTCGCGGCGCGGGCGGAACGGGCGCGAAAGATGGCTTCCTTTTTGCGCTGGAGCTGGCACCGTCGGTTATCCTTTCTCTGGGTATCATCGCGATTACGGATGGACTGGGTGGTCTGCGGGCGGCGCAGCAATTGATGACGCCCATCCTGAAACCATTGCTTGGCATTCCCGGCATTTGCTCACTGGCGCTGATCGCCAACCTGCAAAATACCGACGCCGCGGCGGGTATGACCAAAGAGCTGGCGCAGGAAGGCGAAATCACCGAACGCGATAAAGTGATTTTTGCCGCCTGGCAGACCAGCGGCAGCGCTATTATCACCAACTATTTCTCCTCCGGCGTTGCGGTATTCGCCTTTCTGGGAACGTCAGTCATCATTCCGCTGGTGGTCATTCTGCTATTCAAATTTATCGGCGCAAACCTTTTGCGCATCTGGATTAACATCGAAGAACGCCGTCACCCTGCGCAAGGAGCCCAATCATGACGACTCAGGTACGTAAGAATGTCATGGATATGTTTATCGATGGCGCACGCCGCGGTTTTACCATCGCCACAACCAACCTGTTACCCAATGTGGTCATGGCATTTGTCATTATTCAGGCGCTGAAAATTACCGGTCTGCTCGACTGGGTAGGCCATATCTGCCAGCCCGTGATGGCGTTGTGGGGGCTTCCCGGCGAAGCGGCTACGGTACTTCTGGCTTCGCTGATGAGTATGGGCGGCGCCGTTGGCGTGGCGGCCAGTCTGGCTACCGCCGGCGCGCTAAGTGGCCACGATGTTACCGTACTACTGCCAGCCATTTACCTGATGGGAAACCCGGTACAGAATGTCGGCCGCTGTCTCGGTACTGCCGAAGTCAACGCCAAATATTACCCGCATATTATCGCAGTCTGCGCCATCAATGCGCTGCTGTCGATCTGGGTCATGCAGCTTATTGTTTAATAAGGAGTTATCATGCCTGATTTATCCGCCGCGGAGTTTACCTTGTTACAGGGCGCGCACCTGTTTGCGCCAGAAGACCGGGGCATCTGTGATGTTCTGCTCGCGAATGGCAAAATTATTGCCGTCGGCGCTGACATCCCCGGCGATATCGTACCGGACTGTGCGGTGATTAATCTTAGCGGTCGTATGCTGTGCCCGGGCTTTATCGACCAACACGTTCATCTGATCGGCGGCGGCGGCGAAGCGGGGCCGACGACGCGGACGCCGGAAGTCTCCCTGAGCCGCCTGACGGAAGCCGGGATAACAACGGTCGTCGGCCTGCTTGGCACCGACTCCGTCAGCCGTCATCCCGCGTCGCTGTTAGCCAAAACGCGAGCGCTAAATGAGGAGGGGATCACCGCCTGGATGCTCACGGGCGCTTATCACGTTCCGTCGCCGACCATTACTGGCTCGGTAGAAAAAGACGTCGCGCTGATCGATCGCGTCATTGGCGTGAAATGCGCAGTCTCCGACCACCGTTCCGCCGCGCCCGGCGGGAATCAACTCGCCAGCATGGCCGCCGAATCACGCGTTGGCGGCCTGCTGGGCGGTAAACCCGGTGTCAGCGTTTTTCATATGGGCAGCAGCAAAAAAGGGTTACAGCCGCTGTATGACATCCTGGAAAACAGCGACGTGCCGATCGGTAAACTGCTGCCTACCCACGTCAACCGTAGCGAATCTCTTTTCGAGCAGGCGCTGGCGTTTGCGCTTAAAGGCGGCGTGATCGACATTACCTCCAGTATCCCGGATCCCGTCGCGCCGGCGGAGGGCATTGCCAGAGCGGTAAAAGCCGGCGTCCCGCTTTCCCGGGTGACGCTCAGTTCAGACGGTAACGGCAGCCAGCCGCTATTTGACGCTGCCGGAAATCTGACGGGTATCGGCGTCGCGGGCTTCGAAAGTTTGCTGGAGACGTTGCAGACGCTGGTTAACCACTACGGATTCAGCCTGACCGATGCTCTGCGCCCGCTGACGACCAGCGTAGCCGCCTTCCTCAGTCTGGACAGCAAAGGCGAAATCCGTCCCGGTAACGATGCGGATCTGCTTGTCTTTAGCGCAGATTTACGCATTGAGCAGGTGTATGCGCGCGGCAAACGCATGGTCAATGAGGGGAAAGCCTGCGTAAAAGGTACCTTTGAACCGGCGTAATTCCCGCCAGTTTCAGGCTGCCCCATCACGGCATTCTGAAAGAGGACGGGATAAGCGGTTGTCAGCCGCCCGAATGGACGTAGAATGCCCTTTCGGGCGGCTGACAGGATAACGGTAAATGGATGTAACTGGAGCAGGTTTGCACAATATTGAGACAAAATGGCTATATGATTTTCTGACGCTGGAAAAGTGCCGCAATTTCTCTCAGGCCGCCATTATCCGCAACGTATCGCAACCCGCTTTTAGCCGGCGGATTCGCGCCCTGGAACATGCCGTGGGCGTTGAACTGTTTAATCGACAGGTCTCGCCGCTACAGCTTTCCGAACAGGGTAAAATCTTTCACTCCCAGGTTCGCCACCTGTTACAGCAGCTGGAAAGTAATCTGACCGAACTGCGCGGCGGCAGCGATTATACGCTGCGTAAAATCAAGATTGCCGCCGCCCACTCGCTCTCCCTCGGCCTGTTGCCGACCATCGTTAAGCAGATGCCGACGCAGTTTACCTACGCCGTTGAGGCGATAGATGTCGACCAGGCGGTGGATATGTTACGTGAGGGGCAAAGCGATTTTATCTTTTCTTATCACGATGAAAACCTGCAACAAGCGCCGTTTGATAACATCCGCCTGTTTGAGTCGAGACTGTTTCCGGTTTGCGCCAACAATGGCCGGGGCGAGCCGCGCTATACGCTTGAGCAGCCGCACTTTCCCCTGCTTAATTACAGTCAGAACTCCTATATGGGCCGGCTGATAAATCGTACCCTGACTCGCCATGCTGAACTGAGTTTCAGTACATTTTTCGTCTCTTCGATGAGTGAATTGTTAAAACAGGTTGCGATGGACGGCTGCGGAATCGCCTGGTTGCCCGAGTATGCTATCCGTCAGGAGATTACTGACGGGCGCCTGATCGTGCTTGATGCCGACGAACTGGTTATCCCGATCCAGGCTTATGCTTATCGCATGAATACCCGCATGAGTCAGGTAGCCGAAACATTTTGGCGCGACCTGCGTGGGCTTCAGGCCGCACTGTAAACACATCAGGCGGTAAGGCGTTGTTCCCCGGTCAAAGAGGCGCGGGTGTCCGGCCAGGACTCATACCAACGAATCGCCGCGCGCACCAGCGACGCTGTGGAATCAATCATCGGGCACGCTATCGCGCGTTCATGTCCGGCCACAATAAGCGGAATTTCGGTACACCCCATAATAATTGCCTGCGCGCCACGGGCAATAAGGCTATCGATTTGCGGCAGCAGCAGCGCTTGCGCCGCAGTTTTATCGCCACGTTTAAGCGTATAAATAGCCTGCATTACCAACGCCTGCCCCGCGTCTTCCGGCTGAATTAACGTCAGCCCCCGCGCCAGAGCTTTCTTTTGATATAACCCGGTCGCCAGCGTCGCATTGGTCGCCAGCAGACCAACGTGCCGCGCCGATGGCGGAATATCCCCCAGGGTAGCGTCCAGAATGCTGATCATTCGCGCTTTCGCGACGTTCTGTAAATCATCAAACCAATAATGCGCAGTGTTGCATGGGATAACGATACACTCCGCCCCGGCGTCTTCCAGCATATGCAGATAACGCTCCAGATAACGGAATGGCGAAGGCCCGCCGGATAACAGACATGCTGTACGATCGGGAATATCAGGAATAGAGCTGACAATGAGCGGGATGTGTTGTTGATCACAACTGGCATGTCGTAATTCAACAAATTTTTCCAACATATCCGCCGTTGCCGCAGGTCCCATCCCCCCCAGTATCCCAATGGTGTGTTTCATCGCTTTTCCCGCTTATTTACGTCAAGGTCAGAAACACACTATCAACTTGATGTGTATATAAAAAATGCCGTTTTATTAGCGGCTATGCGTAAAAATCATAACGGGTGTAAGGGCCACGCGTTATCGCCTTTTCTGGCAATCGATTGGTTACATGAGCGCTCATCGACCTTCGCAAGCCGCTAAATGCCATTTCGCTACACCGCATTGCCCACTGCGAGTCCGCACGCTTGTTTTATCCTCATCGCCACAGCGCCTGTCGGTGAAGGGGCCGCCGTGTTTTGCTTTTCGACGCTAATGCGGGAATATCCCAGCGAATATGGCTATAAACCAAATCCACGGTCTCCGTGGCGCTGCCTTCGGCGTCGCCATGATTGCTCATGCGTGAAATCCGCACATTGGTGAGCGTATAAATAATAAATGGCAGCATTGCGCCCTTATCACGACGGCATAATGTCAGCACGCCTTCTTTCACCGTTTTCCCGTTACAATAGTGCTCATAGAGGCCAGGCGTAGCAAGATCGACAGGCTTTGTCAGCGTCAATCCTCCAATATATGTCCCTCTCGCTTCGCCGGACTCCCGTTTCGTCGGGTTGTGGTTGTAAGCAATAAGTTTTATTTGGTTTTCAAAACCTTTGATCCGGCTTTCGCCTTCAATACCGTCCAGTTTTAAATAGATGGCGTCCATCCCCCCTCCGTGATTATCATGCGGCAAAGCAGGCTGACAAGGACGGAACGCCAACAATGAAAGAACGTTCCATTTTCCAGCCATTTCGTTGGTGTCTCTGTATACCAGATTAAATACCGACAATCTGCTATAACTGGATTCTTGCTAAATACCTTCTGCCATCAACAATCCATTTTACAATAGCGCTACTGACCTGAAATCTATTACGCCTGGCATTCAAGCATCGTTTCCTGAATAACCATAGCCGCTATAAGAACCATATCAAAAAAGAAATATCAATATCATTTCTTATTTTTATCCGAGAAATTACTTAATTACACAGAATCGGAATATAGACAATTCTTATTCCTTTTCACATCAATGGGTTTTTTAGACTTTTGTCATATAGAAAACAACCATTCCAATAGAACATATTTACTATGTGAATATATTTAATGTTTTTATCGCGCGCAGTGTTATCACAGTAATAAATGATTTGCATCAAAAATGCGCCTTTCAGCGCCACGTATTTTTGGACAGCAAATTATAAAATCGCGTTTCAAAGTCAGTAACATGTTCTCTGTTCAGGCGATATGACTTTATGCCCGGACGACACGCCAGCCGCTTTACCCTTACGTTTAGTCGTGATACGTTAGATCACATGAACACGAAACGATCCAACGCTACGCAACGCCATCTCCGCTGGTGGCTGCCTTCCTGAAGGCGGCACGGATCACTATCCCTCTTTAAGTAGCCGCCGAAAGGCGGCTACTGTGTTTCGGGACGTCTTTCGGCTTTACAGTAAGCATAAAGGAGTCCTTAATGAACACCCTTCCCATCATTCTGACTGGCGATCGCCCCACCGGCTCGTTGCACCTCGGCCATTATGTCGGTTCACTGCGCCAGCGCGTCGCGCTACAGCAGGATCACCAACAGTATGTCCTGATTGCCGACCTGCAGGGACTCACCGATAACGGCAGTAATCCGCAAAAAATCCGCGATAATATTCCGCAAGTGTTAGCTGACTATCTGGCCGTCGGCATCGATCCCAAGCTGACGACGATCTGCCTGCAATCCGCATTACCCGCCCTCGCTGAATTAACGGTGCTGTATATGAATATTGTTACCGTCGCCCGAGTGGAGCGTAATCCTACGGTAAAAAATGAGATTGCCCAAAAAGGCTTTACCCGTTCCCTGCCGGTCGGGTTCATGGCGTATCCCATTAGCCAGGCGGCAGATATCACCGCCTTTAAGGCCGAAATGGTACCGGTTGGCGACGACCAATTGCCCATGATTGAGCAAACGAATGAGATCGTTCATAAGATGAATAGTCTTTTCTCCTCGCCGATATTGCGACCCTGTCAGGCGCTCCTGAGCGATACGGGCCGTCTGCCCGGCATTGACGGCAGCGCCAAGATGTCGAAATCGCTCGGCAATACCCTGCTTCTTTCCGCCAGCGAAGAGACCATCCACCGTGCAGTCAGCGCGATGTACACCGATCCCAATCATTTAAAAATTAGCGATCCGGGAAAAATAGAAGGTAACGTCGTCTTTACGTGGCTGGATGCGTTCCATCCGGATAAAGCCAAAGTCGCGGCGATGAAAGCACATTATCAACAAGGCGGATTAGGCGACCGTGTCTGTAAAAATGAGCTGGAGACCTGCCTGCAAGAACTGATCGCGCCAATACGCGAACGACGGGCAACCTTTATTGCGGATAAGGGAATGCTAATGGAATTGCTGAAAAAAGGTAGCGAGCGGGCGCATGAGGTCACTCAAAAGACGCTACAGGAAGTAAAACGTGGACTGGGTCTGCCCACGCTATTCCAGGTATAATCAGGCATCAACGTTGTCCAGCGGCCATGACTCAAACAGATAGCCATCAAAGTAGATGTCATCAACATTGGAAAACTCCAGCAGACGCTGCTTCACGTTTTCCAGATGCTGCCACATCGCCAGCTTCGCTGCGCGGGCATCTTTCTTAATTAACGCCGCGAGGATCTGCTTATGATCGACCAGCCACTCCTTACGGTAAAGCGTATCGCCCAGATGGCTATGAAGCTGGAGCCACATCGGATTATTTTCACGCCATTGCCAGGACTGGCGGAAGAGCTCTACCAACATACTGTTATGGGTCGCTTCGGCAATGGCCAGATGAAACTGCATATCGCCGCTTTCTGAGCCGCCCGGCGCGCTGGAGGCGAGCTCTCGCTCTTCCAGTTGTAACGCCTGGCGCATTTTAATGATGTCTTCGCGGGTGGCCTGCAGAGCGGCAAATTCAGCGATATTGCTTTCCAGCAACTGACGCGCCTGTAACAGTTCAAACGGCCCGGCATCATTACAGTGATTGACGTCAGCGCCTTCCATCTCGTTATTATCCGCGCTGTCGAGCACGTAGATCCCGGCGCCGCGGCGGACTTCAACCAGACCTTTAATTTCCAGCATGATCAGCGCTTCACGCACGACGGTACGCGTCACATTGAGCCTCTCAGCGATCTCTCTTTCCGGCGGCAAACGCTCCCCGGGGCGGTACGGCGTCTGAACAATCAGATCCCGTATCATTGCGCCCACTTCCTGGTAAGGTCTTTGCTGAGAAGTGTTTGATTTCATATTGGTCGTGCCCGTCCGATGCGATTTCCCGGTATCAGACTATAGCATTTGTAAAGAGGGATAGCACGCGTAGCACACCAAAAACGCGAAACTGGTCAACCAACAAAACAATAATGCGCCCCGTTTCGCTAGTGAGGCCAGATAAAAGGAAAGGCAATAGACAATACACGACTGATGTTCCACCTTTAGCCCTGATGCCTGAATATGAACAGCATATTGGTTTACCAATATAAAATTTATCAACCAAAAATCAGGCCATAAAATGTGTCTGTACATTGACAGGAACAATGCCTCTGACATAGCGTGATCGGCGAAAATCCAGCCGCTCTCTTTGTATCAAGAACGCGTTATGATAAAAGACACCGTGTTTTTCGCCCCAGGCGTATCCGGGGGAAGCAACGCCTCCAGTTTGTCGAGCCGCCATCGCCGGGCAGCGATTATTCTGCATGAAATTTATGGTATTAACGCTCATATCCAACGCGCAGGCCATGAATGGATGACGCGCGGATTCGACATCTATATTCCCGCGTTGTTTCCTCACCATACCCCCTTTCGCTATGAACAGCAGGAGGAGGCTTACCGTCACTTTTCAGCAAATGTCGGCTTTGATCCCGCCGTCGTTACCACGTTACTCCACGATCTCAGAACGCAGTATGAGACGTTAATCGTCGTAGGATATAGCGTCGGCGCAACGCTCGCATGGCTAAGTGCAGCCAGTGGGTTATGCGATGGCGTCATTTGCTATTACGGTTCCCGTATACGCCAGTACCTTCATCTTGTGCCTCTCTGTCCGGCACTGGTTATTATCGCGCGTTATGAGCCGGCGTTTGATCCCCTCGCCATGCGACAGGCGCTGGAAAAGCGCCCCCGGGTGCAGTGTAAAATGTACGATGCGCGGCACGGGTTCTGTGATGCTGATAGCGCCACCTTCGATGCCGCCTTATCTCATCAGGTAATGGACGATGTGAGCGCATTTATTCGCGACATCACCTGTGCAAACACATCGCCCGATTTTCAGCTTTAGTGGAGACTTTTTTCAACGAGCTGTTCCAGTTTTTTCAAAGTCTGTATGGCTGCGGCATCAAGACCATAACGTTGCAGCGTTTCAGCGGGATGATAACTGACCAACGTTCGCCCATCGGCTTGCTGGCTAATGAGCACCCGAAACGGTAAATCCAGTGCCAGTTCGGGATGCGCCAGCATGAGAGGCGTTCCGCCTTTAGGATTGCCAAAGACCAGAACCGTTGTCGGCGGCATTTTCAGGTTAACATTCTGTGCCGCTCTGGCATGATCAAATTCCCCAAATAACACCAGACCGTGATCGGCGACAGCGTGCATCAACCGCGCTCTGGTCTGCAAATAGTCATAAGCGCTGTAGGTTTTAACCATGGTTATCGCTCCATCCTCTGTTGCAAAGCCAGGCCTTATTAAGATTAACATCAGGGTTACCGCCAATAAAAAAGGCTTTAAAATAGTACTCATTCTTCTCTCTCCCTGACCCAATACCTATGAGTAAATGCGACACAGATGATATGCAGTTTAAAAATCAGTCATCGTACTGTACCCCTTATTATTGCACTGAACAGCTCATCACTAAAAAAACAGACGGCAGAACAAAAAATTCCGACGTCTGAACAAATTTAAATAACGATGATGCAGTCTGACTGAGCGACAGCGCGATCATTATTATGGCGAGACACCATCTTCTTCAGCCCGCTGGGTAAGAAAAAATATACTCCGCTCAGTAAGATAATAAATACTACAGGCCAACTCTTCAGAGATACGGAGCATCATTGCGTAGTGATGATGCGATTTTTCTGGCGCCATCGGCAGAAATATTTCTGATTCCAGCACGTCACTTAAAAAATGAAATTTATGTACATATTCAGCAGATATAACGCCTCTCGCCATCAGATTAGCCATTAGTGTATTTAAACTATCTTGTTCATGATACACGATACCTTTTCTCTCATGAATTCTGAGAAGAACGCTTCTGAAGGCTGCATGACATTCCTTTACGACACAGGCAAAATCATTAAGCATCAGGCGATTATACGCTTCCATAAGATCATATTCGACAAAGCCATACTCTCCAGGAGAGTACAAATAATAACATATGTTTTTAAGCCGTTTTATTCTGCGCAACCTTACAATTCTACCATTTTCATATCGATATTTTAAACCATGCTCATGAAATAGATTATTTAATTCACTAATCGCCTTATCCGGTTCTAACCCAAGCGTAACTTCATAGGTCCGAAGGTAGGTATCTATATAGTTAAAAGCAAGTTCAATGGTATCAATATGCTTTCTTTTATCATCTGTTTTTAATAACAGATTACTCATTTCATCCAGATATGACGTTGAATGCGCATATAAGGTGAATAAGCCATACTCTTTGCGCAACGTTTTACATATTCTTCGATAAACTTCATCAGAATGACTATTATGATAGCAGTATAATGTCATATCATAAAAAGAGGAGCAATTTCCTAGCGTATTGATAATCAATAATATTATTTGCTCGCGTATTTCTAACGGAATATCTTCATATAACAGATCGCTATGCCTTAGTGAGTATGGTCTAAAGGTGTGCATTCCTCCCCCTTTAACCGTAACAGAACAGATTACGCTATAAATAGCGTCACATTACTCTAATTCAGTGGTTCGGGTATTAATATCAGCTCAACAGTGAGTCATTTTTTCTTATTTTTTAATGGTGTTGCGTGAATATTTATTTACTCTACAGATAATTGTAACCCATTGCCCTTTGTCATTCTGCTGATCATCACTGGTGCGAAAATCTGGATTATCCATGGCATTCAGCCTTCACTGAATGCCACAGACAAGGGTTATTCAACTAACGCTCACCTGTCCCTTAGCCCTGCTTTCATTCCGTTACGTCACTGCCATACCAGCACACTTAAACGTAAGGTGAGCTTATTATTTTTATCGACGGGTCAGAACAATCCTTCGCCGGTCATACAGTGTTTCAACAGAGAGCTGCAAGTCATATTTCGCATTCTTCAGTTTTCGCGATTTAAGCATTTTCATCGTGACGCCACTTATTTGCCCTGTTTCAATCCGTCTCTTGATTTCGGCTGCGCTTAACAGGAGTTGCTTCTTCAAAATCGACAGCAGGCTGACCTGAAAAGAACGGGAAATCCTGACGCTAACACTGACCTGCTTGTGGGAGGCGATACTGACCAGCCACCGTTCCTGAATGTGAAAATCAGGCTGCCCCGATAATTCAGCATTGTTTCGCTTCAGGATCGCGTTGTCATAAGCAAAATATTGCACCGTGGCGGCATCATTCGCCATCAGTCGACAATAAAGATCGCGGTTAATTTTGCTGACTGGCAGGCGTGAGAACAAGGAGATATTCCAGGTGTAATCGCAGTGTGTGCATTTATAGATACTCCAGACATCGAGTACCTTCTTTTGCGAATTAACCCGAAATGCCCCAGAAGGCGTGAAGTCCCGTTTTACGCTGCATGAAGGGCAACGTTTCGCTATGCGCTGATACCCCACAGGAGTGACAGTCCATATGACTTTCATAACGTACCTTTTTTAACCCATACAAAACCGGATCCGAACTCAGCGGACCATAAATGTTTATGTATGAAAAATATTTAAGTGATATTTTTCAGTGGGTTAAAAAAAGATTTCCAACGCAACAACCCTGTCAATGGCTAAAAAGATACGTCGAGACTATCAAAGCGGCCATTATCGGGTATATGAGTTTAATCAATATTCATTATGGTAGTTGCGGGATCTATTCAACTGACTTGCTAAACGCATGATCCTCCCTTTGAGATCACACTTTTCACTCCCGGTTATTCACTTACAGAAAACAGGTGTTATCATTCACGACGTAAATACCTTTCAACTCAACCCGAGGCTTTGATGCTGGAGAATGTCATCATCCGATAATCAGTTCCCCGACCTTTTCAGGCCGGACTGATTATCAATGCGCCGAAATCGAATGCGGACACCGCAGTGTGTTTGCACGTTTTGCCTATGATGATTAAACAGGTTCTTCAGTATGAATTTATCCCGTCAGGAACAACGTACCTTACACGTTCTCGCCAAAGGCGGACGCATTACGCACATCCGCGATGCGTCAGGCCGCGTCACCGCCGTTGAATGCTATAGCCGCGAAGGGCTGTTGCTTGCCGATTGCACGCTCGCTGTATTCAAAAAACTCAAAACCAAAAAGCTGATCAAATCCGTTAATGGTCAGCCCTACCGCATTAATACAACCGGGCTGAACAACGTTCGCGCCCAGCCTGACAATCGCTAAGGAGATGATGATGGATATCAGCGCCGTTATTTTTGCAACGCATCGCATTCGGCTATTACCCGATGAAGGCAAAATCCCCTGGGACGAGCCAGCCTTCAGCCAACGCATGCTGGAAAATCATCTGTCGCAGGACCACGACTGGGCCAGCCGCCGGCTAACCGTGATTGAGCAACAGGTAACATGGATTACCCGTCAGTTACCCGCTGGCGCCCGCATTCTGGATCTCGGCTGTGGACCCGGTTTTTATACCCGCCTGTTAGCGGAGCGTGGGTTTCACTGCACAGGCGTAGATTTCTCTCCGGCATCCATCACATGGGCTCGCCAGCAGGCGCAAGCCGCAAACCTGAATATTGACTACATTCAGCAAGATATTCGTACATACCACCCCACGGAACCTTTTGATTTCATTATGATGACGTTTGGGGAACTGAATGTCTTTAGCGCTGCGGATGCGCAAAGCCTCATCAGTCATTGCGCGCAGTGGTTGAAACCGGACGGCAAACTGCTTGTTGAAGTGCATACCTTCGATGAAGTTAAACGCCAGGGCATGGCGCAGCCAGGCTGGCAGCGTTGTCCGCACGGCCTGTTTCTTGCCGTGCCTCATCTGCTGTTAACGGAAAATGCCTGGGATGAAGAGGCCCAAACCAGCTCAACGCAGTTCTGGGCAATAGCGGAAAACGGCTGTACCACCCGTTTCGGCAGTCAAATGAAGGCCTGGCGCGATGATGAATATATCAGCCTGCTTGGTGATGCTGGCTTCACTGTGTTGCAGCGCCCGGACAGCCACACCTGGCCGGTCGGCGAAACTTTTGCAGGCAAGCTGTTTGCGCTGCTGGCTGAAAAAGCATCCACTTCTGAGGATATTGCCCTCAGTAAAAGGAATAACCCAATGGATATCCCACGTATTTTTACCATTAGCGAAAGCGAACACCGTATCCATAATCCGTTTACAGCGGAAAAGTACGCCACACTGGGCCATGCGTTACGCATGAAGCCAGGCACGCG
Organism: Salmonella sp. SAL04157; assembly: GCF_046551635.1. NCBI lineage: Bacteria > Pseudomonadati > Pseudomonadota > Gammaproteobacteria > Enterobacterales > Enterobacteriaceae > Salmonella > Salmonella sp. SAL04157. Next base: position 378,461 of record NZ_JBGDVS010000004.1, read on the forward strand.
GATTCTCGATCTCGGTAGCGGCTCGGGTGAGATGCTCTGCACCTGGGCTCGCGATTACGGTGTTACAGGTACTGGCATTGATATAAGCCCGCTCTTCACCACACAGGCAAAACAACGTGCAGAAGAGCTCGGCGTCAGTGAATACGTACATTTTATTCATAACGACGCGGCCGGTTATATCGACGAGGAAAAATATGACGTGGCGGCCTGCGTAGGCGCTACCTGGATTGCGGGCGGTGTCGCGGGGACAATAGATCTGCTGGCCAAAAGCCTCAAACCTGGCGGGCTCATTCTCATCGGCGAACCGTACTGGCGTCGGATCCCCGCAACGGAAGAGATCGCCCACGCCTGTGGCGTCTCATCCGTCGCCGATTTTCGCCCCCTGCCCGAGCTGGTCGCCTTTTTCGACCAACTCGGCTATGACGTAGTGGAAATGGTGCTGGCGGACCCGCAAGGCTGGGACAGATATGAAGCCGCGAAGTGGATGACCATGCGCCGCTGGCTGGAGGAAAACCCTGACGATGAGTTTGCGCAAGAGGTTCGAACAGAACTGACGGTAGCCCCCAAACGTCACGTCACCTGGACGCGAGAATACTTTGGCTGGGGCGTATTTGCGTTAATCGCGCGATAACGTGAAGCAGGAGGTATAGCCTACAAGAGGTATACCTCCATTTAAAAGTATGCAACAAATTAACGCGGCTCAAGGCGGGAATATATCGTCTTAGAGACTATCCCACCAGGCGTTATTGGCGCAGCCAGTTTGGACACGGACAGCGCGCAAAAACCGGAGCGTACACGTAGTACGTGAGGATTTTGAGCACTGCCCAGGTCCAAAATGGCAAGTAAAATAGCCCTAATGGGATAGGCTCTTAATTTCGCCATTAAGTTTCTGCCACAATATGTCGCAAGACGTGCAAGCGTTCCACCTCACCTGATGAGCGAAACCACCATCAATAAGACGTTATTGCTGCAATTCAATTATTAAGAATAAAAAAAGAACCAGAAGAAAATTAGAAAATGACTTATCCACCATATTAGCTATTGTTAAAATCAAAGTAATCCCCCGTAAAAGCCGGATGTTTTTATTTCTCATAGACGAGAATTTATATATTATGATATAATGCGGTAGAAAAACATGCAGGTTATTAACCTGCCATTAATGTAAATAATTTTTTGAGGAGATGTTTCCAGTGGGACGTAAATGGGCAAATATTGTTGCTAAAAAAACGGCTAAAGACGGTGCAACGTCTAAAGTATATGCAAAATTTGGTGTAGAAATCTATGCTGCGGCTAAACAAGGTGAACCAGATCCGGAATCAAACTCAGCTTTAAAATTCGTTATTGAACGTGCGAAACAAGCACAGGTTCCAAAACATGTTATTGATAAAGCCATTGATAAAGCCAAAGGTGGCGGAGATGAAACGTTCGTGCAAGGGCGTTATGAAGGCTTTGGACCAAATGGTTCAATGGTTATCGCTGAAACGTTGACGTCTAATGTTAACCGTACGATTGCTAATATCCGCACAATTTTTAATAAAAAAGGCGGGAATATCGGAGCGGCAGGTGCTGTCAGCTATATGTTTGACAATACTGGAGTGATTGTATTTAAAGGAACAGACCCTGACCATATTTTTGAAATTTTGCTTGATGCTGAAGTTGATGTTCGTGATGTAACCGAAGAAGAAGGGAACATCGTTATTTATACTGAAGCTACAGACCTGCACAAAGGAATTGCAGCGCTAAAAGCAGCTGGAATTACTGAATTTTCAACAACAGAATTAGAAATGATTGCTCAATCAGAAGTTGAACTTTCACCAGAAGATTTAGAAATCTTTGAAGGACTTATTGATGCCCTTGAAGATGATGATGATGTGCAAAAAGTATATCATAACGTTGCAAACCTCTAATTATAAATTAAACAAATCTGTCTCTATGGCAGATTTGTTTAATTTATAAAGCTGTTATAAAAAAGTCTATCTGGCCGGGATCTCAAAAAATGCCTGGAACTAAAATGGGTCTATTTACATCCCCATCGCCGCCATGCTGAAGCTGATGGGGTAAATATTTCCTTACTGAACTGATTTTACGCCCGTAACCAGGCACCATTTTTCAGATACAAATAATGCTTAATTTGTAACTATATAAACTAGTTAATCTGCTCATCTTCTTTATGAATATATGGACCAAAAGCCCAAGAATCATAATAAGGATGATAAATGAGTGTTTCATCAAACCGAACACTATAGGTTAATTTTTTAATGTTTTTACGCACTGCGCTTACACTAGGCAAATAATAAAGATAGTTAAGAAATTTTTCAATTGTTATCTCCCCTGTGCAATGCTCATAACCATCAATAATATTTTTTATTCTATCTCCTTCTTCATTGTTTTGGAAAATCACCCCTGGCACACGTTGAAGAAAACTAGATAACGAATATTTATCGACAACAAACACATTATCGGAATGATATTTCCCTCCAAGCATAGTTGTTGTGACAATAATTTTATGAACACCTTTCGGTTGCCAATCTACCGGGAGATTGAACTCATTAATAATGATATCAAGATGGTTAAGATAGTGTGTTGAAATTCTGTCGATTTGTTCAATATAAGACCGCAATAATTTATTATTACCATCATAAATTAATGAACTATCTCCAATAATATTACACAATTGTTGATAATACTTGCCATAATAAATCGGCTGCCCATTTGATTTAAGCTCTGTAAAAATCAAATGATCATCAATAAGCATTACGCAATCACACTGAAAATTAGCATGTGTTTCAATGGGAGATGCTTTAATCCCAGCTGCACGAACCTGTCTTAAAAATTGCTGTTCATGGAATCGCCCCTTACCTGCCTGAGAGATTTTTTTTGATCCAAATAACGACATTAAAGAACGTGTAGCAGAACTATGTGCTATTAATGCTGGCATTAAGCATAATCCATCTACACAGGGAATGAATGGACAATCATTAAGATCATGTGACTTTGAATTAAAAGTAAAATAACCAATAACTTTTTTCGCCACATCCTCCGCCATACCTTTCCGTTTAAAAAAAGATAACCAATTTTCACGACTCTTTATTATCAGCCATCTGTCTACCTGTAATGGTATAGGTTTTTTGGAGGAAAATCTTTTCCTCAACTCTTCTTTGGATAACTCAACTAAACATTGATAAGCATGTACCCAATTATATAGTGATACATTACCATATTCTTCATGTAGATCGTCAGGTGACATATTTTCTAACTCACTTAAATGATGTGAGCTATAAATACCTTCAGGATTTAAATAAGAAGGCATACGGTTCTTAGCCCATTGCCTTAATTTAAGACCTTTTTTGCTTGAAGTGTGCATCTCACTATATAAATTAGATTCTCTCATCATCAATCTATTTCGGGCAATTTCATAGTCCTGATATAAACAAGAACCATCGACATCAAGAGAATATATATCATTATCTTTTTTAGTAAATTCCGCATTACTCAATCTAAAAAAGTCACTTACCCTACTTAATGAGTCAAAAACATTCCATTCATCAAGATATTTTCTCATTGAAAGCAGAGTTTCTTTATCTATACGACAATTTAATTTTAAGGGTTCATTAGTACGTAAATGAGAGAATATTCTCCCAGAATAAGTCGCCACCTCATCAAATGCTCTATTCAACGTTCTGAAATACTCAATATCAGGTTCAGCATTAATATCTATATTTTCAGAGATAATAAACAAGGGGAAATTTTTCTTTACTTTGTTTATATCTTTTACCGTTATTAGTGAAGATAGTGAAGATAGTGAAGATAGTGAAGATAGTGAAGATAGTGAAGATAGTGAAGATAGTGAAGATAGTGAAGATAGTGAAG
>NZ_JBGDVS010000004.1:382425-531994 GCF_046551635.1 Salmonella sp. SAL04157
TGAAGATAAAAACATTTCACAAAACAGGATAAGATTAAGTGTTAATGAGTGTGTTCTCTTAATATCTTTACGCCAAATATTATTACATTTCGCAGACTTAAAGAAAGCGTTATTGACATCATGCATTATTTTACATTGGCGTTCAAATTCAGATATTAAATCAATATATTCAGGAAACACATTCATCAATTCATTAACGCATAATTTAAACGTATTATTATATTCTTCCTCGATCTGAAATGAGTATCTATTTAAATAAATAGAAGATATTCTTAAAACATCCAGAGCTATATTAACATTGACATCTTTTCTTTTTATATATTCACCAAAGAAACAACAAAACTCATTGGTATCCTTGGCTATATTAATGATTCTATTAACATCGTAAACCTTATTCATGACCTTTACCCTTCTAATATTTATAGGTTATTTTAAAGCAATCCTCCACGCTAAAAAGTGATTTACCTCGAATATATCAAACCTTATAGAGCATAAAATAAAAAATCCGCAACAGTAGGTAAATAAAAAACCAACCAATTATATAAATAACATTACCCCACTAAGATATAGTTAAACTCAAAACTAAATCATTTATTTTTAATAAGGAAGTTACACAATATGATTCTACAAAAAAATGAAAGGTAGCCAAATCTTAAAGCTATTATTATTCGCTTATTTACTTTACTATTTTAACAACAATCACCTAATTTAAAAAAACATAAAACAATTGTCGGTAGTCCCTTCCCCTTCCATCCTGCACGCTCCTGTAAAAGCACTGTGGAGGATGCGATGAAACGACTGCTGACAGCTCTGCTCCTGTTTATTTTCAACGGCGTGGCCGCCGCCTCCCCTGCAACGCCAGAAGTCGTTCGCTACGACCGCTATCTGCTGGTCAACACGTCACCGCAACAGCCACTTCTGGAGCAGCTTACCACCCTGTCCGTTCCGCCTAGTTTTCATCCAACGGTCGGGGAAGCGCTGCAGTACCTGCTGCGCGACAGCGGCTGGTCCTTGTGTCTCGCCGATGCGCGCCGGGCGCAGCTTTATGGCCTCCCGTTACAGCTGAGCCAGTACAACACCGGTCCGCTGCGCCTGAAGGCCGCCCTGCAACTCCTGGCGGGCCCGGCATGGCGGATGACCACCGACGAAAACCGTCGCAAAATTTGTTTTGCCAGTGACAATTCCCTCCCCCCGACGGTGGCTTACCGTCATCCCGTGTCTCTCCGCCCTTTGGGGCCATTAACGGCCCCGTTTTTTCTCGCCGGGACCCTACAGCGCGGTGATATCCGCCTGGCGGTGATAGTGCCGCCGGATGCTGTTTACCTCCATCAGGTGGTATGGCTGCGCAGGGAAGAACAGTGGCACGGCTGGCGACTGGAGCGGATTGATGAGCGCCGGGCCATATTCCGTCACGGCAAACGCCAGCTGACGCTGAAGATGCCGGAGTAAGCGATGAAACGCCTGATTCTCCTGTTACTGTTCACCGCCAGCGCGTGGGCGCAACCGCTTGAGGTGCAGACCAGCCAGAACGCGGGCTCTACTCTCAGACCGCTGACCACTCAGCAGCAGGCCACCGTCTGGGGCGTCACGCCAGAGGAGTGGCAGCGCTATCTCACGCTGAAACAACAGGCGCGCGGCGTCTGGTCGCCGGGGCTCGATCCGCTGACCACCCTGGGCGTGGAGGCTGAAAGCGATCATGAACGCCAGCGCTTCGCCGAACTGCTGGTCAGGCAGGAATACCGGCGGCTGGAGAAAGAACTCGCCTTCCAGCGCGCGTATGACGCAGCCTGGCAGCGTCTGTATCCTGGCCTGACGCCGCTGAAAACCACCTCCGCCAGCACTTCCCGCGTTTCGCTGTTCGTCCAGGAGGACTGCCCTCCCTGCGACAGCCTGCTGCGTACTCTGCTGGCACAGCAGCGCCCACTGGATATCTGGCTCGTCGGAAGCGAAGGCGATGATAACCGGGTGCGCCGCTGGGCGATGGCGCATGGCATTGACGCAAAACTGGTGAGTGAACACAGCATCACGCTTAACCACGACGCGGGCCGCTGGCTGCTGTTGGGCCAGAGCAAAATCCCGGTGGCGCTGGAACGTAAGGGGGAGCAATGGCGCGAGGTCCTGCCCTGATCCTGCGGCTGCCCTGCCTCGCGCTGGCACAGCCTCTGCCGGAAGCGTACCTGCGCGCCGCAGAACATTTCCGCGTGCCGCCGGAACTACTGTGGGCCGTCACACAAACCGAAAGCGGGGCGAACCTGAGCGGCAAACATCGCCCGTGGCCGTGGACGCTCAATATCAAAGGTACCGGCTACCGCTACGCCAGCCGGGAGCAGGCCTGTGAGGCGCTGCTGGCCGCCATCCGCCGTACCAGCCCGAAGCGCATTGACGTGGGGCTCGGGCAGATCAATATCGGCTGGCACCGGGCGTATTTTGCTTCTCCCTGCGACGCCCTGCATCCCCTGCAAAACTTGTCGCTTATCGCGCAACTGCTGCGTCAACGCTACGATGAACGCCCCGGAAGCTGGCTTAATGCCGCCGCCCGATATCACCGTCCCGCAGGCGGCGCGCCCGCTGCACGCTACCGTAAGCTGGTCAGTCGCCATCTGCCACAGGCCACACCGCCATGAGCCGCTACGCGCTGGAGGCGCTGCTGCGACCGCCCGTGGAGTTTTACAGCACCGTCACCGCCAGTTGTGGCGCATTAATCTGCCTGACGCAAGCCCCACTGCTGATGCTGACGCCGTGGCAGGCACGCCTGATGGCCTGCGCCCTGATGCTGCTGGCCATGCGACGCGGCTGGCAGGGCTGGAAAATCGTGCGCTATCACCGCAACCTGCTGCGCCTGCCGCGCTATGCGCTGACCAGCAGGAAAATCCCGGTCAGCCGCCAGCGGCTGTTTCTCGGTAAAGGCTTCGCTGGCAGCCCATCCACACCCAGAGACTGTACGACTGCCTGCAACCGGAAGCCGCACGCTGGCTGCTCCCGGGATGGTGTTACCGCCTGGCAAGACACATCGAAAAACGCAGCGAACACACTCTGCCCGGCCTTGCCCGCCTGCTCAGCGCCGATCGCTGGCTGAACCCGCTGCGCCCGCTGCCGCCCGTCGGCGGCAATCCGTGGTTGCACGGGGTAGAACTGAAAGAGTACGACGTCACCCTGCCGCTCAGCGAGCGCCCCGGCCACACGCTGGTGCTCGGCACCACCCGCGTCGGTAAAACCCGGCTGGCGGAACTGCTTGCCACCCAGGATATCCGCCGTGGTGAGGTGGTGATCGTTTTTGATCCAAAAGGCGACGCGGATCTGCTGAAGCGTCTGTGGACAGAAACGCAGCACGCCGGACGCGGCGATCGCTTTATCCTGTTCCATCTGGCGTACCCGGAGATCTCCGCCCGCTACAACGCCATCGGCCGCTTTGGCCGCATTTCGGAAGTGGCGTCGCGCCTCACCGGACAGCTTTCCGGCGCAGGCAACTCGGCGGCCTTTCGCGAGTTCGCCTGGCGTTTTGTCAACATCATCGCCCGCGCCCTGGTAGCGCCCGGACTACCAGCTGATTTCCCGCCATGTCGTCAATATCGACGCCCTGTTTATCGACTATGCCCGCATCGTGCTGCCGCGGCACAACGCGCGGGCGTGGGAAGTGGTGGCGCAACTGGCGGAGCGCGTTAACGACAAAAACACGCCACGCCCTATGCTGGGCCGCGATCCTCACGTGGTGGCGCTGGAGCAGTACCTCAATGCAGAGAAATTTTACGATCCGATCCTCGACGGCCTGCTCTCGGCGGTGCGCTATGACAAAACCTACTTCGACAAGATTGTCGCCTCACTGCTGCCGCTGCTGGAAAAGCTGACCACTGGCACGCTCGCCGCCCTGCTCGCCCCGGACTACCACGATCTTGATGATGCACGCCCGATCCTCGACTGGCAGCAGGCGATCCGCCAGAAAGCAGTGGTCTATGTCGGGCTGGACGCACTCTCCGATGTGGTAGTCGCTGCCGCCGTCGGCAACTCGATGTTTGCCGATCTGGTGAGCGTCACCGAGCATCTCTACAAGTTTGGCCTGAATGATGGGCTGCCTGGCAATAGCGAAAAACCGCTGCCTATCAACCTGCACTGCGATGAGTTTAACGAACTGATGGGAGAGGAGTTTATTCCGCTGGTCAACAAAGGCGGCGGCGCGGGCATCCAGGTCACCGCCTACACCCAGACGCTGAGTGATATTCAGGCCCGCATCGGCAGCGCACCGAAGACAGGCCAAGTGGTGGGTAACTTCAACAACCTGATTATGCTGCGGGTGCGCGAAACCGCCACCGCTGAACTGCTGACAAAGCAACTGCCACAGGTCGAAGTGCGCAGCCGCCAGGTCAGCTCCGGCGTCACCGACACGCCTGGCGGCATCAACAGCTTTACCAGCAACACCCGCGAGCAGGTGATCACCAGTAATGTGCCGCTAATCGATACCGCCGCGCTGATCCAGCTTCCCAAAGGCCAGACCTTTGCCCTGCTTGAAGGCGGCCAGCTGTGGAAAATTCGTCTGCCGCTGCCCGTAGCGGATAAGCACTGCCCTCTACCGGAGTCTGTGGCACAACTGGCAGCATGGATGCAGGCACGCCAGCAGGGGCGGGCGGAATGAGCGAGCAGCGGCCACCTCCTTCACGTCCGCCACAAGGACCGGTCGGCTGGCTGCTGTCGCTGGCCGGAAGGTTTATCGGGCTGGTTATCGGCGCGCTGGTGTTGAGGGTGGTACTGGAACTGGCAGGGCTATATTTCTGGTGGCCTCAGGAAGGCAGCAGGCATGTTTTTCAGGTGATGAGGTGGGAACAGGCGGAACTGGTTAGCACATTACAACCGCATCCGCTGAGGAATGAAATGGTGAGGTTGCTGGAGAACGGGACAACACACGCGCTTTTGGCTAACAGGTTCCTGCAGAAACCGTTAACCGCCCTGGCTTATATGCTGGTGAGTTTTATGCAGCGCCTGACATGGCTTACCACTATGCTCCCCCTGCTCTGCCTGTGTGCATTAACAGGGCTAACGGAAGGTCTGGTGCGGCGGGATCTGAGACGGTTTGGCTCCGGGCTTGAATCCATTTTTCTCCATCGCCATATCATCAGGTCTGGCAATTCAGTCGCCGCAACGCTGTGGGTATTTTATCTGGCGCAGCCGCTGTTTATCCCCGCGATGCTGGTTTTACTGCCCGCCGCCTTAGGGCTTGGGATAACGGTATGGATGACGGCAGGGAGTTTTAAACGCTGGTTATAAACCACTCAATTTTACGCCTCCCGTTTCGATCAGCAAGTATCACTGCATGGCATCGTCTTTCAGTTGCCTTAGTGATGTTCTATCCATCAACAAGCCTCCTCATAAAGCCATCATGATCTGAACAACGGCCTAGTGCCAGATGCAAACATTGCTCATGTGCGAGTCAACTCTAAACGTATGATTAGGCCAGTGACCACTTCTTTTTCATAAAACAGCATACGTAGATTTCGAGCAAAAGTAGAAATCTGATCTTTCCCCGGTACTGTTAAGTGCACTACAGATTTTTTATGTATAAAATGATATAAGGCCACCAAGACAGTAAATGAGAAGGAAACCAGCTAAGTGGCAAAGATGATCCCTTCATTTGGACCTCAGGCAACTGAAAGTTATGGAGAGGTGGTGCTTTATAAGTTAATTGAGAGTCAGCTTTCTAATGATTTTACCGTGATACATAGCTTGCCTTGGCTGTGCTCAGCAATAAAAGAAATAGATCCTCATTTCGCACCTACTGGTGAAATTGACTTTTTAATAATCCACAAGGAATTGGGAGTACTTGCTCTAGAAGTCAAAAGTGGCAAATATAGGGTAGATGGAGTTACATTTGTACATTTATCAACCGGCAATATAACTTCTCCAATTCAACAGACGCGCCATAATGTCCATGGACTGGCAAGGTGGCTAGGGGGAAATAAAGAACTACGATTACGAATTGGGTATGGTTTGGTCTTTCCCGATAGTGACTTTACTAATCAAATTTTCAGTGCAGCATTAGTTGATATTAGTGTGACGCCAAATAAGTCGATAGCAATTGATAAGGGGCAAATTCCGTCGTTGGGACAGAGAGTTATTGATATCATGAATTACTGGAAAGATTCTCTTAATGTACCAGTAATGTCTGATGCAAAAACACAGAAATTAATAAGTATGCTTTGCCCACAGTATGATGGAACCCCAAAATGGGGGACTAGAGTATTTTTTGATAATAAAATTTGGCTACCTTTAACAAATGAGCAGAGTGAAGTGGTAATTACAGCATGCGACCGCACACGAATGCTTGTCACCGGATGGCCGGGTACGGGAAAGACTTTGATTGGTATTGCGATTGCCCGAGAAATGGTAAGTCGTGGAATGCGCGTTCTTGTATTAACTTTTAACAGTTTACTGGCTGAGTACCTAACAAGGCAGTTGGATTCTGATCAAGCTAAATGTACTGTTTCAACATGGCATCGTTTATGCGTAATTGCACGTCACCAACTAGGCATCACCACTGAACAACTGAATGATGATTGGTTTAAAACAGGATGTTTAGATGATATAAGAATGGCTATCGCGAGAGGTATGATTGATAATTATGATGTGCTTATTATAGATGAGTGCCAAGCTCTACGTCCTGAATGGTGTAGATATCTTGTTGAGTGGTTTGCAGGGAAAAAAATTATCGCCTTTTGTGATGAAACACAGCTCTTTCCATTTGAGTCTGGTATTGATTTACTTCAACTTTGTGATTTACTGAAAATTGAATCTCCGTTTTTACTAACTATAGCTCTTCGAACTCCCAAAATGATAACTGAAAGGTTGTTATCAGTTAGGCCAACTTCTTATCAGTTATATTCTATGAGAGAGAAAGAACCAGAAACGTTAAAGGAAGTTGTTTTCAGCACTGATTGGTCTTTAACAGAGCTACTAGAAAAGCTCATGCATGAAGGAGTAATGAAAAAAGATATTGTCGCTTTATATAAATATAATTTACCTCTATTATTTGAAACAATTCTTATAGAATATGACATTAGAACAGAATCAGTATCTCGCTATCGCGGGCTGGAATCCCCAATTATTATAATTCTGGATGCCGACAGCATGGTGGATGCTGAGCTTTTTTGTGCATATTCTCGTGCCACAACATTAGTTATTGCAATTTATAATCCAAGAGCAATGGGTGGTAAGTCTGCGGGTAAATTTCAAGAGCAAGTACTGGCCATAGAAGAAAATAGGGACAAGCTTAACGAATATCATCTCACTTCCCTAGTGTGTAATATCATGCGTACCCATCTTGGTTTCAAACAATTCGATATAGAAAGTATTAATTTGAGCTGGCACAAAGCATGGGGAGTATGGCTTGTTGAATTGAATGATTTAAATGGATACGAATCATTATGGCTTGATTATCTTGCTTCTAACTTTAAGTCTCCAATTTTTTACTGGGATAAAAAATCTCAGTTTGTTTTTTACTCTTACAACCTGAATGGCAATTTTCCAGGTGACTCTAGTGAAACAACGCCTCTAAAATTAGAACACTGCGATAACTGTGATACATTTGTTCCATATACAATTGGTCTCAAATCTGAATGCATATTCTGCCACGGAGATACCAATACATTTTACGAAAAACTCAATCCAGATACGATTGAGGGCATAATAAAATATGACACAACTATTTTAATGAAAAACAATTCAATTCCGATTAACCAACTTCCAATTTCCTTAGCTGCCTTTGGGGCTCGACGATATGCTGAAAAAAAGAGAGGGGTAGCTAAAGATAGCCTTGAATTACCTCATGGGAGAATTTTATATCGTGCGGCGCTGGCATTCGTACAATCAAGAATAATCTACCATCCCAAAGGTACGGAAATTATCACTGTTGAATTGGCTACTGAGTTATTTAATAAATACAATGATATTCAGCTGTCGCTTTCATTGTCTCAATGGAAATCAATCGTTTCCAGCGCTTTTAGCACCTGCTTTCAGAAAGGGTTGCTCACAAAAAAAAGTAAGGGCATTTACATTACCAGTTCTAATTAATGCCCTACTTATTCATGAGCAATAATTCGTCCATTATTAATAAATAATGTTATTAGCGATATTTTTTAATAGATGAGAAAAGTTTTGTGCCCTCGCTCATAGGGGAGCCCACTATTCCAAGGCCTGAACGCTTTGCCCTATTAACGAACATCATGGTACATATTTCCCATTCTCAGCAATGACGTTATATACCAAGTCACTGCTAAATTTTTTACTAAACGTAACCAGTTCTTCGCTGACCCATAGTCAACCTCTCTTCTACCCTGCCCTGAACAAACTTCTGGGGAGAGTAGTCATGTTCAGCCGCTCATCATTTCTGTTACTGACTTTGCTCATAGGATCTCAGGCCTTTGCTACCCCTGAATCCACCCAACTCGCTCTCGCGCTGAAACAACTCGAAGGCGTAAAAACCTCGCTGGAACTAGCCCGGAGCAACGCCAGCACCGATCCACAGTCACGCCACTTCTTCGACTACTTACAGGCGCAGCAGGATATCTCAACCATTCAGCAGGGCATTCGCCGCTACCTTGCCCCGGCAAGAGCGCAGCCACGCTCCGTCCAGCCACTCAGCGCCAGCTACCAGCGAGAGAACCCCGATGACTGACTCGCAACTCGCCGCCTTTCAGGCCGCCAGCCTGAGCAAACCGGAGACCGTCAGCCTGCTCATACTCGGCCTGTTTACCAGCGTCATGCTGCTGTGGTGTGCCTGGACACTAATGGTCGCCTGGCAGGGAGTCTACCGCCAGCGCCTGAGCTGGCAGAGTTTTGGCGCGGTGGCGGCCCGTTCACTGTTACTGGTGCTGGTCAGTTTCTGGCTGGTACTGAGCTAAGGAGTTTTCATGCGCTGGCTGTTGTTACTATTATTCGCTGCATTCAACGCCTTCGCCGACCTGCCAACGATGGAGGATCCATCACGCGGCCAAGGTCAGGGCATTATGGAGACGCTGCAAAACTACGGTTTTGACATCGTGGTGCTGCTGGCGCTGGCCATCTGCGCCGTCGGTTTTCTGGTGGTGGCGAACAACTGCATTGCCACCTACTCCGAGATCCAGAGCGGGCGCAAGCAGTGGAAAGATTTGGGCTCGATGGCGGGCGTCGGCAGTATTCTTCTGGTGGTCATCATCTGGCTGCTCAACCAGGCTTCGGACGTCCTGTAATATGACGACCATCCCCTTTCTCCCCGACCGCCTCAACCGCGAGCCGGTGGTCTGGCGCGGTCTGACCACCAGCGAACTGTTTCTGGTGCTGGCTCTCGGTCTTGGCGTCGGCTGCGCGTTCGGCATTGTGCTGGCCCTGATAACCCACTACTGGCCGTTGATCCCCCGGTTCAGCGCTGGCAGGTGCGGCGTTGTTCATTCAGGGTGGCGGGCGAGTTCTGGCGCGCGCCAAACGCGGTAAGCCCGATAGCTGGCTGCCGCAGGCGATCCTTGCCTGGCTGGAGCACCATCATATTCGCGATGCGCAACTGGTTCAGCACAGCACCTTATGGGTAGTGCGCAGGAGTCCGCGATGAGCCGCTTTCGCCATGCGCTGGCCGAGCGAGATAACCATATCCTGACGCCGCGGGCGGTGATTATTCTGCTGTGCCTCTGTCTGGCGGGCGTCGGATACGGCTGGTACCGCGCACCGCAAAAGCTCACCCTCTGGTTCCCGCCGGACCTGCGCAGCGGCAGCACCCGCCCGTGGTGGGAAGTGCCTCCCGCCAGCGTCTACGCCTTCACCTTTTATATTTTCCAGCAGCTAAACCGCTGGCCGGACAACGGCGAGGAGGACTATTCCCGCAACCTCCGCTCGCTGCGCGCCTACCTGACGCCCGCCTGTTACACCCGGCTGGAGCACGATTTTCAGGTACGACGCAATGGCGGTGAACTGCGCGAACGCACACGCGGCGTGTATGAGCTTCCCGGCCACGGCTACAGCAGTCTGGTGCATGACGGCGATAAACGCCCCATCCCCCGCGTCGAGACCTTAAGCCGGGATGCCTGGCGGGTGACACTTGATGTAGCGGTTGAGGAGTATTACCAGAACGGTGAACAACTCTCCATTTGACCTGCAAGCCATTCAGAACCCGTCAAAGATAAAATCGAGAGCATTTTTGATGGTTTGCCTGTGGGAACGAACGTCCATCACCTCATCACCAATCTGCGAAAGCCTGATACTCGCCATTTCGTGAGTCATCACCAGATAGTCATTACCTTCCACATTCAGAGTGGGCGTGAGGCGCTTAACTGGGTTATTTATCAATCTGCTCACAGGAAACAATGGGATAACCATGCGAGTATGCAGTTCATCAATAATATCGCTTTGCACATCAAGTAAATAAGGATAAGCCTTGCTGTTTCCTTTATTGCGATAAACCATGTATTGCATGATTAAAACGTCCTGTAATCGTCCGATAAAAGGCCGTGCTCATCAGTAATACGATTGAGCTCCTGCAAACCCGCTCTATTTTCTGCTTTCCAGCGTTCAACGCCTGTGGCACTGATTTCCTCTTTCAGCGCGGCGGTAAGCACCGCTGACAGATTAATACCTGCATCACGGGCTTGCTGAAGCAATGCAGGTTCCAGCGTGACACTGACTGTTTTTTTATGTCGTACACTCATACCCGGCATAGAGCCTCCTAAAATTACACGTGTAATAAACACATGCATCTAGTATGGGGAATATTTAAGCAAATGGCAATGAGAGGCGACTATCTCGGATAGCAACATCTTTGCCTGTCAGGTTTCCTTTAAACGGTTGGCAAAATCTACCATATCCGAATGACTCACCACACGACCAGCATCCACATCGGCAAAACCGGCCTGGATACTCTGATGACGCCGTTCTCTTTCGGCCAGCATACTGGTCAATGCTTCCTTAATAATCCAGCTCTTAGAACGATCTAACTCAATTGCCAGATTTTCAACAGCAGCAGCCAACTCAACTGGAATCTGGGCGCTGATGGTCTGTTTAGCGGAAGAAGCCATAGGGATTACCTCGTTTAATAATACTTAATAACTCCTATTAAGATTAGCATAGAGGTGCCTATAAAAACATCACATCTTATTTCGCAGGCAACATCCCCGGAAAGTGCTTTGCCACGATATCATTCATCTTCTCTACCAGATCCAACCGTTTGAACGTAATGTGCCCGCTCCCCTTCTGAAAGTAACGAATAGTGAAAAGTTCGTCTTCGAAAACTTGCTGATGCGGATTGTCACGCACGAAGTCCATAAACCGGATGGAGACATCATGCCGGTTATCGGGAATAGTCTTCCCGTCAAGCAGGTACAGCATCCGCTCCAGATCGGCGAGCTGGTCACGCCGCCAGCCCCAGTTCAGGCTGAAACCCCATTTGTCGTACTTCACCAGGCTATTAACGATAATCCTCTTACCGAAGTAGCAGGGATTATTGGTTTTATAGTCCCAGCTTAGTCCTTTGAACACATTGATAATGCCGCGTTCAAAAACCTCCTGCTTATTGTGGTGTAACTGCTCAAAGGTACTCAGGATATTGGCTTTACTGATGGCCGGAAGATCGCCTTCATCCAGATCCTTTGCCCACTGGTTGCGAGCCTCAGCATCCATCAACGACAACATCCCCGATTTCAGCATCAGGTCACGCCAGATGCTGCGATCGATATTGCGGGCGATTACCGGCAAGGATTTATCCATCGACTGCATCAACCAGCAGTCAAAAGCCCGCCCTTGCCGCATCGCCCAGTGCTCCGCCGTGTTGCCGCCAATACTGGATGTCAGGCAGGAAATCTCCTCAAGCTGGTGGATCACGGCTTCAATCTGCTTCAGTGCAGCATTACGGCCTGTGACGATCCGCTCTATATTTGTCGAGCAAATCAGCTCGTTATGGTCAGTTAATAATTCAGCTTTTGTTTGCATAATTTTCGTCCGTATAAAAGCAAACACGCCCGCCGGGGATGGCAGGCGCATTATGCCGGGAGTTAGCAGGGAAGAAAGATCGGGAATGGAATACGGGAAGGCTGTTCGCAAGATTAAGTGTGCCGAGAGATTACGGCGACATCGCAACAGGCCCGTTGCCTGTCGCGCCCGCAAAATGTCTATAGCCCGGAGATAAGGTGATGGTTCCTGCCCGCTAAATCCTCGGCGATCGATACGAACCAGTTCGTACTTTTCCACCAGAAAGTTCACGGCATCAGCAAGCGTAACGCCTGCGTTGATATGTTCCTGAATAACAATATCGTCGCAGAATGGTGTGTCGTTAAGTTCAAGGCCGTAGTGGCGTTGCAGCAGGTACGACAGCAGTTTTTGCCAGACTTCGACGGGCGACAGGCGTGACGGGGCCGCTGCCGGTAAAGGCAGTGATAAAACGTTTTGCATTGGAATATCCTCGTTTATTCGGTCGGGTAGATAGTGAGGTAAACGTAGCCGTGGCTACCGTCGGTGTCGGCTTCGCAGGTCAGGCCATTGAGGGTGATGCTGTGGCGGTGCGGCTGGCGCGGATCGAGCGCCCCGTTTTTTAGCGCCGATTCCAGTTGCTTCACAAACTGCGGAAAGGTGATATCCAGCGTGTGTAGTTGTTCCGCAGTGAAATCACCACAGAGACTGGCGCGATCGGCCAGAAAGTGCAGGCGACACCCTTCCTGCACTAACCGCGCACCAAACGAGGGCACGATATCGCTCCGCAGGCCCTGGACAGGCACGGAGGGTTGATTCCGGGTCATTGTGGTTTTCCTTCAGAATGGGGATGAACAAAGCGCCATCGTCTGGCATTTTCTGATGATTTTCACAGCCAGCCCCGTGCGGCAAAGGACAGGACATCCCGGTGGCCGACAACGAAATGGTCAAGAACGCGGATATCGACCAGTTCCAGTGTGTTTACCAGCCGTGTGGTGATCAGCCGATCGGCCTGACTGGGTTCGGCATCCCCGGACGGGTGATTATGAGCCAGCACCACTGCCGCAGCATTATGGTGCATGGCGGCGCGCAGGACTTCCCGTGGATGAACTTCCGTATGGCGGATACCGCCGGTGAACAGCGTCTCATGCGCCAGTAACTGGTGTTGATTATTCAGAAACAGCACCATAAATACCTCCCGCTCCAGAGGCGAGAGTTGCAGACGCAGCCAGTCGCGAACGGAGGCTGCGGAAGTAAAGGCCACGCCGGGCTGGCGCAGGTATTTATCCAGCAGATTCACGGCCCTTCTGATAGTGCGCTGTGCATACGGCGTTAAGGCAGGTGGCGCATCGGGCGCGGATGCCGGTATCAGTGGTATTGCAGTATTCATTTGTCCTCCTCTTCAGCTCAGCGCCTGCTGCATTTGTTCAGCCAGCACCCACAGGGCGCGATTAAGTTTGATATCGCCGTCGATACCTTTAATGGCGCGGGTGTGACTGCGTTTACCCTGTGCCGATAGGCCATTCAGCCCACCTTTCATCAGGTTCTCTTGCACCCGCTGAAAAGTGGTCCACAGATCATCTTTCTTATCCTCCCAGCGGCGGGCGCTCAGCACCTGCGCTTCGGTGACGGGGGGATGCTCTTCTCCATAGCGGTACGCCAGCGCGGCGCGGGCGTAAGCGTTCTGGTTCTCCGATGAAAGCGTGACAGCCTGCATCGCCTCTTTGCCCTGTTCAATGTGGTCGAACACGCCGAGCACTTCATATGCCCCCTCAATCACCTGCCCGACGATATCGCCTTTATGCGGAACGCGGATGTCGCCAAAAGACTGACTGCACACCAGACCATTGCTGCATACCTGAAGGTACATTCCCGGCATCATGCGGTAGCTGCTGGTGCCATCGTGACTGTTAAGCAGCACGATTTCCTGCACCTCCTTTTGCGTGATTTGCCCGGCGCGACGCGCATCAGTTCGTCGAGGGTAAGTGGGCGATCGCGGCGGATGGAGGTTGCCGCACCGTAAAGCGTGGATAATCGGGTCATGATAAATACTCCTGAAGGTATAAAGATAAAAAAGCCCCTGTGCTAGTAGCGACAGGGGCCGGGGAAGCGTGATAACAGAAGGGGTTAGTGCTGATTTTTTTGTTTCGCTTTCGACCAGGAAGGTCGGTTGCCACCGGAGAACGATTTCTGTGCTGACCAGTAACCAATAGGGAACTGCTTCACCAGCGACCCGTTGATAAGAATATCGACCGATGAATACTGACCGTGGCTGATACTGCCCTCCTGGATGTAGGCATCGGCGCTACAGGTGCCGGTGTCGTACCGGTGCCACGACGCTGAACTCCGGTCAGCGACATAAAAGTCACCAAAAGCGCAGCCGGTAGCCGAACGACGGTTCAGCACCGCAACGTACCATTTTGAATTTCCCACAATCGCACAGGCGCTGTTCTGTCCGCCACAGGCCTGCCAGAGCGTCGTGCCTTTATTGCTGAACGTCCAGATGGTGTTGGCTGGCGGCGCATCCGGTGATGCAGGCGCGGAAGCGGGTGCAGTGGCAACCGGCGCAGTACCTGTTTCACCGGGGCCGGTTTTTATCTCACCGTCCGTCAGGATACTGGCCTCTTCGTTATCAGGCTTACCCACCCAGACCCCTTTACCATCGAAATAGTACCCCAGTAACCGATGACTATCAGGTTGATACAGAAAGTTGAAATAGTGATAACCACAATTACCCGCCTCGCACACCATACTCTTCAGCCAGGTCTTGCCCCCAATCTGTACGGGTGACAACGGATCTTCCGGCCCGGCCAGCTTGCCAGAAGGGCCAATCAGATTTGCCATTCCCGCCGCGCTTAAATTGCTTTCAATATCGTGGGCATAAACCGGATCGGATTTATAAAGGTCGGTTGGATATGGGCAACTGTCGTCCGTGCAGTTCAGTGCATCTACGGCGGTTTTTGCCGCACCCGCACCCGCAGCCCATGCCCCGGCGCTTGCCGTCATCAGCGATGCGACCAATAACCCTTGTGTGATTCTGTTTTTCATCTTCACTTTGTTTATTTCCTTCAATAAAAACGGGGCCGTAAAAGGCCCCGGACAATGCAGACAGTTATCTCTCACCGCGATCGCGCAGGATCTTGCGGGCAAGCCGCCTTTCCATCTCTCCCACCTTTCGGCTATCGGCGATCTGCTCCAGTTGCGAGCTGCTTTTCCCTTCCAGTTGATCGTGCGTTTCTTTCATATCCCTGACGGTGTTCAGCCCCTCTTTTGCCGCGCTGAGCGCAAGCCGACCCGCTGTATCCCAGAATCCCATGACATCGCTCCCTGAATCAGTAACCGTTATTTTTTCCCCACTCACAGCCGCAGTCGCGGCACATCCAGCCGTCTCCCCACGGAATGATATCGTCCGATGAACCGCAGTCCGGGCAGCGACGCCCGGCATGACAGAGGCGAAGCGTAATTTTCTGGATTTTCATGATGTACTCCTTTTCGTTCAGATAAACCGGCAGTGAACTCCATCCGGTGGTGTTGTGCTGAATCATCAGCATTTATTCGTCGGCACCGTTCGGGAACGGGCCGGATTTAAAGGTGGCGAGCAGATCCCGGATAAACCGGTAATGCGGTAAGGCATTAATAAAGTTGGGATGACGGGTAAGACGGCTGATGGTTTCATTACGTGTATAGGTGTCCGCCAGCACCGCCACATTCTGGATCTCGGCCAGTGGGAACACGGCAATGTCATTCCATAACTCGCCCGTCAGATACCAGTTACGTTCCAGACAGATAAGACGGTAAGGCGCGAGGCACTCGCAGCGCTGCCCTTTCGCCAGCAGGGAGATACGGTTGCGTCGGTTAATCGCGGTGACGAGATGGCTGAAAATCCCGGTAAATGAACCCGCAGTCAGTGCCACCGGGGGCCAGATGCAGCAGGGGCTATGTTCAGTTTCATCCAGCAGCGCACCTGCCAGACGAAGATCCAGCCCCGGAAACAGCGCTTCCATATCGCTTTGCCGGGCAAGTGTTAGTCCGCTTCTTTCGCGTTGACCTGCACTGTCGGCAGTCACCAGGCGGCAATGACCGTCGTTATATTCCAGATCCAATCCGGTCAGGCGTTCGCGGAGATCCCGGCGCAGGGTACGAACGGAAACACCAAACTCTTCTGCAAGGTGGCGCATATTGAGATTCTCCCCGGCAAACAGACGGCGAATGATTTGCGTCAGCCTGTCGGCAAGCCGTTCATGACGGCGTTCAGTCTGAGGCATAGAAGGCTCCGTTTTAATGCCATGAAAAATATGTGGTTATGATAAAGAGGGGCGCGGACAGGGTATGGACACGGCGAAAAATATTTTTCCCGGTGGCCCGATCCCTGTCACTACGGGTGCTGGTGGACAAAACTGATGGTTTTTACATCATTTTCTGGCGAGCCAGGCGGACAGGGTATGTCCACATGACGCCGGAGAGCGATGGGGCAGCACTCCGGCAATCCGTGATGAACCAGAGTGAAAGCATGAAAATAAAGCCCGGCCCTGTCGCGGGAAGCGACAGGGCTACAGCAGGAAAAGCGAGGTTAAACCGTACAACGCGGAATGATGCATGGGGCCAGAGCCAGAAAATATTTAATCATTGAATGTCAGCAGACAGTCATGGCAGAGATACTCATCAAGCACCTCACCATCCAGGTTCCCGCCAGTCATTGCGCCCAGCGCAGCGCTACTTCCCATCCCGACCAGAAAACCGATCACGCCTCCGGCGATCGTTCCAATGCCGGGAATAATGGAGCCTGCCGCTGCGCCGAGTGGCCCCCTCCGCACCAGCAACGCCGCCTGCGATAGCACCAATCCCGCCACCGACTTTTCGGCCAATATTTCGCTTCTGCGTATTGACTGAACCACAATGTGGACAAATCATTTTTATCTCCTTGGACAGCTAAAAGAAAACCCGCTGGGAAGTGATTCGTGGCGGGTTGTTGAGTGTTGTCATGGGGATAATATCTGTCTGAAAATAGCTGTAAGGCTACCGATATTTTGTATAGGCATGATTAATGAGTTGTTCCAGTTCCTCATTGATATTCATTCCATGATATTTAGCCATAGCCGTAAGCCTCGCTTTGGCTCCGGAGCTAATATATGTATTTAGCACTTTTTTATCCTTCACGGATTCACGATATTTATTCTGACTTCTGGTCTTTTTCATTCGCACAACAAAAAGCTTTAGTTCTGACTCATTCATCTTTCTGGTTGAAAAATAAATATCGTACTTGTGATATACCCTCAACTGATCCGATATGCAGGCGTTATTAATTTTATCGATATGCAGGACGATATCTTCTCCGTAAACTTTATCTATGTACTTAATAGCCCAAAAATAATCATCTTTATATTTTGCAGAGTAAGTCTTCTCTGGGAATGGGAGAGGGTTTTCGGCCATATCCTGGATTACTTCCCACGATCTTTTCGCCTCCATAATTTCGCTTTGAACACATTCACGATCTATATAAAAACTCATTTCATCCAGCGCAAGTAGAAAGGCCGTTTTGTCTACGCAACCTTTTTCACAGTCAAATACATCAGTAGAAAAACAAAACGATGAAATTGTTGGTGTAGAATACATTAGTTTGTATCTCTGCATTACCGTATGTAATACCAACATCATTTCTCTCTGCCCTTTACACCAGGACAATAAATTTTCATTTATCAGATATTTTAATGCTATTTCCCTAAGCCCAGTTACATATTTTTCAATGTTTTCACCATCGCATTTGCATTTCATTACACTGGAAAACGAATCTTTAAACTCATTCCCCCATAAAAATAAACGCTTATTTTATTTTTTATATCTTCCCACTCACACCCAAATATTTGGTTACCTGTAACATCACTAAACACAGATTCGCCTTTATTATGTTTAATCACATTGAATAGCGCGTTATCTAATCTGATGTTTGGCTTTTTTCCATCTCCGGACTTATTCATATCATCTCCAAAAACAATCAATTTTATCTATTCAGATAGTACATTTTTAATTGATTCTACGTAGAGATTTACGTCGCATTTTACGTAGAAAAATACGTAGGTTATTTTGTGTCTTTTTCTTGTTTTTTACATTGCGACATGGGGCTCAACAGTCTCCTTATCACTTGTCATTTCACAAAACAAGGAACATCAGGTTATCTTTGGAAAGGAAAAAAATGAATGATTTTCTCCTGAATCAGGAAACATAACTTAGGAGTAAAAATTGACGATAAAATGGCGGGCAAAGCCAGAGCGGGAAAGGTTTTCTGGCTTATGAATATTGTCTGTTTAGTAATATATGTCTTCTGTCCCTATCTGATATATCTACTCCGTTATAACTGACGGATGATCACCTCATCATGGATACCTGAAGAGATTCGATTACTATGACAGGGTTATGCTAAAAAAATACAAATACACCTCTCTGGTATGTACTACCAACATACCCGTGAGGATATTGAAATGAACCAACGTTATAACCTTGATAACAGACATGCTCCTTTCAACAAACGTTATCTGGAAAGAATGTGGATGGTGTTGAATAATGCTATCAACCAACATTCAAGAACTCTGGCTGTAATAGCCATACTCAGATTACCTGAGTATCGGGATATTGGCGACAGTATCAGTAGCATCCCAGACCACAATGGAAATATTATGTCCAGATTTGTTGAATCACTGAGAGAAAAGATAACCGCCTATCAAAAACGTAAAGCCAAACAGAATATTCGAGTTCATTATAGTGAGTTACGCTATGCCTGGGTCAGGGAATATGAGTCAGGTAAAAAGCCACACTATCATATCGTTTTATTATTCAATCACGACACATTCAATACGCTGGGACACTATCGAAATGAATCTGACAATCTGGGGACGCTTATTGCGGATGCCTGGTTGAGTGCGTTATCTCTTTCTGCATTCCCTGAATATCGAACACTGGTCCACTTTCCTGATAATCCATTGTATTACCTGCATGCTCATTCAACTGACTTTGTTGACATCTACAATAGCCTAACGTTTCGCCTGAGCTATTTTGCTAAAGAACGCTCGAAAATCTACAGTCGTGATAATCGTTCTTTTGGATGCAGCCAGCGCTGATAACAGCATTATTATTTTTTTACGTAAGCACCGGTTGTTATGGACGGAGCAAGGCAACGATGAAAACGCCTTTCCGGATTATCATTCTCAACCGGGAATTTAACCATGACAACATTACCTTCCGAAGTAAACGATGAATTAGTCGATATGAAATTTATTACTAAATATTCAAAACTAACGGACAAATGGTTTTACAAGCTGATTAAAGATGGCGAGTTTCCAAAACCTATAAAGCTGGGTCGCAGTTCCCGCTGGTTACGCAGTGAGGTGGAAACCTGGTTCCAGAAGCGCATTGATGAATCACGTCAGTAGCGTTTTCCATTTCCTGCACCCTTGTTCCCTGAACCTCGCCGGACAAGCTACCTGCTGCGGCTGTCTGCTTTACAAGGTATCGATCGATGAAAGAAACCACAGCTCGTCATGATGTACTGCTCAACTCCTATCAGCGTTGGTTGAGCGATCTGACCAGTATCGCCATCAAAAATGGCATGTGCCACCCGAACGTCCAGTCCAGCCACGGTCTTACACTCTCAGCGCTGTATTTCCCGGAGGCTGGAGCCGTCACTGCGGTGGTGCCACAAAGCCTGTACCGAATGATTTATGGCAAAACGCGCCCCGACCCACTGAGCATTCAGCGTGATTTTCTAATCAGCCTCGACATCAACACGGAACTGTTGTTCACCCACGCCGGGCTGGAAGGGGTTTTATTGAGTGAATGTGTCAGGCTGAAGCAAAACCACCTTGCCAGCAAACTGCGCCATCTTCTGACGCGGGTCAGGTCGCGTGAGCTTCGCCAGAAGCTTATCTGGCTGTGCTGGTACGATTTGATGATGGGGACTCCGGCAGACGACTGGCTGGATATACTGGCACTGGCGGACGACGAACAAATTACCACCTGGCTGATACACCGGCAGGAGGAGAATACGGTACTGACGAATCTGATGGATGAGTACGTTGTGTTTATGCACTACTGAATCCAGCGGCTCATCAACGCCATTCCTCTCGTGAGCATCTGAACCATCCCGCAAATAATTCTCTGCACTATCTGATTTCAATCCATCCCTGGCACATCGGTGCTCCGGCACTCTGCGGCGGCCGCCGCTGCCTGCCTGCTAACTAACGTAAGGAAAAACAATGAATACATTACTCAACCACTACCAGACCTGCCTGAACGATTATACTCGTCCGGCCATTATTCATGGTCAGTGCCAGCCCGAGATAATCCGATGGCACACGCTGGCAATAGTGTCCTGTACACTTCCCGGAGGCGATCTTGCCGAACTGGTTATCCCTGAACGCCTCCAGCGCATTCTCAATATTCCAACAACAGCACCAATGATAACGGCGCAGGACATCAACACAGGCCTGATGTCGTTAATGCTGCCGGGTGTGCTGCTCAGCGAATGCGAGCGACTGGGGATGCGTCGCCTCAGCAACAAATTACAGTCATTGTTTCAACAATTCAGGGGGCCAGGGATCAAAGAGCGGTTAACGCTGTTGTGCTGGTCTGAACTGGCAACTGGTATCGATCACAACGAATGGAAGGAGTTACACCGGTTATCCACGGAATCGCTGATATCGTGGACAGATCAGAAGCTACAGACACTCTGGGGGTTGCAGCCGCAGATAGAAGACTACGTCGCTTTGAGCTGTTAGCGAGTAGGGGCAAGGCGTCACATCCAGTACGTGACGCCCATTCATACCGATAGTGCATCGGATAAATTGACTCCGTTCCACGCGGCATACAGACTTCTGATATGAATAAACCCGCCAGGACGGCGGGTTGGTTTTCAATAAAAATAGATCTGCGGCCGGTTCCCTGTGCGCCATGACAGGCCATCAGGGTCAGCTCCACGCAACACGCGAACCACGTTAATACGGTTTGCCGCACGACGTGGACGTGTAGTCATTAGCCGCCTCCACCAGCCTGGCGATTTTGTTGCATCCCAGCGAGGTTGACGCGGGGCACAACGATCACGGTGATGGATATACGTAATCCCTTCACTGCTGGGATAGTTGATTCGATAATGTGGTAGCGGATTTCCATTCCGATCGCGATCTTTTCTGGTATTAAAATTGGACATAGGTAACTCCCGTTAAAGGTTGTTACCAATGCTCCTGTATATAACGCATATGCCCTCTCAATCGGTGTAACGCAGTCGGGCTCTAACCTCCTGCCGGTTCATCCCATGATTTTTACGCTGATTTCCACACATCCAACAACTACACGAACAGGGAGTGTGGTAAACCATGCCAACATGCGTCGACGAACAACTTCCAGCATTATTATAATGCCTGCGGATTGCTTTCAAACGCCGCTCATGGTGGCGGCGCTGGGCGCGTGTACGTGCCATTCTCGAAACTCCATCAATAACGGGGGCACAATGCCCCTGCTTATGAGTTCCGACCAATCTGTATAGCGCAATTTCATCCTTGGCCTCTTCATCAATATGCACATAACCGCATCAATGCTATCCATAACAGGGTAACCACGCAGCAACGCCAATTCGAACATAATAGGTTTATGCTTTTTCTTCAGACCGAAAAGCACCTGCAATACCATTTAGTCAATAGAGACATAGAACCAAAACCTTCAAACAACTGCCTGGTCTCACCAATCTGTCCAGCGCAACAAGCCGCAGAACCAGTGGACGTGGTGGGGTTACGTATTCAGTTTCTCATTCATGCCCCCACCAAACGGATCAGATGCCTGGAGTTAATTTAGATTCAGTTTCTTACACGCTCGGGCAATGTTGAGATAATCACCGTATCGAACATCCCTCTACCGTTAACGACAGGAGGTATCAGCGTCATCTCCCCCGGAGGTTAAAATAATAGCACAACAGCCACGAGCACTCTTAGATATGGAATCCTGTACGCAAAAAATTACGTAAAACATAAAAAAACTATAAATTTTATCAAGCATTACGTAAAATATCACGTAACTCAATTCATTCGATTTTTACACGGATTACAGCATGGCTAGTGTTGATGCAGACTACTGCTACTCGTTTCCGGCTATACGTGGCATACAGGCAGGTCGTCCTTTCTATATTGCCACATGCCCGATGCGTATCATCCCCAAAATATTCAGCTTTGATGAAAATGACGTTCCGCCCGAGTTACGCGCACAGCGCACACTGAATAAATCACGCATCCCCGAAATGGTGCGTTATCTGCTGGAAAATCCAAAAGATTATGTGTTTTCAGCTCTGACAGCGTCCATTGCCGTTGACGTTCAGTTTGATGAGTTTCCCAACTCCAACAACTTGGGGACGTTATGCGTGCCAATGGATGCACAAATTCTGATCAACGACGGTCAGCACCGCCGTAAAGCGATTGAAGACGCTTTGGATGCTCGCCCGGAGCTGGGCCAGGATAATATTCCGGTGTTGTTCTTTGTTGATGAAGGCTTAAAACGTAGCCAGCAGATGTTCGCCGATCTGAATAAATACGCCATTCGCCCCAGCCCGTCGCTGGCGTCTCTATACGATCATCGCGATGCCAGTTCAAATCTGGCACGTTATCTGGCGATGTCCATAGAGCCGTTTGTTGGGATGACAGAACTGGAAAAATCAGGCATCAGTCAGCGGTCGAATAAGTTATTTACGTTGAGCAGCATCAAGCAGGCTACCCGCGCATTGTTGGGTAAAGATCCCAAAGAGAACAACTTTGAGGAATGCACCCAAATAGCTACCCAATATTGGCAAGCTATTTTTAACGTGATGCCGGATTGGCAGCTAGCGGCTAAAAAAGAGGTTTCACCGGTTCAGTTACGACAAGATTATGTTCACGCTCATGGCATTGGATTGCAGGCACTTGGGCAACTGGGATATACCCTGCTAACGGATTATCCTGAGCAATGGCCGGAGAAAATAGCTGCACTTAAAACTTTTAACTGGCGCAGAAACAACCCGGATCTCATCAAACGTGCGATGCAGCACGGCAAACTGAGTAAAACCAATACGGCGATCCAGCTCACCTGCAATGCACTAAAAACCGCTCTCTCAATCCCCCTCACTCCTGAAGAACAGGAGCTTGAAGCTCAAATGGTTGTCTCATGAGTAAATTAGTTCAGGCCTACGATTTAGCCGAATACGAAGATTTTATTAATCAAGAGCAGTTCGCTGGACGCCCTCTGGCCGAATATGTTGCTGAAGTTCAAAGAATTTATTGTGCGGATAAGCGTCCGTGGGTAATTGGCTATAGCGGCGGGAAAGATTCTTCCGCCGTGATCACGCTGGTGTATCTGGCCCTGCTCGGCCTGCCCCCGGAAATGCGCAGCAAAGATGTTTTTGTGGTGTCATCCGATACGCTGGTGGAAACGCCAGTGGTAGTAGATTTAATTAAAAAAACAATGTTGCAGATTGAAGCAGGCGCAAAGCGTAATGATCTGCCGATCACTCAACATGCGGTAACGCCTAAAACTAACGAAACCTTCTGGGTCAATTTACTGGGGAAAGGTTATCCGGCCCCAACCCGTAGTTTTCGCTGGTGTACCGAGCGTATGAAAATCAATCCGGTGAGCGACTTTATTAAAGATAAGGTCAGCCAGTTTGATGAAGTGATTGTTGTCCTCGGCTCACGTAGTAGCGAAAGTGCCTCCCGTGCGCAGGTCATCGCAAAGCACAAAATTGATGGCTCACGCCTGGCCCGGCATACCACACTGGCAAATGCGTTTATCTATACCCCTATTGATACCTGGGATGTAGAGGACGTCTGGAAACTGCTGCGCGGCGCGTTCCGCTATGCTCCTGAAGATATCGACGAATGGGAAAGCCCGTGGGGTGGAAACAACCGTCCGCTGTGGACGCTGTATATGGACTCTTCCGCACAGGGTGAGTGTCCCCTAGTGATCGACGAAAGTACCCCCTCTTGCGGGAACTCTCGCTTTGGCTGCTGGACCTGTACCGTAGTCACCAAAGATAAAGCGATGGAAAGTCTGATCAAAAATGGCGAAGAGTGGATGTCGCCATTGCTGAAATATCGTGATCTGCTGGCGTTTACCACCGATCCGGCGAATAAAGACACCTATCGCAACTATAAACGCCGCACCGGTAAGGTGAGCTATCAGTACGCTAAAGACGGCGAAGATCGCAGTGCAGAGCGTAAGCATGTTCCTGGCCCCTACTGGCTCAAATACCGCCAGCAGTGGTTAAAAAACTTACTGGAAATTGAGCGTGATTTAAACGCTCAGGGCCACACGATTACGTTAATTACCCAGCCGGAGCTGCACGCTATCCGTCAGGAGTGGTTGAAAGATCCTAACGAGCCAGACTGGCACGACACATTGCCGGAGATTTACCGTGAGGTATATCAGCAGGATCTGAATTGGGTGGTTGACGATCAGTCGCGCTTTGATGCCAGCGATGCTGATTTGCTGGCGCAGATAACGCAAGGGTTCGACGTAGTACCTGAAATGGTGATGAAACTGATTGAGCTGGAAACCTCGATGGAAGGATTAAGTCGTCGTCAGGGGATTTTTGACAAGCTCGGCACAATTTTGAAGCAGGACTGGGGCAGCCTGGAAGAGATCCAGCAGCAACAGGTAACATTGCAAAAACGCAACGATCGGGATATTCATCAGGACGAAGTTGAAAAGCTGGAAGCTGAACTTCAGACTTTACAGCGCAGAATTATCGATGCGGGCGAATCGTCTGTGCTTATCGATGAGGAAAATGAACGTGCTCATTAAGCAACTGGTATTACATAATTTTCGCGTATTTTGCGGCACACACACCATCGATCTGGCTCCCAGAAAGCGCCCGCATGAAGTAAACCCTCGCCCAATAGTGCTATTTGGTGGTTTAAATGGTGCAGGGAAAACATCTATTTTGTCAGCAATTCGGCTGGCACTGTATGGACGTTTAGCGTTTGGCCCGGCAATGCAGCAGCAGGAGTATATTGAGCAGCTCGGGGCGCTGGTGCATAACGGGACGTATACGGCAGAGCGTCCGGATGAGGCCGCAGTAGAACTAACGTTTACCTACAACCAAAACGGCCATGAGACTGAATTTACCGTCACGCGTAGCTGGAAAAAAGGAAAGAAAGATCGTCTCTCTTTGCAGCAGGACGGGCAACCGCGTAGTGAACTCAGTTATGACCAGTGTCAGGGATTTTTGAATGAATTAATTCCTCACGGTGTCGCCGATCTTTTCTTTTTTGATGGAGAGAAGATTGCAGAGCTGGCGGAAGATGAATCCGGCAATATTCTGCGTACAGCGGTGCGTCGTTTGTTGGGACTGGATCTGATCGCCAGACTGCAAAATGATCTGATGATTTTTGTCAAACGCCAGCAAACTGCCCAGTTGGGTGGCTCCCAGCAACAGCAGGTTGAAGCGCTTGAGGCAAAGATTAAAACACTTGCCGGTCAGGCGGAGAAATTGTTGGAAGAAGCCGATTTCGTCAACTCGCGGATCGAATTTTTATCCCAGGACATTATTCGCCATGAGGGATTGTTAAATGCGCAGGGCGGCGCATTTGCCCAGACCAAAGCACAGGAAAAACAGAAAGTTGAAACGCTGTTAAAAGAAAAAGAGCGTCTGGAAAAAGCGTTACGACAGGAATGCGATGGATCGTTGCCCTATGCATTAGCGCCTAATACGTTGTCGCGGTTGCTGGAAAAAATTGCCAATGAAGCGCAGATCAAGCAGGCGAAAATTTTTGAGACAGAGTTAAATCAATTTTTAACTCAACTCAAAAATGATATCGCGTTCCGTTCCAGCAGTGAGAGTAGTACCAGAGCCATTGCTACCGAAGCGATTACCAATAATTTGGACGCATATATGGCAACCAAACCAAAAGGTGATTTGCTGTTTGATATTTCTGAACGTGAAGCCGGTATGCTCCAGCAATCCATTGAGCAGGACAGCAAAAAAGCATGGCAGCGTTTTGATATGTACCGCCATCAATTAGCGGATATTGAACAACAACTGGAGCAGGCCGCTGCCAATATTGCTCGCGCCCCGGAAGACGAGCAGTTAATGGATCTCTTTGCAGCATTACGCGATCTCGATCATAAGCGTGAAAAACAGCGGCAAAAATACCGCTCTCTGCTGGAAGAGGCTAAACGGACGAAACAGCAGCAACTGGATTGTGTTCGTCAGGTACAGAAAGCACATGACATCACCCGTAGCCAGCATGGTTTGAGCAGCGCATTTAAAAATGCACAAGAGACCATTAACCTGCTCGATTACTACAGCAATGTACTAACGCAGGCGCGAGTGAAAAAGTTATCTGCTAACTTTGAAATTGCCTACCACAAGCTGGCCCGTAAAGAGGATTTACAGCTTAATGCGCACATAAATCCACAGACATTTGATGTTGAACTGGTGGATGAAAAGGGGTCGGTGATTAATCGTAAGCTGCTTTCTGCGGGTGAAAAGCAGATTTATGCGATTGCCATTCTTGAGGCGCTGGCAAAAACCTCTGGGCGTGATTTCCCGGTGATTATTGATACGCCGTTAGGGCGTCTGGATTCTCAGCACCGGGATAAGTTGATTAATCATTATTTCCCGGAAGCCAGCCATCAGGTTGTGCTGCTATCCACCGATACTGAAGTTGACGAGCGTTATTTCGTCGATCGACTGCGTGATGATATTTCTCATGCTTATGAGATTGTGTTTAATGCACATACCAAATCATCTGCGCTGAAACCCGGTTATTTCTGGGAACTAACTAAGGAGGCTGTCTGATGCTCCCGAATCGAATGGCGCTTAGTCGTCAGACTGAGGACCAGCTTAAAAAGTTAAAAGGATATACTGGGATTACGCCGAATGTCGCGGCTCGACTGGCATTTTTCCGCTCGGTGGAGAGTGAGTTTCGCTATTCGCCTGAGCGGGATAGTAAGAAGCTGGATGGTTCGTTGGTGCTGGATAAAATTACGTGGCTGGGGGAAACATTGCAAGCTACGGAGTTGGTGTTAAAGATGCTTTATCCGCACATGGCACAGAAAGATATTATTAAGGCATGGGCGGCACATGTAGAGGATGGGATTGCTGCATTGAGGAATCATCGGAGTTTAAAGGATTTTGTTCAATCATTGTAACAATTCCGTTTATAGATAAAATATTAAATACCATTCGGAGGAGTATGATACTTCTCCGAGCAAAATACAGGTATTTAAAAAATGAACTTTAATAGCATTTTTTCACCCGAAGATAGTGATGGACTAAACGCATGTGTTGGTGGTGATAATATCCATGATTTCTATTCCTATGCCGAAGGGTATTTCAATGCGGCAAATTATTTATGTGATAAAGTCATATCAGAGAGACTCACCGGGGATCTGGATATTGTAATATTTCCTATACTGTATTCAGTACGCCATGGTATAGAACTGGCATTAAAATCTCATTTATCAAATCTTCGTGATTGTGGTATTAACATAACTGATGGAGATATCCATGGACATGATATAGATACATTATGGAGTTGTTTAAAAGAGAAGACACCGAGGGCTCCTATATTCATAGAGATAATATCATCTATTGATCACCTTATTACTGAAATTGCTCAATTAGATCCAACAGCTCAGGAATTTCGCTATCCCGTAAGAAAAGACAACAATCAAATAATACCAGATAGAAAAGTTATAAACTACCTTGCACTCCAGTCAAGTATTACGGAGCTAACATCGCAGTTAAAATGTTTTTTGAATGCATCTGAGTGTTATGTAGAAGAGCATAAAACTGAAACTCGTACAAAAGAGTTAAGTCGAGAACAATTATCTGAACTATCAGATTTATTGCCAAATCGTGACACATGGGGGAATGATGATAGTGATTTTTTAATAAAAAAATCGGAGTTTATAGATAAATACGATTTAAGTAACAAAGCTTTCGAACGTGCAATTAAATTAATTGAAGGCCATAGAGAGTTTGCTGGAAACATAGGAATAGAGTCAGATATATCTATTTTAAATGATAAAATAATCACATTAATAATTAATAATCATAGTTCTAGAAAATTTAAAGTTGCTAATAAATCGGAAGGTGGCATTGTAAAAATATCAGATATAATGATAAGCAATGAATTTCCTGAACATGATTTTTTCGAAACAATAAAAGATAGTATAACCATTGATGATATTATTAAAATGGAAACAATTTGCTATATGGCATTAAAAGGAGAGTACAGTGAATTGTTTGACGAAAAATTACAGACCAACTTAGAAAGAGTCAATGGTATCGATAATGAAGAAAAGGAAAGAATAAAACATGATAAGTTTATCCATTTATTCTCAAAAACGACATTCCTTAGCAATTTTAAAACTGGCTTAAGATTAATTGGCAGGCCGGGACTTGCTGCAATGATCGATTAGTTTCTTAGATTGGAGGCCAAAATAAATGGCCTCCTATGTGTATTAGAAATCAAAAAAGTTTCTATCTATTTCATAAAGCTCATAAGTGCCAACCTTTGCGACCCCCATGCCATTTTGGACAAGATATTCGCATAGCTGTTCACCATTAATCAATGTGATAGTCATGCCTTGTGCTTTTTTTGCACTATCTTTTGCTTGTTCTGTAAAACAGGATGATGAGAAAAATACACCTTTATGTGCACCTTTTTGATTCACGGAACCAATAAATTCACGAATTTCACTGGGTGGAACTTTTTTGCTATTATATCTTTTTGCTTGGATATATATTTTCTCCAACCCCAATTTATCTTCATTTATAACGCCATCAATCCCTTCATCTCCTGCGCCACCAACAACTTTACCCGCCTCAGATTCATTCCATCCGTATCCCATCTTCAATAAAAGAGTTACTACTAGCCGCTCAAAGAACGCTGGATCAGAAGAGTTAATAGCATCAAGTAATTGACTTTTTATATTATCTATATGCTCGATATATTTACTATGAATGATCTCTTCTGGTAATTGGTCTTTTGTTGTTTTTTCAATCTTTAGAGAACTGGCATTAGATAATTGCCCTTGCCATAAATCATATAAGGGTTTTGATTGTCCTATGGATTTTACTTCAATAAATATTTTTCGTGGTGATGCACTTGGGAAGTCGATACCGTAACAATGCTTCCTAATTTCACCTCTGACTACTGCTACGGGATCTTTTGCGCCAAATGAATAATAATTTTTATTTATAATACAATCATAGATATCTTTATGCGCTAAAGGCTTTCCATGCTCTTTTAATACATTCACGATAGCTTCAATAATTGTCATTTCACTAGTTCCCAAAACGCCCGGTCACGCATCTTCTTAACCTGCTTGTCCCCATCAACATACAGACTAAAATGCTTCTCAAGCTGCCGAATCTGCCCCATCAAAGACTCCTGATCACCTTTATCATCAACGTTAAACACCGCCTTGATATCTGCATTCCTAATCTCAGAAACACGATGGATCACCCAAGTTAAAATATAGGAGGCATAATTATTTTCCCCGGTCTTAAAGTGAGTGATCTCTTGCGTTGACAGGATCGCACCAACGCCATACTCACGGCCTTCTTTAAGGATCTTACGTAGACTGGAAAAATCCTGACGCATAAAGTTATCGGCTTCGTCCACCAGAATCATTTTAGTGAGCTGACGATAATCCCCCCGCACCACCGGTTTACCGCGCTTTTGCATCTGCGCGTAAAACAGATCCAGTGTCAGGGCTACCACCAGATTTTGAATTTCTTGTGAATAACCAGCTAACTCAATAACAGTGACGCCATCAACCAGATCATACAAACTGGTCATTTTCTCGGGATTTGTTTCAAATATCTGGAAACCTGCCAGGTTATAAAGTGCAGCGTACAATGAATCTTCGTCTACTTTATCTTGAGCCAGATACTGTTGCCACACATCTTCAATGGTCGGTGCCACACGATTCCATGTTGCTCGATCATGAGGCACTATTCCTGCTAAGTCATAGCACTCCATTATTAGTGTAACCAGCTTCATGCGTTGTTTTACGCCAAGGTTGTAGGCTTTACCCATCGTTTCAGCAAATGCCATAGCCGTATGCCTGGGTAACATCGGCATATCACCAAATAACGATAAGGGGTTGTAAGGCAACAAAGATAGCTGATACTTTTTAGCCCCTGTAGCATCCAGGAAAGCCTCATCCACATAGTCTGATTTGTAGTCGAAGATCAGCAAACCAATAGGTTTGCCATCAACGTTACAGGACTGATTACGCATCAACTGTGTGACCAGCGATTTAGTAAACTGGGTTTTCCCGGTGCCCATTGTTCCAATAATACCGGTATTGGTATTCATGAACTTCGCGGTGTTGGTTGGCTCCCAATACAATGGGATCTGGCGCGCAACGTCATGACCAAACAGGATCTGTAATGGTGTATCGCTAATATCAGGAGTCACCACTGATACAGCGGGCTGTAACGACCCCGGTTCCGAAATGGACTGTGCAGTAGTCGGCGTTGTGACTCCTACCACGGCTTCGGGTTGTGACGGAGTGGCATCACACACTGGCTGAAGCCGATATTTTTCCGGCACCCGATGACGTTCCGCCAGCGGTGGTTCATCCCCCTGCGCAGCGATCAGCGACGGTAGCAGTGAATAAGGGATTTCGATCTGTAAGATATTCTCCACCGTCTCTTTATAAGAGGGAGCAAAGCAGGTTGCGCTGTCCACATGCGCCACGACGATGCCGTCCACATAGTCGGCCAATTCACCTAACTGATAGTCTCCCGTTAACCACCATTCACGTCGATCCAGCAAGGGAGCCAGTTTGTCGCTGTCCAGCACACCATACAGACGCAGTTTCTCCACCTGCATCAGCACCTGACGAATAAAGAGCGCCCGGTACAATTGCGATGCCAGCGTTTGTGGCTCCAGAATATCCTGCTGTAAATAACGTTTGAGCTCACGAGCCTGTTGGCCTGCATAGCTGTAGTCAGGCCGCGCCCCGGTTTTAACTTCCAGCGGCAACAGATAGAGACGGTTTTCTTTGAAACCAACAAAGAGCACATCATCAGAGATCGCACCTTTACGATAACCCTGTAAATTTCTCGATAAATCGCTCTCTTTCATTTTCAGCCCGACATTGCCGGACACGCGGATCATTTCGGCCACCGATAACGGAATCCAGCAAATATCGGACTGGTGCAACATAGATTGCACAAATTTGTACGCACCTATAATGCCGTGCTTCTCTTTACGCTCTCTTTCACTGGAACGCAGCATTTTCAGCAGCCATTCACCGTTAAAGGCGTTAAATTCAGCCAGCAAATGCTGACTATCAACAGCAGGCTGCCCTGACTGATTTCCGGTCTGGAGCAACCGCAGGAACAAATCAACCTGTTTCGTGACGGTGACGGCATCGTAGCCTGCGCAACTGGTGTACTGGTCAGAATAGTGGATAAGCACCACATCTTTCTGGCTGGTAAAAAAGTCGAGGGTGACTTTAGGATCAATGATGGTGGTCCAGAGCGCGCTATTGTAAGAGTAATTGAGCAGCTGTTTAAAATTGCCACTCACGGCCAGGCCGATCCCTTGTCCATGATACTGGCTGTTGCTTTGACGTGCGGGTTGCCACAGGCAGCCGATTAGTCGGGCAAGACGCAGGGCGCAGTAGGACTCAGTATCCACATCTCGCAGTCCAAACGCGGTAAAGTAAGCATCTCCCTGCGTTTCGGCACCTTCCCCAGCGATCAACCCATGACACAATACCCCGCTAGACGCATCTTCAATGCGGATCTGGCGGCAATCCACAGGTGCTGTATTGATGAAAAATGCCAGATGCGCATAGGCCAGCTTGTCGCTTTCTGACGGCAGTACAAACTTGCTGAACGTTAACCGGCTACGCAGCAGGTCAATCAGCATATCGGCTTCCGCCCGCCATACGCCGCTGTTCAGATCGAGATCGTTTTTAAGCTGCTCATAGCTACCACTTTCGGCAAAGTGATCGAACATATTGGGTAGCAAACGTTCATCGTAGCAGTTCACATGCACCGAAATAGCGTGCTCTTTTTCTTGTTTAAAATATTCTACTAATCCCAGAAACAGTTCTTTGGCGTTCCCTTGATTAATGGCATTGATAATCAACGCACTGTTTTCAGCGCTCTGGAACAATCGAGCGTAAGCGTCCGTGAACTCATTGAGTTTGTCTTTTACCAGACGTTTAACGTAGTCATGGCTGACCTTCCGCTGGGGAACCGCGTCAATCCAAAAGCGGTTTTCTTCCACCGGCTGTAGTTGCGCGTATTCATGCTCACTGTGGTAAACAAACGGCATTAACCCGGAAACCATCAAGCGATCAAGAGTGATCGGCGGTAGTGTGGCAAATGAAGCCGAATCGTTCTGTTCCGACTCCGCAACGATAGTTTCTGCCAGTTGTAGATGGTAGGCCAGCACTAATGGGTGCAGTGGTGAGAGACGCTCATGGCTATCATTGCGGCAGATCCCCAAATGCAGAAGACGTTTCTCCTGCGCTGTCAGCGCTCTGCTCAGGCCGATTTGCTGGAGTGCCTGTTCAAACGTAGTAACAATGTAGCTGACCAGTGTGCGATATTCTGCTGACCACGACACCAGACTCGGTAGGGTGTTACGACGATGATAGTAGGCAAATAACTGTTCATAGGCGTTATGGAGATCGGGGTAGCTGGCAAGAAGTTCATCCAACGCAAACTCGCTATCGTCACTTCCCGTACCCAGCAGACGTTGCTCAATTAATGAGGCTTCCAGTATCAACAACTGCTGGC
Source organism: Salmonella sp. SAL04157 (assembly GCF_046551635.1). NCBI lineage: Bacteria > Pseudomonadati > Pseudomonadota > Gammaproteobacteria > Enterobacterales > Enterobacteriaceae > Salmonella > Salmonella sp. SAL04157. Next base: position 415,121 of record NZ_JBGDVS010000004.1, read on the forward strand.
GTACACCGACAACCTTGTGTTCAGTATTATCGAGTATGATGCGCCCTTTTAGTCGGTTCCAGGTTGCATTGCCCTCTTCTTTGAACAACTTATTGAAACGACTTTGGTCAAAAAGCAACGGTAGCGTTAGCCCTTCTTCTGCTCCCGGTCCCTCGATGTTAAACGACAGACGGGAATCACCGGAAACGAGCGCAAACTGAACCAGGTCACTTTGATTTGCCAGCGTCTCAAAATTCACCTGAGCATAATGCTGGCAGTCGATGTCTTCGCTCTCATCATCCAACGTACAGGTCAGGTTGCCAGACTCGGCAATACGCAGCGTGTTATCTTCCAGTTGCAGGGTTATTTGATCTTTACCGGGCTCAACACGGTAGCAGTGCTGAATATCGTTTAGCCAGAATTGTCCCTGCTCGACCAACAACAGGCGAAATTTATACTCTTCGGCTGAATTATTGCGGTTGGTCAGCTCAAGACTAAAGAAGCAGGGATGCCCGTCAAAAGGCACCGACGCCATAATGCGGGAAGTCTTGCCGCCCGCCCGGCTGGTACGCCAGAAGGGTTCAGTCTTTAACTGGCGATTATGAGCAATCTTTATCTGGCTATCCTGAAGATCATTACCCTGAAAACAAAACTCCAGCTCAGCCTTTGATTGCCCTGGCTGCACCTGCACCAGCAAGCTGATGTCACGTTTGCCTGCCTTACTGGCGCTTTTCGCCCGTTGCCAAACCTCGCCGTTTTCGACGGAGACGTTCTCCAGCACCAGTTTTTGTTCACTGTTCTGCTCTTTCTCTTTCCTATAGTCGGAGAAATCGAGCTCACGCCAGTCATCTTTATCGTAAAAATGCTCCTGAATGAATTTTGTACTAAACTCAGGCAGCACATTCTCCAGTTGTCCACTGTAGCGTTCAACACTATCTTCTATCTGGCGATATAATTTCCGGTTTTCATTCAGTCGGGTGCGTAGCTGCTTCTGGCTATAGTTCAATAGTTCATCATCTTTAAACAGATGAAGCTCGGAGAAATCCAGATTGCCATCATCCAGCAAGCGATACAGCGACGAGAAACCAAAGACAGTAGCGCCTTCATCCAGTACCGTCGCCAGTTGATCCTCCAGCAAACAGCGGGACAATTCCGAACGGTTACTATCAGTGGTAATGAGCTTTTCCAGTTGATGACTGAAAGTTTGTGGGTACCAGATAGCATCCGGCGCTGCCACGTCTTTCGTGCTGTTAATCAGGGTATCGAGCATACTGTTGTGAATAATCAGCAGTGCTGTTTGGGCAAAAACGCCGCTGCGCCCTGCAACTTCATCGCGCAAATGAGAAATGTAGTTTTCTGTGAATGCTGGAGCCTCGGCACCGTGCAGTACAGGAATAAGCTGAACACCATTGCAGAGGAGGCAATCAATATATTGCCCTGGCGCAATTTCCAACCGATTGCCGTTCGCCAGAGAGACGAATGCTTCCCAGAGTTTTAGGGCATTATCGGGATCGGGAGATTTGAACTGGTAGCGCTCGCCGGGCTGAATGATGCCACCTACCCATTCAATAAAGGTTTCTGCCAGATAGGTTTCATACTGTTTTACGGACATACACGGCGTCTCCACTATCACTCATTCGCTCTACATTTCCCATGCGTTCATAAAACGCCACCAGCGTTTGCGCCGACTGATTATCCAGATAAAAACCGCGCTGTTCAAAACCACGCAACAGTTCGTGCAGGCGGAGTTTGTCATTTTTGCCCACGGTGAGGTTGGTCAGCAACAGAAGACGATCCTGATTCAGCACCAGCACTTTCCCTGCCCGACCGCGCACCTGAATGAAGTCAGTGCAAATCTGGTTTTCCAGCTCCTTAATGTAGTTCTTATTTATATCCGCGCGGTTAGTTTTTTTATCCTGGAATTGCTCTACGGCAACGGATAATAGCTGTTTGAAAGCACTTTCCAAGTTTGTTGCGCGGTCACGAGCAGGAAGATCTCGTTCTTCCTTACTAATAAATTTCTGTATGTAATCATTAATCTCATCTAACACTTGATTTGGGGGACCCGAATAATTCAAACAATCCTGATATACCTGCCAGAGAGGGCGTTTTTTCTCCCCTTTTACCTGCAACACCTCCAGCGCGGAAAGTATCGGGAACAGTTTTTCGCTCTGGCTGGCGAACAGCTTATAGCCATAACGTTTCACCTTTTCCCGTTCGGAGCTGGCTTTTTCGCTATCAAGAATAAAAAACAGTGATTTGCTTTGTGGTTCGCCGTCCTGCCAGTTGTCCAGATTGAGCGCCAGTTGAGCGCACCAGCTAAAGGCGTACAAACGTAGGGTGTTGGTCAATTCTTGTAAAAGGTATTGTGGGTGCTCCGCCAAAAACGCCAGATCGGACTGAAAACACGTGACCATATATGGAAGATAGGGTTGCTCTTCGGCAAAAGGTCCTTTCCCCAGCAATTTTATTTTTTCATTGAGCTTATTCAGCATTTGCTGCTCAATGAAGTTCAGTCTGTCCTGTATGGGGTAACGAAGGCTGAAATCGCCCATCAAATTGGCAAACAGCGTACCAAGACGTTTATCTGCCGTAGATCCCGCACTTATTTTTTCGCCCACAAACTGAGCGTGAAACAGTAAAAAAAGAGGGGATACACGGAAAATATCCTGACTGGAAAAATACATCCGTTCCAGCACCGACCAGAATGCAGGCTCATCCAGCAGCTCCTGCATATGTGTTTTACAATCTTCACGGAATTGGTCAGGATCGTAGGCTTCAATTTTACGTTTCAGCGCGTAGCTAAGGGCCAGTCCGGTGACGAATTGCCAGCTAATATCGTTGTTTTTATTGCGTACAGGCAGGTAACTATCCAGTTGATTGTTACCCACTTTTAACTCGGTTGCGATAGGATACATTCTGCTAACCCTCCATACCGCTAATAGTGATCATATCGTCATCCGCCTTTGCACGATAAACCCGTTGTCTGCCATCATAAAATTTGATTTCGCTGCTGGATTTAGCCTGCTCCGCGATCAACTCAACAATTTCATCCAGTAACACGATGGCATTTTTATCGTATTTATTCGGACGATAGCCATTATTCAACTTGTCCAATAATTCGAACAAATTAAGCCCGATATGGATATGCGGTAGTGGATTTTGCCCCACCTTTAAATAGACATCGAAGCCAGTTGGATGAGCCGTATGTTTATTACGGATAGCATCCCAATCAGGCTTTACCTCCACCGGCGCGGTTATTTTAACCCCACCAAACTCACCCAAAAAGAACTCTTCTTTTTGCATACTTAATTCAGGTGCTTTGCGGTTAGCATAGCGCTGGATACCCGCGATAAGCTCAAAAGCATAAAAGCGATTCAGTGATCTTTTTTGCTCCGGATCTGCTGTGTAATTTCTATGCAAATGCCAGATTTCTGAGTAACGTTCAAACAACGATTCGTTAAAGAACGCGGAAAATCTCCGATGATAATCATTACCCAACGACTCGTGCTGCAATAGCCAGAAAAGCCGGATCAAGGAGGTTGCGTCACCGGGCTTAACGCACTGGCGATCAAACTTAATGTGTAACGGCTCAAGTGCGGCTAAAAAATCATCGAGCTCAGCATCAACCAATCCCAATTCATAGCGCAAAACAAACTGATCAAGTTCATAAGTGTGCAATCTGGCGGGATCAAAATCGGAAACTTTTTTAATCAGATCATTTTCTGCACCGGTGAAGAGGTTATCAAACAAATAGCCAGGCCCCATCAACAGATGATGCAGAAAGTCCAGCAGCGTTCGGGTTGTTACAAACTGGTCTTTAATTAATCGCGCTTTAAAAAGCTGCGTAATTAATACATTCTGCACACCAGGTATACAAAGCAATTTAAAGTTTGCGACCTCTTTTAGATCCGGATTAACTGACTCATCGCGCCGAAAGATAAACTGAAATAAATTATTATCATCATCACGAGTTAAGTTATCTAATAAGGCTTTAATAAATGATGAATAGTTTTTATTTTCGTTAAATTGGAATTTAGGGTAGTGTTCAAAATCAAAAAAAGAACAATTCTCCTTACGATAAGGACGGCTTGCATCCTGCTGCGCTGATAAAAATGAGTCAATTGCAGACCGGATCGCCTGGTGGCATTCAGCACCTTCTCTGGCAAAATTGGCTAGCATCCCTGTGTTGATGCCAATGAGCAACGGAGATGATTGTTGGTGATGATTAGCAAATAAATCATTCAAAGCATCAATAGCTGATTGTCGAGGGGCAAAGCTATGCGTGGCATCCAGGTGGAAACTAAATCGCCGCTGATAACGCGGATCTGACTGACAGCGGGTTAAAATTTCGGACTTTCCATCCCCGCTACTACCGCACAAAAAAATGATTTCACCGGGTTTAGCAACATCCAGATAGCGTTGCAATTCAGTTTCAATCTCTTGTTTAACAAAGAGTTGTTCCTTTAACTGATCGAACTCATCCTTCTGACGGTGTGTCACGGTGGTGACGGAAAACGAAGATGACTTCGCAAGTACACCCAACGCTTTACGTAATGTGATTGCGCTCATAACTTCATGTTCTCTAAAGTAAGAATGCACCTATTTTATACAAGCTACCCCTTGATCTCTATAGGCCTTTCGCCACCTTATGGCATAGTTATGTTCATATTCACATTAAAAACCATTTCTTCTTGTCTATGTATGTAATCTGTATGATGTCCTGCCCTCAAAACACACATGTCATTACATTTACGTAACTTTCATGAAATCAAAAATCGAGCCTGCCACTGCGTAGCAATTTACGAATTTTCAATAAATATGAATTTCATTGTATTTAAGCCTCTTTCTTTTTTCGGAATACCGACCTTTCTTTCCGAGGCATATAAAAAATACAGCGACCAACCAGCCCTAATCGGGCTGGTTGGTCATTTTAATTTAAACATCAATCAAGAAATAAAAGCACTCGTCTCACTCACCATGCCCCTGGTTGATCTTCGCATAGTCAAACGGCGTGATCCCTTTCTCCCGATTCGCATCCAAGAAATCCGCCCACCATTGCAGCATCAGTTTGCGTTCGTCGATAAACTCCGCCTTATGGATATACGCTGCCCGCACTGAGTTACGTTCCATATGACTCATCTGTCGTTCTACCGCATCCTTTGACCATAACCCTGACTCAATCAATGAGCTACAAGCCATCGTGCGGAAGCCATGACCACAAACCTCAACTTTAGTGTCATACCCCATCACCCGTAGCGCACTGTTCACCGTGTTTTCACTCATCGGTTTACGCGGATCGTGATCGCCAATAAAAATCAGTTCATGCTTGCCACAGAACTGCTTTATCTGTTTCAGGATCTCCTGCGCCTGCTTAGACAAAGGCACCAGATGCGGTGTATGCATCTTTGAGCCGCGATGAGAATGCTTAACGCCAGGTATGGGTTCTCTCTCAGGAGGGATCGTCCACATCGAGGTTTCAAAATCTATCTCCGACCAGCGTGCAAAACGCAGTTCACTGGAACGAATAAAGATAAGCAGGGTGAGTTCGGTTGCCCAACGGGTTAATGGTCTTCCGGTATAGCCATCTATTTTCTGAAGCAGTTCTGGAATACGCTTTAAGGCCAGCGCAGGACGATGCTTTCGATTGCCAGAAGCAATCGCTCCTGCCATCTCCTGAGCCGGATTGTAATCAATTAAACCGCTTTGTACTGCATAACGCATGATGGCCGTAGTACGTTGTTGGAGACGGGAAGCCACTTCAAGACGTCCAGACGTCTCTACGGCCTTAATGGGAAGTAACAAATCGCGGGTGCTCAATTCAGCAATATTGCGCGTCCCAATCGCCGGAAAAACATTATCCTCCAGACTCTTTTTCACTCGCTCAGCGTGAGCTTCCGACCATTTCTGGTTGGTCGCGAGCCAATCTCGGGCGACCTTCTCGAAAGTAATAATCTCTTTCGCCTGTTCTTCTTTCACAGCACGTTTATGTGCTCGAGGATCGATACCAGCAGCAACCAGCTTCCTGGCCTCCTCCCTTTTCTTCCTGGCATCCGCCAGTGAAACTTCGGGATAAACGCCAAACGCCATCACATGCTGCTTGCCACCAAAGCGAAAACGAAATCGCCAATATTTGGAGCCATTAGCATGTACCAGTAAAAACAGGCCATCACCATCAGATAGCGGGTTTGCATTATCTTCAGGTTTTGCCGAACGGACTTTAGTATCAGTCAGAGCCATGATGGTTCTCCTTCCATGTACCGCCGTGAGTATACAAACATTATCGAATCAGCATATATACTCAGTTATATACTCACAAGCGACTTGATGTGGGTTGACCCGAGTTGACTTCAATTAAGGGGAAAATCGTGAAAAGCCTTGTGTGGCGCGGATTTTAGACATAAAAAAAGACCTCAGTTGAGGTCCATTTACATGCTTTTGGTGCCGAAGGCCGGACTCGAACCGGCACGTATTTCTACGGTTGATTTTGAATCAACTGCGTCTACCGATTTCGCCACTTCGGCACTGAAGAGGTATGCGGAAAACGTTGTGGATTATACCTGTCATACGCCGCCATGCAAGCACGAGCATACACCTGTATCGCTAAGTGCTGAAAATTTCAGCAGCGTTGAGTATTAAATAGAATAATTAGGCTACTTCCCGCCTTCTCCAGCAGATTAACGCCGGGCGTCCCTTGCCTCCATGCTCTACACTTTTCAGTTCAACACCACATTAAGGGAAACACAATGACGATAATAAAAAGCTATGCCGCCAAAGAGGCGGGCGGCGAACTCGAACTCTATGAATATGACGCGGGAGAACTCCAACCGGAAGATGTCGAGGTACGGGTCGACTACTGCGGGATCTGCCATTCCGATCTGTCGATGATCGACAATGAATGGGGGTTCTCTCAATACCCTCTGGTTGCCGGACATGAGGTCATCGGTCGGGTAGCCGCGCTCGGCAGCGCGGCACAGGATAAGGGGCTAAAAGTCGGCCAGCGCGTTGGAATCGGCTGGACGGCGCGCAGCTGCGGACACTGCGATGCCTGTATCAGCGGCAATCAAATTAACTGCCAGGAAGGCGCAGTGCCCACTATCCTCAATCGTGGCGGTTTTGCCGAGAAGCTTCGCGCGGGCTGGCAGTGGGTAATTCCTCTTCCGGAGAATATAGATATGGCGTCCGCAGGCCCGCTGTTATGTGGCGGCATTACGGTCTTTAAACCGCTACTGATGCACCATATTACTGCTACCAGCCGCGTTGGCGTCATCGGTATTGGCGGGCTTGGGCATATCGCCATAAAGCTGTTACATGCAATGGGCTGCGAAGTCACCGCGTTCAGCTCAAATCCATCGAAAGAGCAGGAAGTGCTGGCGATGGGGGCCAATAACGTGGTGAACAGCCGCGATCCGGAAGCGTTAAAAGCACTGGCGGGCCAGTTCGATCTCATTATTAACACGGTTAACGTCGATCTCGACTGGCAACCCTACTTCGAAGCGCTGACGTATGGCGGCAACTTCCATACCGTTGGGGCCGTATTGAAGCCGCTGCCCGTACCGGCGTTTACATTGATTGCCGGCGATCGCAGTATCTCAGGCTCGGCAACCGGAACGCCATATGAACTTCGCAAACTGATGAAATTCGCCGGACGCAGCAAAGTCGCGCCCACCACGGAACTGTTCGCAATGTCACAAATCAACGAGGCTATTCAGCACGTTCGCGACGGCAAAGCCCGCTATCGTGTAGTGCTAAAAGCTGACTTCTGACCGCCTGACTCAGCGCTTTGACAATGATCAGGAAGCGTTGAGTGCCTGACGAAAAGCCTGTACAGCCAGTCGGCACTGCTCCGCCACGTGCTCGATGTCATGATTAACATCGATACGCGCAATATCATGTTCATCGGCACAGGGTCGCTCCAGCGCGTCAAACTGACTTTGCAGCAGGTCTGGCGGCATAAAATGCCCGGCACGACGCTGCATTCGCTGCAGAATGGTGGCGTAATCGCCGTCCAGCCACAGGAAATGTACGTTAGGGCTACTCTTACGTAAAATATCGCGGTACTGTTTTTTTAATGACGAGCAGACAATAAATCCCGTCTCATTTTTTTTATAAAGACTGTATGAAGCGTCATTTAATCGTTCCAGCCAGGGTAAACGGTCTTCATCAGTTAACGGTATTCCCTGAGACATTTTATCAATGTTTTTCGCCGGATGGAGATCATCGCCGTCAATAAACTTCGCAGAAAATAATGTTGCAATTTTGCTGCCTATTAAAGATTTACCACTACCTGAAACACCCATTAAAATATAGCTTTCCCCGGCCATTTAAATACCTCTGAGTCATATTCCACACCACAATATTACGCCTCTACGTTCGACAATTTCACGTTTTTTAATTTCCATAGAGAAGAACTCTAAGGCACATCACGTTATGCGTAACATTGTAGTGTAACAATTTTCCAGCGTGACATAAGTCACAAATAATGACAAATAAAACCGCTTAAATGCGTTCAGGGTAACTACCTGACCAGTGAGGAATTTATGGAAGTAAAAACTCAATCCTGCGTTGTTGCGGGTAAGCGTGCTGTTGCCGTTACGGAACAAAATATTGAATGGAATAATAAAGGAACACTCGTACAAATTACCCGAGGCGGCATTTGTGGGTCTGACTTACATTATTATCAGGAAGGCAAAGTCGGCAATTTTACAGTAAAAGCGCCAATGATTTTAGGTCATGAAGTGATTGGCAAAATCGTTCATAGCGACTCAGATTTATTACGTGAAGGACAACCGGTAGCGATTAATCCATCGAAGCCTTGCGGTCATTGCAAATACTGTCTGCAGCATGAAGAAAACCACTGTACTGAAATGCGTTTCTTTGGCAGCGCCATGTATTTTCCGCATGTCGATGGCGGTTTTACCCGATTTAAAGCTGTCGATACCGTTCAGTGCATTCCCTGGCCGGAACAGGCAGACGAAAAAGCCATGGCCTTTGCCGAACCGCTGGCGGTTGCCATTCATGCGGCTCATGAGGCGGGCGATCTGCAAGGCAAACGCGTCTTTATCTCCGGCGTTGGCCCTATCGGCTGCCTGATTGTTAGCGCGGTAAAAACGCTGGGCGCAGCGGAAGTGGTATGTGCTGATATCAGTACCCGTTCTCTCTCGCTGGCCCGGCAGATGGGCGCGGATACGCTGGTAAACCCACAGCATGACTCTCTTGATGGCTGGAAAGCAGAAAAAGGGTATTTCGATATCAGTTTTGAAGTCTCTGGGCATCCTTCCTCTATCTCAACGTGTCTGGAAGTCACACGGGCCAAAGGCGTGATGGTGCAGGTTGGCATGGGCGGCGCAGTCCCCAACTTCCCGATGATGATGCTAATAAGCAAAGAGATCTCGCTGAAAGGCTCTTTCCGTTTTACTACCGAATTTAATACTGCGGTTTCCTGGCTTGCCAACCGCGTTATCAATCCGCTGCCGTTACTGAGCGCGGAATATCCATTTACCGACCTGGAAGCGGCGCTGATCTTTGCCGGAGACAAAACACAGGCGGCAAAAGTTCAGCTCGTTTTCTGAGAAAGTAAAATAAGGGACACTATCATGAACGATCTTTTTTCACTGGCAGGTAAAAATATCCTTATCACCGGAGCCGCTCAGGGAATTGGTTATTTGCTGGCAACCGGTCTTGGTCGCTATGGCGCGCGCATTATTGTTAACGATATTACCCCGGAACGCGCCGAAACAGCCGTGACGAAACTTCAGCAGGAAGGGATAAAGGCTATTGCCGCTCCCTTTAATGTCACCCATAAACAGGATATTGAAGCTGCGGTTGAACATATCGAAAAAGATATCGGCGTCATTGACGTCCTGATAAATAACGCCGGTATCCAGCGCCGTCATCCGTTTACTGAGTTTCCCGAGCAGGAGTGGAATGACGTCATCGCCGTAAATCAGACCGCGGTTTTTCTCGTCTCTCAGGCCGTTACGCGCCGTATGGTGGCGCGGCAGGCAGGAAAAGTGATCAACATCTGTTCGATGCAAAGCGAGCTGGGCCGCGACACGATTACGCCATACGCCGCGTCGAAGGGTGCCGTGAAGATGCTGACTCGCGGCATGTGCGTGGAGCTGGCGCGTCATAATATCCAGGTCAACGGTATTGCGCCGGGATACTTCAAAACGGAGATGACCAAAGCGCTGGTTGAAGATGAAGCCTTCACCTCCTGGCTATGCAAACGTACGCCTGCCGCACGCTGGGGCGATCCCCAGGAGCTTATTGGCGCAGCGGTGTTTCTCTCGTCAAAAGCCTCCGACTTTGTTAACGGACATCTGCTGTTTGTCGATGGCGGTATGCTGGTTGCCGTCTGACCAGGGAAATACGATGCAGCGCGTAAGCGCTGCTATTTTGGCGCTAATAAGAGAGACGAATATGCCATTAATAATTATTGCGGCAGGCGTTGCGCTGCTGTTGGTCTTAATGATTGGCTTTAAAGTTAACGGCTTTATCGCCCTTGTTCTGGTTGCCGCCGTGGTGGGATTTGCCGAAGGGATGGGCGCGCAAGACGTCCTGCACTCCATACAAAACGGAATTGGCGGTACTCTGGGCGGACTCGCCATGATCCTCGGTTTTGGCGCGATGCTGGGAAGATTAATTTCCGATACCGGCGCCGCGCAGCGCATTGCGACGACGCTCATTAATACGTTCGGCAAAAAACGCGTGCAATGGGCGCTGGTGATCACCGGGCTTATCGTCGGCCTGGCAATGTTTTTTGAAGTCGGATTCGTACTGTTGTTGCCGCTCGTTTTTACGATTGTGGCCTCATCGGGACTGCCCTTGCTGTATGTCGGGGTTCCAATGGTCGCCGCCTTATCCGTTACGCACTGCTTCCTGCCGCCGCATCCCGGCCCTACCGCTATTGCGACAATTTTTGAGGCAAATCTCGGTACGACCCTGCTGTATGGGTTAATCATTACCATACCGACCGTGATTGTTGCCGGCCCTCTGTTTTCAAAATTGCTGGCGCGCTTTGAGAAAGCGCCGCCTGAAGGATTATTTAATCCTCACCTATTCAGTGAAGAGGAGATGCCGTCATTCTGGAACAGTATTTTTGCCGCCGTGATCCCGGTCATTCTGATGGCCATCGCAGCGGTATGTGAAATCACACTACCAAAAACGAATGCCGTGCGGGTTTTCTTCGAATTTATCGGTAATCCAGCAGTGGCGTTGTTTATTGCCATTATCATCGCCATTTTTACGCTGGGTCGACGCAATGGACGTACGGTTGAGCAGGTGATGGATATCGTCGGCGAGTCCATTGGCGCTATTGCGATGATTGTTTTTATCATCGCGGGCGGCGGCGCGTTTAAACAAGTGCTGGTGGATAGTGGCGTGGGCCAATATATCTCGCAATTAATGACCGGCACCTCGCTATCTCCGTTATTAATGTGCTGGACGGTAGCCGCCGTGCTGCGTATTGCGTTAGGTTCCGCGACCGTGGCCGCGATAACCACAGCGGGCGTCGTATTGCCGATTATTAACGTAACCCACGCCGATCCGGCGTTAATGGTACTGGCGACAGGCGCGGGAAGCGTTATTGCATCACATGTTAACGATCCCGGTTTTTGGCTGTTTAAAGGGTATTTTAATCTTAGCGTCGGGGAAACCCTACGCACCTGGACCGTTATGGAAACATTGATTTCTGTCATGGGGTTGCTGGGCGTACTGGCGCTGAATGCGGTTCTGCATTAATTCATCATCCGCAGCCCAATTAACCATGGGGGCGACGTTCCCGCCCCCGGTACTGGAGAAAACATGAGGAATCACAGAATTTCTTTGCAGGATATCGCTACGCTTGCTGGCGTGACAAAAATGACGGTGAGCCGTTACATCCGCTCACCGAAAAAAGTCGCCAGGGAAACCGGCGAGCGTATTGCGCAGATCATGGAGGAAATTAACTACATACCAAATCGCGCGCCTGCTATGCTGTTAAACGCGCAAAGTTACACTCTGGGCGTGCTGATCCCCTCTTTTCAGAACCAGTTGTTTGCCGACATTCTTGCCGGGATTGAATCCGTAACGTCGGGTCATAACTACCAAACTCTCATTGCGAATTACAATTACAATCGCGATTCGGAAGAAGAGTCCGTTATCAATTTACTGTCTTACAATATCGACGGCATTATTCTTTCAGAAAAATATCATACCCTCAGAACCGTCAAATTCCTGCGCTCAGCTACCCTTCCGATTGTAGAACTCATGGATATCCAAGGCGATCGCTTAGATATGGAGGTGGGGTTTGATAACCGTCAGGCCGCCTTTGATATGGTCAGCACCATGCTGGATAAACGCCAGCGGCGTAAAATCCTCTATCTGGGTTCAAAAGACGATATCCGTGATGAGCAGCGTTATCATGGCTACTGCGACGCGATGACGCGCCGGGGGCTGGCACCGTTGCGCATCAATCCCCGCGCTATCTCCTCTATCCATCTGGGGATACAGCTAATGCGTGATGCGCTTGCTGCGCACCCGGACGTGGATGGCGTCTTTTGTACTAACGACGATATCGCAATGGGCGCTCTACTGTGGTGCCGCGAGCGTCAACTGGCCGTACCGGAGCAGATCTCCATCGCCGGCTTCCACGGTCTGGAGATGGGCAGGCAAATGATACCGAGCCTCGCCAGCGTAATTACCCCTCGTTTTGAGATCGGGCGCAGGGCCGCGCAGATGTTGCTCAATAAAATTAAAAATAACGATCTCAACCATAATACGATTGATTTGGGTTATCAGATTTATCACGGCAACACATTATAAATTTTTGAACTACTGCGATTATTCTCTTTCCCACAGCTTGTCTGTGCTTAACGCGTAGCCAAAAGCGCCACGCATCAGGCTACGCGCTACATCATTCGAGGAATACCAGGCGGTCTGCCGGATGGCGGCGCTAACGCCTTATCCGGCCTACGGGTCCGGAGTAGGCCTGAAAAGCGCAGCGCCATCAAGCCTACGATTACTGTGATTACGACTTACGCAGCATTAGCCACAGGCTAATCAGGAAGAAAGACGCGCTCGGCAGCAGCGCGCCGACAATCGGCGGAATGCCGTATACCAGCGTCAGCGGGCCAAAAATCTGGTCGAGAACGTAAAAGACGAAGCCGAAGCTAATCCCCGTCACCACGCGCACGCCCATCGGCACACTACGCAGCGGTCCAAAGATAAACGACAGCGCCATCAGCATCATCACCGCCACGGAGAGCGGCTGGAAGATTTTACTCCACATATTGAGCTGATAACGTCCGGCGTCCTGTCCGCTCGACTTCAGATATTTAACGTAGTTATGCAGACCGCTGATGGAAAGCGCATCCGGATCCAGCGCCACCACGCCTAACTTATCCGGCGTCAGATTCGTTTTCCAGGTACCGCTCACCGTCTGCGAACCGGTGATCTGTTTCGGGTTTTGCAGATCGGACTCATCCACCTGCGACAAACGCCAAACCTTATGCTCCGGATCGAATTTTGCCGAAGCGGCGTAACGCACCGACTGCAAACGACGCTGATCGTTGAAAGCGTAAATACTAATGCCGGCCAGCTCCTCGTCGCCCTTCACCCGTTCAATATAGACAAAGTTATTCCCGTCTTTCGCCCACAGACCTTGCTGGGTGGAAAGCAGCGAACCGCCATACATCGCCTGCGCACGATAGTTACGCGCCATCTGCTCGCCCTGCGGGGCGACCCATTCGCCGATCGCCATGGTTAACAGCACCAGGGGGATAGCCGTTTTCATCACCGACAGCGCCACCTGCATACGGGTGAAACCCGATGCCTGCATCACCACCAGTTCGCTACGCTGCGCCAGCATCCCCAGTCCCAGCAGCGCGCCAAGCAGCGCCGCCATAGGAAAGAAGATCTGGATATCCTTAGGTACGCTGAGCAGGGTGTACATACCCGCGCCCAGCGCGTCGTAGTTACCCTGTCCCGCTTTTTTCAGCTGATCGACAAACTTGATGATCCCGGAGAGCGACACCAGCATGAACAACGTCATCATGATGGTGGTAAAAATGGTTTTACCGATATAGCGGTCAAGTACACCAAATGGCTGCATTATACCGCTCCTTTACGCAGAAAACGGGCACGCAGGCGGCGGACCGGCACCGTATCCCACAGGTTTAAACCAATCGCCAACGCCAGATAGATCAGGTTGACCGCCCACATCCAGATAACCGGGTCCAGTTTGCCTTTACCGCCATTCGATTTAATGGAGGTCTGGATCAGGAAGAACAGCAGATAAAGCAGCATGGCGGGCAACATAGACAAGACGCGCCCCTGACGTGGATTCACCACGCTGAGCGGCACGACCATCAGCGCCATCATAAATACGGTAAAGACTAACGTGATACGCCAGTGCAGCTCGGCGCGAGCGCGATCGTTGTCGGTATTCCACAGCGTGCGCATGTCCATCTGGTCGGTATCGTTCGGGTCCAGCGCCACGGCCTGATGGCCAATAATCGCCTGATAGTTCTGGAAGTCGGTGATGCGAAAATCGCGTAGCAACGCCGTTCCTTCAAAACGTGTCCCTTTGTTTAAGGTGACAACCTGGGAACCATCGCGCAACTGAGTAAGGTGTCCGGAATCAGCCACTACCACAGAAGGACGAGCATTGCCCTTAGGGCGAATCTGCGCCAGGAAAACATCGTGGAAGTCGCTGCCATCAACGCTTTCGATAAACAGCACCGAGCTGCCGTTGGTCGCCTGCTGGAATTGCCCCTGCGCCAGCGCCGCCATACCGGGGTTCGCTTTCGCCTCCGCCAGCACTTCATCCTGGTGTTTTGACGACCAGGGACCGGCCCACATCACGTTAACCGCCGCAAGGATACCGGTAAATAACGCCAGTACCATGGCGGCCTTTACCAGCACGGCTTTGCTCAACCCACAGGCGTGCATGACCGTAATTTCACTTTCGGTATACAGTTTGCCCAGCGTCATCAGCAGCCCCAGGAACAGGCTTAAAGGTAGGATGAGCTGCGCCATTTCCGGTACGCCCAGCCCCAGAAGCGAGAGCACCAGATTTGCGGGAATATCGCCGTCAACCGCCGCGCCGAGAATCCTCACTAACTTTTGACAAAAGAAGATCAAAAGTAAGATGAAGAGTATCGCCAGCTGGCTTTTGAGCGTCTCCCGCACCAGATATCTTATGATTATCACTTTAAATACGCCCGTAAAAACCCATTTTTTTGCTGGAATTTAGCTTGTTTCATGGCTTAAACGTCATTTATTCTCTTGAGTCGTCGAAATCATCGCTAAGATCATTATACTCAGCGGATTCACCTCTCAGAACTTGTTCTGACGTGCCAATGCCGTAATAACGTTAAGATTAACACGAAGTCACCGCAACAGCGGATATGAGTTACGAAAGCTTTCAATTTCTATACTCTAATGGATTTCGAGTTGCAGGCAGGCGGCAAGACTGTGGAGCCCCGGAGCTTACATCAGGTAAGCGACAGGGGTGAGCAGGCGCAGCCAACGCATCTGCAACTTGAAAGACGACGAGTATAGCTGTAGCCACCACTGTTGTCTTTAAGATTCAGGAGCATAGTGCATGGAGTTCAGTGTAAAAAGCGGTAGCCCGGAGAAACAGCGGAGTGCCTGCATTGTCGTGGGCGTCTTTGAACCGCGTCGCCTTTCTCCGATTGCAGAACAGCTCGACAAAATTAGCGACGGATACATCAGCGCATTGCTGCGTCGCGGCGAACTGGAAGGAAAACCGGGGCAGACTCTGTTGCTGCACCATGTTCCTAACGTTCTTTCCGAGCGAATCCTCCTCATTGGTTGCGGCAAAGAGCGCGAGCTTGATGAACGTCAGTATAAGCAGGTTATTCAGAAAACGATAAATACTCTGAATGATACCGGTTCGATGGAAGCCGTCTGTTTCCTGACCGAACTGCACGTCAAAGGCCGCAACAACTACTGGAAAGTGCGTCAGGCCGTCGAAACGGCCAAAGAGACGCTTTATAGCTTTGATCAACTCAAGACCAACAAGAGCGAGCCGCGCCGCCCGCTACGTAAGATGGTCTTTAATGTGCCGACCCGCCGTGAGCTCACCAGCGGCGAACGCGCCATTCAGCACGGTCTGGCCATTGCCGCCGGGATTAAGGCTGCGAAAGATCTCGGCAACATGCCGCCCAATATCTGTAACGCCGCCTACCTGGCGTCACAGGCGCGCCAGTTGGCCGACAGCTACAGCAAAAATGTCATCACCCGCGTCATCGGCGAACAGCAAATGCGCGAACTGGGTATGAACGCTTATCTGGCGGTCGGCCACGGTTCGCAGAATGAATCGCTGATGTCGGTGATTGAGTACAAGGGCAATCCATCCGAAGACGCGCGCCCGATCGTGCTGGTGGGTAAAGGCCTGACCTTCGACTCCGGCGGCATCTCCATCAAGCCATCTGAAGGGATGGACGAGATGAAGTACGACATGTGCGGCGCAGCGGCGGTTTACGGCGTGATGCGTATGGTTGCCGAGCTTCAGCTACCGATTAACGTTATCGGCGTGCTGGCGGGCTGTGAAAACATGCCGGGCGGACGCGCGTATCGTCCGGGCGACGTGCTGACCACCATGTCTGGTCAAACCGTTGAAGTCCTGAACACCGACGCCGAAGGCCGTCTGGTTTTGTGCGACGTGCTGACCTACGTTGAGCGCTTCGAACCGGAAGCGGTTATCGACGTGGCGACGCTAACCGGGGCCTGCGTGATTGCGCTGGGCCATCACATTACCGGTCTGATGTCGAACCATAACCCGTTGGCGCATGAGCTGATCGGCGCGTCCGAGCAAGCGGGCGATCGCGCGTGGCGTCTGCCGCTGGGCGATGAGTTCCAGGAACAACTGGAGTCCAACTTTGCGGATATGGCAAACATTGGTGGTCGTCCTGGCGGCGCCATCACCGCGGGCTGCTTCCTGTCGCGCTTTACCCGTAAGTATAACTGGGCGCACCTGGATATCGCCGGCACCGCCTGGCGCTCCGGCAAAGCGAAAGGCGCGACGGGGCGTCCGGTAGCGCTGTTGTCGCAGTTCCTGCTCAATCGCGCGGGCTTTAACGGCGAAGAGTAAGTTTGAGATTACCCCGTAGGCCTGATAAGGCGCATTAGCGCCGCCATCAGGCGTTTTGCCGGATGGCGCTGCGCTTATCCGGCCTACGGGATGCATCATGGCAACGCATTTAAATCCACCACAAGAAGCCCCATATATGAAGAATGCGACGTTCTATCTTCTGGATAATGACACTACCGTCAATGGTTTAAGCGCCGTTGAACAACTGGTGTGTGAAATTGCCGCAGAACGTTGGCGCGCCGGCAAGCGCGTGCTGATCGCCTGCGAAGATGAGAAGCAGGCCATTCGGTTGGATGAAGCGCTGTGGGCAAGACCGGCGGAAAGTTTTGTCCCGCACAATCTGGCAGGCGAAGGCCCACGCGGCGGCGCGCCGGTTGAAATTGCCTGGCCGCAAAAACGCAACAGCAGCCCGCGCGATATTTTAATCAGCCTGCGTACAAGCTTTGCAGATTTTGCCACCGCTTTCACAGAAGTGGTAGACTTCGTCCCTTACGAAGAAACTTTGAAACAACTGGCGCGCGAACGCTACAAAGCCTACCGCGTGGCTGGTTTTAACCTGAATACGGCAACCTGGAAATAATGGAAAAGACATATAACCCCCAAGATATCGAACAGCCGCTTTACGAGCACTGGGAAAAGCAGGGCTATTTCAAGCCTAACGGCGACGAAAGCAAAGAGTCCTTCTGCATCATGATCCCGCCGCCGAACGTCACCGGCAGTTTGCATATGGGACATGCTTTCCAGCAAACCATCATGGATACCATGATCCGTTACCAGCGTATGCAGGGTAAAAACACTCTGTGGCAGGTCGGCACCGACCACGCCGGGATCGCGACCCAGATGGTGGTTGAGCGCAAGATTGCCGCTGAAGAAGGTAAAACCCGTCACGACTACGGCCGCGATGCGTTTATCGACAAAATCTGGCAGTGGAAAGCGGAATCCGGCGGCACCATTACCCGTCAGATGCGCCGTCTCGGCAACTCCGTTGACTGGGAACGCGAGCGCTTCACCATGGACGAAGGCCTTTCCAATGCCGTGAAAGAAGTCTTTGTTCGCCTGTACAAAGAAGACCTGATTTACCGTGGCAAACGCCTGGTGAACTGGGACCCGAAACTGCGCACCGCCATCTCTGACCTGGAAGTGGAAAACCGCGAGTCCAAAGGCTCGATGTGGCACATCCGCTATCCGCTTGCCGATGGCGCGAAAACCGCAGACGGTAAAGATTACCTGGTTGTCGCCACCACCCGTCCGGAAACCGTACTGGGCGATACCGGCGTGGCCGTGAACCCGGAAGATCCGCGTTATAAAGATCTGATTGGCAAATTCGTTATTCTGCCGCTGGTTAACCGCCGCATTCCGATTGTGGGCGACGAACACGCCGATATGGAAAAAGGCACCGGCTGCGTAAAAATCACCCCGGCGCACGACTTTAACGACTATGAAGTCGGGAAACGTCACGCCCTGCCGATGATCAACATCCTGACCTTTGACGGCGACATTCGCGAAAGCGCGGAAGTGTTCGATACCAAAGGTGAAGAGTCTGACGTTTATTCCAGCGAGATTCCGGCTGAGTTCCAGAAGCTGGAACGCTTTGCTGCCCGTAAGGCCATCGTTGCTGCCGTTGACGCGCTCGGCCTGCTGGAAGAAATTAAACCGCACGATCTGACCGTCCCTTACGGCGACCGTGGCGGCGTGGTTATCGAACCGATGCTGACCGACCAGTGGTACGTCCGTGCCGACGTGCTGGCGAAACCGGCGGTGGAAGCGGTTGAAAACGGCGACATTCAGTTCGTACCGAAGCAGTACGAAAACATGTATTTCTCCTGGATGCGCGATATCCAGGACTGGTGTATCTCTCGTCAACTGTGGTGGGGTCACCGTATCCCGGCATGGTATGACAACGACGGCAACGTCTACGTTGGCCGTACCGAAGACGAAGTGCGTCAGGAAAATAACCTCGGTGCCGACGTTCAGCTTCGTCAGGACGAAGACGTTCTCGATACCTGGTTCTCCTCCGCGCTGTGGACCTTTTCTACGCTGGGCTGGCCGGAAAACACCGACGCGCTGCGTCAGTTCCACCCCACCAGCGTGATGGTGTCCGGCTTCGATATCATCTTCTTCTGGATTGCCCGCATGATCATGATGACCATGCACTTCATCAAAGATGAAAACGGCAAGCCGCAGGTGCCGTTCCATACTGTCTACATGACCGGTCTGATTCGCGACGACGAAGGCCAGAAGATGTCTAAATCCAAGGGTAACGTTATCGACCCGCTGGATATGGTGGACGGCATCTCCCTGCCGGAACTGCTGGAAAAACGCACCGGCAACATGATGCAGCCGCAGATGGCGGAGAAAATCCGCAAGCGTACCGAGAAGCAGTTCCCGAACGGCATCGAGCCGCACGGCACCGACGCCCTGCGCTTTACCCTGGCGGCGCTGGCCTCGACCGGCCGCGACATCAACTGGGATATGAAGCGTCTGGAAGGTTACCGTAACTTCTGTAACAAGCTGTGGAACGCCAGCCGCTTTGTGCTGATGAACACCGAAGAGCAGGATTGCGGCTTCAACGGCGGTGAAATGACGCTGTCGCTGGCGGACCGCTGGATCCTGGCGGAATTCAACCAGACCGTTAAAGCGTACCGCGACGCGCTGGACAGCTTCCGCTTCGATATCGCCGCGGGCATTCTGTACGAGTTCACCTGGAACCAGTTCTGTGACTGGTATCTGGAGCTGACCAAGCCGGTAATGAACGGTGGCACCGAAGCCGAACTGCGCGGCACCCGCCATACGCTGGTCACCGTACTGGAAGGTCTGCTGCGCCTGGCGCACCCGATCATCCCGTTCATCACCGAAACCATCTGGCAGCGCGTGAAGGTTATCTGTGGCATTACCGCCGACACCATCATGCTACAGCCGTTCCCGGAATATAACGCCGCACAGGTGGATGAAGCCGCGTTGGCCGATACCGAGTGGCTGAAGCAGGCGATCGTCGCCGTACGTAACATTCGTGCGGAAATGAACATCGCCCCGGGCAAACCGCTGGAACTGCTGCTGCGCGGCTGTAGTGAAGAAGCCGTTCGTCGTGTTAACGACAACCGTAGCTTCCTGCAAACCCTGGCGCGTCTGGAAAGCATCACCGTGCTGCCAGCCGATGACAAAGGTCCGGTTTCCGTGACCAAAATCATCGACGGCGCCGAACTGCTGATCCCGATGGCAGGCCTCATCAACAAAGACGATGAGCTGGCGCGTCTGGCGAAAGAAGTGGCGAAAATCGAAGGCGAGATTGCCCGTATCGAAGGCAAACTGTCCAACGAAGGTTTCGTCGCCCGTGCGCCGGAAGCGGTGATTGCCAAAGAGCGTGAGAAGCTGGACGGTTACGCAGAAGCCAAAGCGAAGCTGATTGAGCAGCAGGCGGTTATTAGCGCGCTGTAATCTGAAAGCCTGATGGCGCTTCGCTTACCAGGCCTACACGTTCGCTTATTGACATGGCGCGATCGGTAGGCCGGATAAGGCATTCACGCCGCCATCCGACAACATGAATTATGGGCCGACGTAAACGTCGGCCTTTTTACATCAGATAAACGGGAAGTAAGGCATGATGCCACGAGAAATCCACATTAGCAGGCTGTTTTCCAGCGGCTTCTCATCATTGGTTAACTCAAGCGAATCCAGATCGCCCTGGACCTGTGTATTCTGCGCCAGCCAGCTCACCAGCCAAATTTTCAACCACGGATAAGCCAGCCCTAAGGTCACGCCGGAAATCACAAACACCACCAGTAACCGCCACAGCATACCGTGTGCAGTGACAGAGGAATGAAAACGAATCGAATCGTTCGCCAGTGACAAATTGTTTAAAAACAGGTTGCGTAACGCCACATATAAGTAACTGGTTACCACAATAATCGCGAGAAAATAGAGGAAATAACATGCCATTATCTGGCCATAATATTGCAGAATAAGCGCCCCTCCTGCCTGCGCATTCCCCATCATACTCAAAAGAATCATGTCGGTGAACACCGGCGCGATTAGATAACCAATCACGACAGCAAAAGGGAAAAGGGTCAACATTGCCAACACGCACCCTCTGATGCACGTTTTAACATTAACCTGAATCGAGAAACGATGAATGCCAAAGTTTGCGCCATTGCCAAACAAGGTCATCCATTTGCTGTAGGTAATACCGTTAATGACCCCTATCCCAATAATAGCCAGCAAACCGAGAAAAACGATATTGAACACTAAACCGCCGACGGCGATGGTTACCAGTGAGATAATATAAAGAACAATATAAAGCGCCACCATCAGGAGTACCGGAAGAGCGAACATGTACCACCAGGCGCGCCGCATGGAACACTGGAATCCAAAATGTACGCCATTCAGTGAAGTCATCATCGCCTGATACTGTAATCCTTTCACCGCCATAAAAGGAATAATCGCAATTAATAAGCCGAATAGCGTAAAACCGAGACCGGGATGACCGTGTTCAATAAGAGAGAGGCTAACAATATAAATAATAAAAACTAACAACACACTAATAAATAATGCGCCGCCCGTGGCTTTGTAAGCAAAAGGCTGATTGTTTAGCGTCATATTAGTATAAATATAACGTCGACATTTCACCATCGCCCACGGCGCATAGATTCCCAACGTGATACACGTCAACAAGAAATTCACAAGGCAAATAACAAAATACTTTCCGCCCTTGCCTGTAAACACCAACGTGTGATTATGGTTATCTTTACTACTGATAACGTTATTCATGAATCATATCCCTGAATTACAATCTATTAGAATTAATAATAAAAACCAGTAAATTGTTACTGATTTGACTACGATACTATTTTTGTTTAATTTTTCCGCCTTTTATTTTGTCTGATTCAGGATCTCCTTGCGCGTAACTCAAGACGGTGGTATTAAAGTAATCTATAAATAAATTTTAAAAATTGAGCCATATTATGAATAATGTCGCCTCGCCAACGCTCACGGTGCGCCGAATCACTACCGCCGACAATGCCGCTATTGCCCGTGTCATCCGTCAGGTTTCAGCGGAATACGGACTTACCGCCGATAAAGGTTATACCGTTGCCGACCCCAATCTGGATGAACTGTATCAGGTTTATAGCCAACCGGGCGCGGCCTACTGGGTGGTAGAGCAAAACGGTTGTGTGGTGGGCGGCGGCGGCGTGGCGCCGTTATCCTGTAGCGAACCAGACATTTGTGAACTGCAAAAAATGTATTTTTTACCGGTGATTCGTGGTCAGGGGCTGGCGAAAAAGCTGGCGCTGATGGCGCTGGATCATGCACGTGAACAGGGTTTTAAACGCTGCTATCTGGAAACAACGGCTTTTTTACGCGAGGCGATTGCGCTATACGAACGTTTAGGATTTGAACATATTAGCGAACCGCTCGGCTGCACCGGACATGTCGATTGCGAAGTGAGGATGTTAAAGGATCTCTGAAAATCAGGCGTTTATTTATCCTCGCCAGGTATTATTTTTGCTGATATAAGTAATCCCGGAAACATCCTGTTATCCGGGAATCACTTATTATTCAAGGAAGTTATAAATGAAACGCCTATTATCAGCAATTGTTTTCCCCGCTATGTTTATTAGTATCTCTAATGTATATGCATTAGATATACAGCCCGGCGAATGGAAAATGGAAAATATAGAAATGCGCACCATCAATCCAGATACAAAAGAAGTATTAATGGATGAAAAAAATTCGGGCATAGCGACGCTTATGTGTTATACCCCTAAAATGTCTGAAGATTCTAAAAAAATGGTGAAGGGTTTTTCTACCAGTGCAGGCGGTTGCACGACAACATTTGTAGAAAGTACGGATACCAAACTGATCAATGAGACTGTCTGTAATAATCCTGATGCCAAATCGCACTCTATTGTAGAAACGACGAAAATAAGCGATACAGAATTTGCGATGACCATGAAATCGGATGTCGATGCAGGAGGTAATAAAACAACCTCCATCAACAAAATTAAACAAACCTTTGTTGGCAAGACCTGCTCTGAAGCGTCAAAAGGCGTGAAACAGTAAGTATTTCAACACAAGAACCCGTAGTGATGATGCAAAAATGGCATTGTTCAAGGTCACCTTTCGGGAATATAACACTGAGTGAGTTCTTTTTGCCTGCCGCAGGGCAGGCTTTACTCAGGACAGAATATCATGAAAATGACTTTTTCTGCTCGCCAGCAGTTTGATGTCGGGCGGATGACCACGCAGGTGGCGACAGCGTAAAAGATAAAAACGCTAATCTTTAATTTTACCCTTTATCCGGCGGCTGGCACGCCGCTATGAAAACGAAACTCGCGGTCTGGCGACAAGATAAGGTCAGCTTCCACCTCACCAAAATAGCGCACGCGCGCAGAAATGTCCTCGGCGGAAATCTGCTGCGCCAGCGCCAGGTAATCCTGATAATGCCGCGCTTCGGAGCGCAGAAGCGAGAGATAAAACGTCTGTAAATCCTCATCCAGCCAGGGCGCCAGAGCGGCAAAACGTTCGCAGGAGCGGGCTTCGATATACGCCCCGCAAATCAGCTTATCAATTAAGGTGAGCGGTTCGTGCGTGCGTACCGCTTTCAACATTCCTTTCGCGTAGCGGCTGGCGGTGATTTTCACATAAGGAATGTTTCTGGCCTGCATGACCTCACGTACCTGCCAAAAATGGTGCAACTCCTCTTTAATCAATAACACCATACGGTCGATAAGCTGACGGCCCCAGGGGTCATCAGTTTGCGGCATGGCGCTTTTGCTAATCTGTCTATGCAGGGCAACAAAATCCGGCTCCGGCCCCTGACAAAACGCGAACGCCTCGTAAGGTTGCAGCCAGGCGAGCAGCGCGTCGGCGCCCGATTTATCGGCGACATATTTACGCACCAACAGCAACGCGGTTTGCGCAGCCTTCAGTTCGCAGATCAAGTGATCGGTAAGCAGAAGAGGAAGATTTTGCGGATCGCGGGCCTGGACAATCCACGCCTGCGGCGTCGGGCAATGCAGGAAATTAAGCACCGGAGAGAGTATTTGCGGGTAATTCATACGTAACCTGTAAAAAAAATACGACAGCAGACGCTGCCGTACCGTCATACTATGCAGCTTTAGTGACGCACGCCGTCGTCATCTTCATCGACATAATCGTCGTCATCACCCTCTTCGCCATTAGGGTCTTCAAAATAGGTTCCCCAGCCGTCGTATTCGACATCATATTTTTCCGCCAGGTTCATCAGTTGCTCAACCTGAGCGTCGATGAGTTCGGCGTTCAACGCGCACTCGCTGAGAATGTCGCAACAAATAACCGTATCGCCCTCTTCCACTTCCAGCTCTTCCGGCTCCGTCACTTCATAGCCGAGTTTAAAGGCTTCTACCGCGGCTTTTTCCAACGTTTCGAAATCGTCAGCGGAAAGGTGATGCTCGATAGTGTACAGCGCATCCGGATCGCTGCCGTCCTCAAGTAACTCTTCAATAATTAACCGCGTTTCTTCACGCTGCTCTTCCAGTAATTCCGGGTTTGCCATAGCTCGTTCCTCATAGATGTCCTGCCGATACTCTTATTGTCACATACCGCCGACGTTGCCTCCACCTTATCAAGAAAAGTTTTATCAAACAGGGTTGCAAATGAATAATCATCCATATAAAGTGAATTTTAATTCAATGAGAGGCCTAAGCCATGTGAGGGAAGTATGTCTACGTTTTACCAAAAACCTTTTTTAAAGTTACTTGATTTCACCGCCAGCGAGCTCACTGCTCTGTTGCAGCTTGCCGCCAAACTGAAAGCCGATAAGAAAAACGGTAAAGAAGAACAAAAGCTGGTGGGTAAGAATATTGCGCTCATCTTCGAAAAAGACTCGACCCGGACACGATGCTCTTTCGAAGTTGCCGCATACGATCAGGGGGCGCGCGTGACGTACCTGGGTTCCAGCGGGAGCCAGATCGGCCATAAAGAGTCCATCAAAGATACTGCCCGCGTCCTGGGCCGGATGTTTGACGGTATTCAGTATCGAGGATATGGCCAGGAGATCGTCGAAACGCTGGCTGAATATTCCGGTGTGCCGGTATGGAACGGTTTAACCGATGAGTATCACCCAACGCAATTACTGGCGGATCTGCTCACCATGCAGGAACATCTGCCGGGTAAAGCCTTTAACGAGATGACGTTGGTCTATGCCGGAGACGCGCGTAATAACATGGGTAACTCCATGCTGGAAGCCGCCGCGTTAACAGGATTGGATCTCCGTCTGGTCGCGCCAAAAGCCTGCTGGCCGCAAGCCGCGTTAGTGGCGGAGTGCAGCGCCATGGCGAAAAAGAATGGCGGCGCCATCACCCTGACCGAAGATATCGCCTCGGGCGTAAAAGGCGCGGATTTTATCTATACCGATGTTTGGGTCTCTATGGGCGAACCCAAAGAGAAATGGGCGGAGCGTATTGCCCTGCTGCGTGATTATCAGGTCAACAGCCAGATGATGGCGTTAACCGGCAATCCGCAGGTTAAGTTCCTGCATTGTCTGCCTGCGTTCCATGATGACGAAACCACGCTTGGCAAAAAAATGGCCGAAGAGTACGGTTTACATGGCGGGATGGAAGTGACCGACGAGGTTTTTGAGTCTGCGGCCAGCATTGTCTTTGATGAAGCGGAAAACCGAATGCATACCATCAAAGCAGTAATGGTAGCGACGCTGTCTAAATAATGTCGTTATGATGCCGGATGGCGGTTGGCCTACAAAATCGCAACGTGCAGGCGCCGCCATCCGGACAAAATATTACGCCATCAGCATTTTCACCACCGCTTTACGTACCCGCGCCGGTTCTCCCACCGCGCACAGGGGCTTATGCACTTCGCCGGGATAAAACACCACAAAGTCGCCTTCGTTCAGGACGACGGTTTTCTCGTCGACGCTCGTCGGTAAAAATGCAATGTCTTTATCCGTCAGCCAGTCCGTGTGCGGCGTTCCTGCAGGCCGGGTACTGAATGCCATCCCTTCCTGACCTTGTAGCACAATCTGAATATCAAGATAACGGGCGTGATACTCTGCGCTGCGCGATTCGCCCGGCTCCGTCATATTTTCAGAAATCATATAAAACAGCCTGTCGCCGTCAATGTCATACTTACCTGGCGCGGTCGTTGCCGTGACATGCGCATTGACGTGCTCAATCGCCTGCCGTAACGCCGTCGGCAGCCAGGCCTCCAGATGTTCAATATTGCCAATAATCATCGCATCCCCTTAGTTAAAACAGCGTTTTATTTTTCTCTTTATACGAGAAAAATGGCTGCCATACTACCCTTACTCTCATCGATTTTGCACCAGCGCATGTTTATCGCCAGCGGTGTTTATATATTGTTAATAGTTCGCCCAACTTTATGCAGTATCTATGCATAAACCCCAGCGGTGCCAAATTGCCATCACTAACAACGCTTTGATATTAAAGGCGTTAACATAAAAACGTTTTAGCGATCACAATTCGCTCTCCCTGCATAAATGACTTCTATATCCATAGTTATTTTTAAATTATTTAAATATCCCCGATAATAAAATCCCCCTCACGCATAGTTATGCAACTCTTGAAAATAATCACTTTGTTTTCAAGTAGTTAAGATTTAAATATCATTCAATACAACAAACAAATAATTAACAATAAAAAAATAACAAACCATATAGCTGCGTAGTAATTCATTTAATGCCTTATTGTTTTTTGAATTTCTCTGACCCGGCTCATATATTAAATAAGAAAAATAGCACTCCTTGATTGATGTGAATCTCATCACATTAACAACCCAAATAAAATTCAATCATTGCTCCCGAATTTAACTGAAACGCCGCGACTGCAAGCACGCTAAATATTTGCAGCCACTCCTTCTTTATTCTTGAAATTATGTAAAAGGTATAATGATGGAAAAGCATTTTGTCGGTTCTGAAATCGGTCAATTACGCAGTGTAATGTTGCATCGGCCCAATCTCAGCCTAAAAAGACTTACCCCTTCAAATTGTCAGGAATTACTTTTTGACGATGTATTATCCGTAGAGCGCGCTGGCGAAGAGCATGACATTTTTGCCAACACGCTGCGCCAGCAAGGGATAGAAGTGTTGCTGTTAACCGACCTGCTCACCCAAACGCTGGATGTGGCTGACGCTAAAGCCTGGCTACTGGACACGCAAATTTCCGATTATCGCCTTGGGCCCACCTTTGCCGCAGATATTCGCGCCTGGTTGGCGGATATGCCGCACCGTGAACTGGCTCGCCATTTAAGCGGCGGTTTAACTTACGGCGAAATCCCCGCCTCCATAAAAAATATGGTGGTCGATACTCACGATATTAATGACTTTATTATGAAGCCATTACCGAATCACCTATTTACCCGTGACACGTCCTGCTGGATATATAACGGCGTCTCAATTAACCCCATGGCGAAACCTGCACGCCAACGTGAAACGAATAATTTACGTGCTATTTATCGCTGGCATCCTCAATTCGCAGACGGTGATTTCATTAAATATTTCGGCGACGAGGACATTAATTACGACCACGCCACTTTAGAGGGCGGCGATGTGCTGGTGATTGGCCGCGGCGCGGTGTTGATCGGTATGTCTGAACGTACTACGCCGCAGGGCGTCGAGTTCCTGGCGCAGGCATTGTTTAAACATCGTCAGGCGGAACGCGTCATTGCCGTTGAACTGCCAAAACATCGCTCCTGTATGCACCTTGACACCGTCATGACCCACATTGATATCGACACCTTCTCCGTCTATCCGGAAGTCGTTCGCCCGGACGTTCAGTGCTGGACGCTGACGCCAGACGGACGCGGCGGTCTGAAACGAACCCAGGAGAGCACGCTGGTTCATGCTCTTGAAAAAGCGCTTGGCATCGATCAGGTGCGCTTAATCACCACTGGCGGCGACGCATTTGAAGCTGAGCGCGAACAGTGGAATGACGCCAATAACGTGCTCACCCTGCGTCCAGGCGTGGTGGTGGGCTATGAGCGCAACATCTGGACCAACGAAAAATACGACAAAGCCGGCATTACCGTCCTTCCCATTCCCGGCGATGAACTGGGTCGCGGGCGCGGGGGCGCACGCTGCATGAGCTGTCCACTGGAACGCGATGGTATTTAAAGGAGACGTTATGGAAAACAAACGCACACTGGTCGTCGCGCTGGGCGGCAATGCGCTGCTCAAACGCGGCGAACCGCTGGAGGCTGATATTCAGCGTAAAAATATCGAACTGGCGGCCAGAACCATCGCCCAGCTTACCCGGCAATGGCGCGTAGTGTTAGTGCACGGCAACGGCCCACAGGTAGGACTGCTGGCGCTACAAAATAGCGCCTACGCTAACGTTACGCCCTACCCGCTCGATATCCTCGGTGCGGAAAGCCAGGGCATGATTGGCTATATGCTGCAACAGGCGCTGAAGAATCATCTGCCGGAGCGTGAAATCAGCGTCCTGCTCACCCAGGTCGAAGTCGATGCCAACGACCCGGCATTCCTCAATCCAACCAAATATATCGGACCGATTTACGACGAAGCGCAGGCCCGTGCGTTACAGGCAGAAAAGGGCTGGGTATTCAAAGCCGACGGTAACGCCTTCCGCCGCGTTGTGCCCTCCCCGCAGCCGAAACGCATTGTGGAAAACGATGCCATCCGCGCGCTGATTAGCCGCGATCACCTGGTTATCTGTAACGGCGGCGGCGGTGTGCCGGTCGTGGAAAAAGCCGATGGCTACCACGGTATCGAGGCGGTGATCGACAAAGATCTGTCCGCCGCCCTGCTTGCCAGCCAAATTCACGCCGACGCGCTGCTCATTCTGACCGATGCCGACGCGGTGTATCTCGACTGGGGTAAGCCCACCCAACGCCCGCTGGCGCAAGTTACGCCGGAGCTGCTTCGTGAAATGCAGTTCGACACCGGTTCGATGGGCCCGAAAGTGACCGCCTGCGCTGAGTTTGTCAGCCATTGCCGCGGCATTGCCGGAATCGGCTCGCTGGCGGATGGGCAAGCCATTCTCGCGGGCGAGAAAGGCACTTTGATTCGGTGTGAAACCGCCGACGTTGACGCATAAGGCTTTTTACCGGATGGCGGCTTCCGCCTTATTCGGCCTACAGAGCGCGCATAACCGTGGGCCGGATAAGCGCAGCGCCATCAGGCAATTCATTTTAACAAGGATATTGTAATGGTTATTTCACTGAAAAATCGTAACTTTTTGAAGCTGCTTGACTACACCCCGGCGGAAATCCAACACCTCATCGATCTGGCTATTGAGCTGAAAGCCGCAAAAAAAGCCGGATGCGAAAAGCAAACGCTGATCGGCAAAAACATCGCGCTGATTTTTGAAAAAACCTCTACCCGCACCCGATGCGCGTTTGAAGTCGCCGCTTTCGACCAGGGCGCGCAGGTGACTTATCTCGGCCCAAGCGGCTCGCAGATCGGCCATAAAGAGTCCATGAAAGATACTGCTCGCGTCCTGGGGCGGATGTATGACGGCATCGAATATCGCGGTTTTGGTCAACACATTGTGGAAGAGCTGGGGGAATACGCGGGCGTTCCCGTCTGGAACGGCCTGACCGATGAATTTCACCCCACCCAGATCCTGGCCGATCTGATGACCATGCTGGAACACGCGCCGGGTAAAACGCTGCCGGAACTGAGCTTCGCCTACCTGGGCGACGCGCGCAACAACATGGGCAACTCGCTGATGGTGGGCGCGGCGAAGATGGGCATGGATATCCGCCTGATAGCGCCAAAGTCCTTCTGGCCTGATGCCGCGCTGGTCGCGCAGTGCCGGGAAATTGCCAGCGTTACCGGCGCTCGTATCACCTTAACGGAGAGCGTTGAAGACGGCGTTCACGGCGTGGATTTCCTCTATACCGACGTCTGGGTCTCGATGGGAGAGCCCAAAGAAGCCTGGGCGGAACGCGTCAGTCTGATGACGCCATATCAGGTCAACCAGCAGGTAGTAAACGCTACCGGTAATCCTGATGTGAAGTTTATGCACTGCCTGCCCGCCTTCCATAACGAGCACACCAAAGTGGGACGCGAAATCGAAATGGCTTACGGCCTGAAAGGACTGGAGGTCACGGAAGAGGTGTTCGAGTCCGCAGGCTCGATAGTCTTCGATGAAGCGGAAAACCGGATGCACACCATCAAAGCGGTCATGGTGGCGACGCTCGGCGACTAATCCCACAGGATATGCGCCCTCGCGGCGCATATCCGTGATATCAGGAGAGAACATCATGGGTAAATTTAAATTTCCCACCGCTTATACCATCCTGTTTATTCTTATTGCCCTGGTCGCGGTGATGACCTGGATTGTGCCGGCGGGAAAATACCAAATGGCGATGAACGCCACGCTGGGAAAAGAGGTGCCGGTGGCGGGAACGTATGCCCCCGTGGACGCGCATCCGCAAGGGATTACCGCTGTTTTACTGGCGCCGATTGACGGCCTCTATAACCACGAAACCTACACCGCCGGCGCCATTGACGTCGCGCTGTTTGTCTTGATTATCGGCGGCTTTCTGGGGGTGGTGAATAAAACGGGGGCGATTGATGCCGGTATTGAACGGGTAACAGTCAAACTCAACGGCAAAGATGAGTGGATGATCCCCATTCTGATGGCGCTGTTCGCCGCAGGCGGCACTATCTATGGCATGGCGGAGGAGTCGTTGCCCTTCTACACGCTGCTGGTGCCAGTTATGATGGCGGCCCGCTTCGATCCGTTAGTGGCGGCGGCAACCGTACTGCTCGGCGCCGGGATAGGCACGCTCGGTTCGACCATTAACCCTTTCGCCACGGTCATTGCCGCCAACGCCGCCGGCATCCCTTTTACTCAGGGAATGCTGATGCGCGTACTGCTGTTAATTGTCGGCTACGTACTGTGCGTGTTTTGGGTAATGCGCTATGCGCGCAAAGTCCGCGCCCATCCTGAGCTTTCTGTCGTGGCGGATAAAATGGAGGAAAATCGCGCCCATTTCCTCGGCAATCGCGCCAATACACTGCTGGAGTTTACGGCTACCCGGAAATGGGTGCTGCTGATCTTCGCCGCCTCTTTCGCGGTGATGATTTACGGCGTGGCGGTTCTCGGCTGGTGGATGGCGGAAATCTCCGGCGTTTTTCTGGCGGCGGCGATTATCGTTGGCGTGATAACGCGGATGGGCGAGGAAGCGTTCACCAGTACCTTTATCGACGGCGCGCGGGATTTGCTCGGCGTGGCGCTAATTATTGGTATCGCGCGCGGCATTGTGGTGGTCATGGATAACGGTATGATTACCCACACCATTTTGCACAGCGCGGAAAGTCTGGTTTCCGGCCTCTCTACCACCATTTTCATAAACGTAACCTACTGGCTGGAAGTATTGCTTTCCTTCCTGGTGCCCTCCTCTTCCGGTCTTGCCGTATTGACGATGCCCATTATGGCGCCGTTAGCGGATTTTGCCCACGTACAGCGGGATTTGGTCGTAACCGCCTACCAGTCGGCCTCCGGGATTGTGAACCTGGTTACTCCCACCTCAGCCGTAGTCATGGGCGGTCTGGCGATCGCGCGGGTTCCCTATGTCCGCTATCTGAAATGGGTCGCGCCGCTGTTGCTGATCCTGACATTGCTGAATATGGCGGTACTGAGCATCGGAGCGATGATGTAACGAGCCAGATGGCGACGCGTCTTATCCGAGAGGACTGATAAGCACAGCGCCATCAGGCACGCCGTCACCTTTTTTGATCGGCTTCTCATTTTCCTGCAAAACCGCCCGATTGATCCGCAATCAATGTGACAAATGTGATGAATTTCGCCAGTCCGTTGATATCAATAATAAAGATAAGGTGCATTTATGAAGGAATACGATGATTACTCCGCCAAAGAACAACAGCAACTGGCGGTTTGTCAGCGCCTGATTAGTGAAAAAAGTTACCTGTCCCAGGAGGAGATTCGCCGCGATTTACAAAATGAGGGATTTGAAGGTATCAGTCAGTCTACGGTTTCGCGCCTGCTCAAACTGCTGGGCGCAATAAAAATCAGAAATACGAAGGGACAAAAGATTTATTCCGTAAATCCCCAGCGGCGTCCTTCGCCGGATGCCGGACGTTCAATAGCCGAAATGGTCGTTAGCGTTGAACATAATAGCGAATTTATCCTTATCCATACGGCGGCAGGTTATGGTCGCGCCGTCGCGAGAATTCTGGATTACCACGCATTGCCGGAAATTCTCGGCGTCGTTGCCGGTAGCAGTATTGTCTGGGTCGCACCGCGGGTCGTTCAGCGCACGGCGCTGGTACACAAACAAATTAATTATTTGCTTAAAATGAATTTAAATTCATAAGAACCGTTTGCGACAAGTAAATCATGCATTAATTCGCTTGATCCCAAAACAGAGCTGAGTATAATCGCGGACAATTTGCCGGGAGGAAGCATGGTTCAGTGTGTACGACATTCTGTCTTACCGCGTCTGAAAAAAGACGCAGGCCTGCCGTTTTTCTTTCCGTTGAAAACCAATACCAAGCCCCTCAATTGAGGGGCTTTTTTTTGCCCAGGCGTCAGGAGATAAACATGGCTAACCCGCTATATCAAAAACATATCATTTCCATAAACGACCTCAGCCGCGACGATCTTAATCTGGTACTGGCGACGGCGGCGAAATTAAAAGCCAACCCGCAGCCGGAGCTATTGAAACATAAAGTGATCGCCAGCTGCTTTTTCGAAGCCTCCACGCGTACCCGCCTGTCGTTTGAAACTTCAATGCATCGCCTGGGCGCCAGCGTAGTGGGCTTCTCCGACAGCGCCAACACGTCGCTGGGGAAAAAAGGAGAAACGTTAGCCGACACGATCTCAGTGATTAGCACTTACGTGGACGCGATTGTGATGCGCCATCCGCAAGAAGGCGCGGCACGTCTGGCGACGGAGTTTTCCGGTCAGGTGCCGGTGCTCAATGCGGGCGACGGTTCGAACCAGCATCCGACGCAAACCCTGTTGGATCTGTTTACCATCCAGGAAACGCAGGGCCGTCTGGATAACCTGCATATCGCGATGGTCGGCGATCTGAAATATGGCCGCACCGTGCATTCGCTAACCCAGGCGCTGGCGAAATTTAGCGGCAACCGTTTTTATTTTATCGCGCCGGACGCGCTGGCGATGCCGCAGTACATTCTGGATATGCTGGATGAAAAAGGGATGGCCTGGAGCCTGCATGGGTCTATTGAAGAGGTCATGGCCGACGTCGACATCCTCTATATGACTCGCGTACAGAAAGAGCGTCTCGACCCGTCGGAGTACGCCAATGTGAAGGCGCAGTTTGTTCTGCGCGCCAGCGACCTGAACGGCGCGCGTGAAAATATGAAAGTGCTGCACCCGCTGCCGCGCATTGATGAAATCACCACGGATGTGGATAAAACGCCACACGCCTGGTACTTCCAACAGGCGGGCAACGGTATTTTCGCTCGCCAGGCGTTACTGGCGTTGGTACTGAATAGCGAACTGAGTCTGTAAGGGAGAAAAGCGATGACACACGATAACAAACTGCAGGTTGAAGCCATTAAATGCGGCACCGTGATTGACCATAT
Source organism: Salmonella sp. SAL04157 (assembly GCF_046551635.1). NCBI lineage: Bacteria > Pseudomonadati > Pseudomonadota > Gammaproteobacteria > Enterobacterales > Enterobacteriaceae > Salmonella > Salmonella sp. SAL04157. The sequence goes on from NZ_JBGDVS010000004.1 coordinate 448,750, forward strand.
CCCTGCGCAGGTAGGCTTTAAACTGCTGAGTCTGTTTAAATTGACCGAGACCGATCAGCGAATCACTATCGGTCTGAATCTCCCGTCTGGCGAGATGGGGCGTAAAGACTTAATCAAAATAGAAAACACCTTCCTCACCGATGAGCAGGTTAACCAACTTGCTCTGTACGCGCCGCAGGCCACCGTTAACCGCATCGACAACTACGACGTTGTCGGGAAATCACGCCCCAGCCTGCCAGAGCGTATTAATAATGTGCTGGTTTGCCCGAACAGCAACTGCATCAGCCACGCGGAACCGGTATCCTCCAGCTTTGCAGTGAAAAAACGCGCCAATGATATCGCCCTCAAATGCAAATACTGTGAAAAAGAGTTTTCGCATAATGTGGTGCTGGCCAACTAATTTGGGTTGGTTATGAGATCCCGGCTCCCTATAATGAGCGGGGACATTCTATTACCGCTGTAATTCAGGAGAAATCATGAGCAAAACTATTGCGACGGAAAATGCACCAGCAGCAATCGGCCCATACGTACAGGGCGTTGACCTGGGTAGCATGGTGATCACTTCCGGTCAGATCCCGGTCGATCCGAAAACCGGTGCCGTAGCGGAAGACGTATCCGCTCAGGCACGTCAGTCGCTGGAAAACGTTAAAGCTATCGTGGAAGCCGCTGGCCTGAAAGTAGGCGACATTGTGAAAACGACCGTCTTCGTGAAAGACCTGAACGATTTCGCGACCGTCAACGCCACCTACGAAGCCTTCTTCACCGAGCACAACGCCACCTTCCCGGCGCGTTCCTGCGTGGAAGTTGCCCGTCTGCCGAAAGACGTGAAAATTGAGATTGAAGCGATCGCTGTTCGTCGCTAACGCTCGTTTATAGATAGTGGCCGGATGGCGCTATCGCTTATTCGGCCTGGTATGCCATCCAGGCCGATAATGCACAATACTTCGACGCTTACTGCCAGCCATAACGTCTGCTGTAAAACCCTTTCACCAACTGGGTTAACGTCATATAGCCCGCCAGAATAGCAATCAGCCACGGGAAATAGCTTAACGGCAGCGCCTGCAACTGCAGGTAAGACGCCAGCGGCGAAAACGGCAACGAGACTCCCACCACCATCACCAACAATGTCATCGCCATCAGCGGCCAGGCGGCGCGACTTTGAATAAACGGCAGACGACGAGTACGGATCATATGCACAATCAGCGTTTGCGACAGTAATCCCACCACAAACCAGCCGGACTGGAACAAAGTTTGCGTTTCTGGCGTATTCGCATGAAATACCCACCACATCAGACAAAAGGTCAAAATGTCGAAAATCGAGCTGATCGGACCGAAAAAGACCATAAAGCGCCCCAAATCCGCCGGATTCCAGCGCTGCGGCTTTTGAATTTGTTCTTCATCGACATTATCAAACGGAATCGCCACCTGGGATACATCGTACAGCAGGTTTTGAATCAGCAAGTGCAGCGGCAGCATTGGCAAGAACGGCAAAAAGGCGCTCGCCACCAGTACGCTAAACACGTTACCGAAATTTGAGCTGGCCGTCATCTTGATATATTTCAACATATTAGAAAAAGTACGACGACCTTCAATGACGCCTTCTTCCAGCACCATCAGGCTCTTTTCCAGCAGGATAATATCGGCGGCTTCACGGGCGATGTCCACCGCGCCATCTACCGAGATACCAATATCCGCCGCCCGCAACGCCGGGGCATCGTTAATCCCGTCGCCCATAAAACCGACCACATGCCCCTCGCGTTTGAGCAAAGTGACGATGCGCTCTTTATGCATCGGCGTCAGACGCGCAAACAACGTCGTACGGGCGGCCAGCGCCGCCAGCGCGTCGTCGCTTAACCCTTCAATATCACTGCCAATAACGACATCGCCCGCATCCAGCCCAACTTCATGGCAAACTTTCGCCGCTACCAGCTCGCTGTCGCCGGTGAGAATTTTCACCGTAATTCCGCTCGCCTTCAGCGCTTTCAGCGCCGGCGCGGTGGTCTCTTTCGGCGGATCGAGAAAAGCAATATACCCTTCCAGGATCAGGTCAGATTCATCGATACGCTGGTAATCGCCCTCACGCGCAGGCAGGTATTTGGTCGCGACGGCGACCACGCGTAGCCCCTGACGGTTCAGCGTGTCGGTAACGCGTTTCACCCGGCGCAGCATATTGTCGTCCAGCGGCACAATATCGCCGTTGTGGCGCACCTGAGTACACACGTTCAGGATCTCCTGTAACGCGCCTTTGCAGACCAGTTGATGCACGCTCGAATCTTCGGCCACCACCACCGACATCCGGCGACGCTCAAAATCAAACGGAATCTCATCGATTTTCTGCCAGCGTCCGGAGAGCTGACGCGCGGCGGTTTCGTCTACTCCCTCCAGGACCGCCGTATCCAGTAAGTTTTTTAGACCGGTCTGATAATGGCTGTTCAGCCAGGCGCAATGCAGTACATGCTCGCTGGGCTTACCAGAAATATCCGTATGATTCTCCAGCACAATTTTATCCTGCGTCAGAGTGCCGGTTTTATCGGTGCACAGAATATCCATCGCGCCGAAGTTCTGAATCGCATCAAGGTGCTTCACGATAACTTTCTGTTTCGAGAGCTTCACCGCCCCGCGCGCGAGGGTGGAGGTGACGATCATCGGCAACATTTCCGGGGTGAGCCCTACCGCGACCGAAAGCGCAAATAACGCCGCTTCCCACCAGTCACCTTTCGTGTAACCATTAATAATCAGTACTACCGGCGCCATGACCAGCATAAAGCGGATCAGCAACATGCTGACGCGGCTAATTCCTTTCTGGAAAGCGTTCTGCTCGTTATCTTGTTCCGACACGCGCCCCGCCAATTGACCAAACCAGGTGTCGGCGCCGGTCGCCATCACCACGGCCTGCGCCGTTCCGCTCACGACGTTCGTCCCCATAAAGCACAGCGTGTCGCACTCAAGCGGGTTATTTTGCCGGGGCTCACGCGTCGCGGCGACTTTCTCGACCGGCAGAGATTCGCCGGTCAGCGACGCCTGGGCGACAAACAGATCGCGCGCCTGGATAATCCGTAAATCCGCCGGGATCATATCCCCCGCCGCCAGCTTAATAATATCGCCGGGCACCAGTTGATCGATGGGTAATTCCAGCCAGGCGTTTTCGCCATTTTCATTAATAACCCGCAGTACGGTAGCGGTATTACTCACCATCGCTTTTAGCGCGTCCGCTGCTTTCGTCGAGCGCGCTTCCTGCACAAAATTCAGCAGCGTTGAGATACCGACCATCAGGGCGATAACGCCTGCGGCAAACAGATCCTCCGTGGCATAAGAAATGCCGCCAAGAATCGTGAGTAAGATGTTGAAAGGATTGCGATAACATACCCACAGATGCACCCACCACGGCGAGGGTTTCTGTGCCGGAAGGCGGTTTTCGCCATGCTTTTCACGCGCGCGCGTTACCTCGGCGGCGTTTAATCCCTCCGGGTGCGTATCAAAAACGCGCCAGAGAGTCTCCTGCTCCATTGCCGCGACTTTCAGACAGCGTTCGCTCAGCGAAGGCGGGATAGTCGCATTTACCGCGGTCTGCGCCCCGGGCAGCGGATCGCGGTGAACCAGACGATAAGGCAAATGACGATTAAGCCGGGCAAAAAGCTGGCGGGTAATGGTTTTTAGCATAGGTAATCCCTCCGCGCCGAAGTCAGGCGCAGAAAATTCTTCAGGCACGGCAAAGCCTTGCCCGATGAGCAATGTTTAAATAAAAACAGGGACGTTATTGTGTCACTGTCTTACACACCGGTAAGACAGCAGAGGCAGGCTTACCGGAAAAGGAAAATTCTCCATCGCGGGAGAGGGGTGGGTTCAGGGTCCATGTCGCCTCCGGTAAGTAAACGATTTGCGCCGTGGATTATACGCATAAATCCATAAGTTTTGTGGCAATTATGGCGGTATCATACCGTTACGTAATTAAACCAACGATAAACCAGACTTTGCCCATTGCCCTTCGCTTGAGTAAAGTTACTCTTTTTATCACCAATCACCATCAGCGTCACGCCACGGGAAAACAGGATGCAAAACCGGCTCACTATCAAAGACATCGCCCGCCTGAGCGGCGTAGGGAAATCAACCGTTTCCCGCGTGCTTAACAATGAAAGCGGCGTAAGCGAACGTACCCGCGAGCGTGTCGAAGCGGTGATGAATCAACACGGTTTCTTTCCGTCCCGCTCCGCCCGTGCGATGCGGGGACAAAGCGATAAAGTGGTCGCTATTATCGTCACTCGCCTTGATTCGTTGTCTGAAAATCTCGCGGTTCAGACCATGCTGCCTGCGTTTTATGAACAGGGCTACGACCCTATTATGATGGAAAGTCAGTTCTCGCCGACGCTGGTAATGGAACATCTGGGCATGCTCAGACGACGTAACATTGATGGCGTGGTGCTGTTTGGCTTTACCGGCATCACAGAAGAGTTGATCGCCCCCTGGAAAGCCTCGCTGGTGCTACTGGCAAGAGATGCGCAAGGTTTTGCCTCCGTCTGTTACGACGACGAAGGCGCGATTCATATCCTTATGCAGCGGCTGTATGAGCAGGGACACCGCAACATTAGCTTTCTGGGCGTTCCCCATAGCGATATTACCACCGGCAAACGTCGGCATGACGCATACCTGGCGTTTTGCAAAAAACATAAACTTCATCCCGTCGCCGCCCTGCCCGGTCTTGCCATGAAGCAGGGCTATGAGCATACGGCAAGCGTCATCATGCCGGATACCACCGCGTTAGTCTGCGCCACCGATACGCTGGCGTTGGGCGCCAGTAAGTATTTACAGGAGCAACGTATTGAGACGCTGCAACTGGCAAGCGTCGGGAACACGCCGCTGATAAAATTCCTGCACCCGGAGATCGTCACTGTCGATCCTGGCTATGCTGAAGCCGGACGACAGGCGGCTTCGCAGCTGATCGAACAGATCAATGGCCGCTGCGATCCGCGCCGGATCGTCATTCCTTCTACCCTCGCCTGAGTGACTGATTAAACGGAATACCACGAGTAATTTGTGATCGTCGCTGCGTTTCGGGAACGTTCCCATTTTTAAACCAACGTTGAAGAGATACTCTTGCGCCAACCCATAACATACCTCCTCTGCCATGAGGCTTTACGATGAGCAAAGTAAAACAAGCCGATATCGACCGGCTGGTTGACCTGGTCGGCGGGCGCGACAACATCGCCACGGTGAGCCACTGCATTACTCGCCTGCGCTTTGTACTCCACCAGCCCGCGAGCGCCAGACCAAAAGAGATCGAACAATTACCGATGGTTAAAGGCTGTTTCACCAACGCCGGACAGTTTCAGGTGGTGATCGGCACCGACGTTGGCGATTACTATAACGCGCTGCTGGAGACCACCGGCAAAGCGTATGCTGATAAAGAGCAGGCAAAAAAAGCCGCTCGCCAGAACATGAAGTGGCATGAGCAGTTAATTTCCCACTTCGCGGAGATCTTCTTTCCGCTACTACCGGCGTTGATCAGCGGCGGTTTGATCTTAGGCTTTCGTAACGTGATCGGCGATGTGCCGATGAGCAACGGCCAAACGCTGGCGCAGATGCATCCGGCGCTAAAAACGCTTTATGATTTTTTATGGTTGATCGGCGAAGCGATCTTTTTCTATCTGCCGGTGGGGATCTGCTGGTCGGCGGTGAAAAAAATGGGCGGCACGCCGATTCTTGGTATCGTGCTCGGCGTGACGCTGGTGTCGCCGCAGTTGATGAATGCGTATCTGCTGGGCCAGCAAACGCCGGACGTCTGGAACTTCGGCGTATTTAGCATTGAGAAAGTGGGCTACCAGGCGCAGGTTATCCCGGCGCTACTGGCAGGGCTGGCGCTTGGGTTTATTGAAACGCGGTTGAAACGCATCGTGCCGGATTATCTCTACCTGGTCGTCGTCCCGGTGTGTTCGTTGATACTGGCCGTCTTTCTCGCCCACACCTTTATCGGCCCCTTTGGTCGTATGATCGGCGACGGTGTGGCCTTTGCGGTACGTTATCTGATGACCGGCAGTTTCGCCCCGATAGGCGCGGCGCTGTTCGGCTTCCTGTATGCCCCGCTGGTCATTACCGGCGTCCACCAGACAACGCTCGCTATCGATATGCAGATGATCCAGAGCATGGGCGGTACGCCAGTCTGGCCGCTGATTGCGCTGTCGAATATCGCGCAGGCCTCCGCCGTGGTGGGCATCATCATCTCCAGCCGTAAACACAATGAACGCGAGATCTCCGTTCCTGCCGCCATTTCCGCTTACCTTGGGGTAACCGAACCGGCGATGTACGGTATCAATCTGAAGTATCGTTTTCCGATGCTGTGCGCGATGATCGGATCTGGTCTGGCGGGACTGCTCTGCGGTCTGAACGGCGTCATCGCCAACGGTATCGGCGTGGGCGGCCTGCCGGGCATCCTGTCTATACCGCCGCGCTACTGGCAGGTGTACGGCATGGCGATGGTTATCGCGATCGTTATCCCGGTGATTCTGACCACCTTTATCTATCAGCGTAAGCATCGTCAGGGCACATTACAAATTGTCTAATTCTTCTTCGGGGCGCAGTTGCGTCCCAACGCACTTGCAGGAAACAACAATGACTATTCCCCACTGGTGGCAAAACGGCGTTATCTATCAGATCTACCCGAAAAGTTTTCAGGACACGACCGGCAGCGGCACCGGCGATTTACGCGGCGTCACGCAGCACCTTGACTATCTACAGCGACTCGGCGTAGATGCCATCTGGCTCACGCCGTTTTATATCTCGCCGCAGGTGGATAACGGTTATGACGTCGCAAATTATACGGCCATCGACCCGACCTACGGCACGCTGGATGATTTTGACGAGCTGGTCGCGCAGGCGAAAGCACGCGGTATTCGCATCATCCTGGATATGGTGTTTAACCATACTTCTACCCAGCACGCCTGGTTTCGCGAAGCGCTGAACAAAGAGAGTCCATACCGTCAGTTTTATATCTGGCGCGATGGCACGCCGGATGTCTGCCCGAATAACTGGCAATCCAAATTTGGCGGCAGCGCCTGGCGCTGGCATAGCCAGAGCGAACAATATTATTTACACCTTTTCGCGCCTGAACAGGCCGACCTGAACTGGGAAAACCCCGCCGTGCGCGCCGAGCTGAAAAAGGTCTGCGAATTCTGGGCCGATCGCGGCGTGGATGGCCTGCGTCTGGACGTGGTGAACCTGATCGCCAAAGATCAGGATTTTCCTGACGATCCGACGGGCGACGGACGCCGCTTTTATACCGACGGACCGCGCGCGCATACGTTTTTACGCGAAATGAACCGTGACGTTTTTACGCCGCGTAATCTGATGACGGTAGGCGAAATGTCCTCTACCACGCTGGAAAACTGCCAGCAATATGCCGCGCTTAGCGGCGACGAACTCTCGATGACCTTCAATTTTCATCATCTGAAGGTGGATTACCCCAATGGCGAAAAGTGGACGCTGGCAAAACCTGATTATGTGGCGCTGAAAGCGTTGTTCCGCCACTGGCAACAGGGGATGCATAACGTCGCCTGGAACGCGTTATTCTGGTGTAATCACGATCAGCCGCGCATCGTTTCCCGCTTTGGCGACGAGGGTGAATACCGGGTTCCAGCCGCGAAAATGTTGGCGATGGCGCTGCACGGTATGCAAGGGACGCCTTATATCTATCAGGGCGAAGAAATCGGCATGACCAACCCACACTTTACCCGCATCACCGATTATCGCGACGTGGAAAGCCATAACATGTTTGCCGCGCTACGCGCCGCCGGACGCGACCCCGACGAACTACTGGCTATCCTGGCCAGTAAATCCCGCGACAACAGCCGCACGCCGATGCAGTGGGACCACGGTAAAAACGCCGGTTTCACCCAGGGCGAGCCGTGGATAAGCCTGTGCGATAACTATACGGAGGTTAATGTCGCGGCGGCATTACGCGATGAAAACTCGGTGTTTTACACCTATCAAAAGCTGATTGCGCTACGTAAAACCCAGCCTGTACTGATCTGGGGCGATTATCAGGATCTCCTCCCGGATAGCCCATCAGTATGGTGTTATCGTCGCCAGTGGCAGGGGCAAACCCTGCTGGTTGTCGCCAATCTGAGCGACCAGTGTCAGGAGTGGCATCCACCGCATATCAAAGGACAGTGGCAGGCGCTACTGCACAATTATGGCGAGGTCGCCAGCCAGCCAGCCGCGATGACGCTCCGCCCATTTGAAGCCATCTGGTGGTTACAACGCTAACGCGACGTCCTTATACGGATAAACGCCACAGGCCTATTGACACGGGCTGTGGCGTTGCTCCTGGTTACTGTCTGTTTTTGTTGAATAATTAATCAGATTTTTCTTGCTATCTTTTACAAACGCTACAGCGCCCGCCATCTGTACGCTCTGATTTTTACCTTGTTCTACATCAATAAAATTGCAAACATCCTTGATGCAAATCACTACATATAGACTTTAAAATGCACGCCGACCCAATATGTTGTATTAATTGACTACAATTGCTACAACACCTGTTCACTCGACACAAGGTGAATTGTGGATAACCTGGGTCAGGATTGCGGGAAGTCATTGGAAAAGAGATGAATAAACCTGTTATGGCTTCCCCAGCCTCTGTGGATAACCTGTTCTTACAAATATGGAGTGATCATGACACCGCATGTGATGAAACGAGATGGCTGTAAAGTGCCATTCAAATCAGAGCGCATTAAGGAAGCCATTCTACGTGCAGCTAAAGCAGCGGGAGTCGATGACGCAGATTACTGTGCCACCGTCGCAGAAGTCGTTAGCAGCCAAATGAACGCGCGCAGTCAGGTGGATATTAACGAGATCCAGACTGCGGTTGAAAACCAACTGATGTCCGGCCCGTACAAACAGCTTGCCCGCGCCTACATCGAATACCGTCACGATCGCGACATTCAGCGTGAAAAGCGTGGTCGTCTGAACCAGGAAATTCGCGGCCTGGTAGAGCAAACTAACTCCGCGTTGCTCAATGAAAACGCCAACAAAGACAGTAAAGTCATTCCCACCCAGCGCGATTTGCTGGCCGGGATTGTCGCCAAACACTATGCCCGCCAGCACCTGTTGCCGCGTGACGTAGTACAAGCGCATGAGCGCGGCGATATCCACTATCACGATCTCGACTATTCGCCGTTCTTCCCGATGTTCAACTGTATGCTGATCGACCTGAAAGGCATGTTGACCCAGGGCTTCAAGATGGGTAACGCCGAGATCGAACCGCCAAAATCTATCTCTACCGCCACTGCCGTTACCGCGCAGATTATCGCTCAGGTCGCCAGCCATATTTATGGCGGCACCACCATTAACCGGATTGATGAAGTGTTGGCACCGTTTGTCACCGAAAGCTATAACAAGCACCGCAAAACCGCCGATGAGTGGCAGATCCCGGATGCCGAAGGATATGCGCGTTCTCGCACCGAAAAAGAGTGCTACGACGCCTTCCAGTCGCTGGAGTACGAAGTTAACACGCTGCACACCGCTAACGGCCAGACACCTTTCGTGACCTTTGGTTTTGGCCTCGGCACCAGTTGGGAGTCGCGTCTGATCCAGGCGTCTATTTTGCGTAACCGTATCGCCGGTCTGGGTAAAAATCGCAAAACCGCCGTGTTCCCGAAACTGGTCTTCGCTATCCGCGACGGTTTGAACCACAAGTTTGGCGATCCGAACTACGACATTAAACAACTGGCGCTGGAGTGCGCGAGCAAGCGCATGTATCCGGACATCCTCAACTACGATCAGGTGGTCAAAGTCACCGGTTCGTTCAAAACGCCAATGGGCTGCCGCAGCTTCCTCGGCGTGTGGGAGAACGAAAACGGCGAGCAGATCCACGACGGGCGTAACAACCTGGGCGTGATTAGCCTTAACCTGCCGCGCATCGCGCTGGAAGCAAAAGGCGACGAAACCGCATTCTGGAAACTGCTGGATGAACGTCTGGCGCTGGCGCGGAAGGCGCTGATGACCCGTATCGCCCGCCTTGAAGGCGTGAAAGCCCGTGTCGCGCCTATCCTGTATATGGAAGGCGCCTGCGGCGTGCGGCTGAAAGCGGACGACGACGTGTCTGAAATCTTTAAAAATGGTCGTGCGTCCATCTCTCTGGGCTACATCGGCATTCATGAGACCATCAACGCGCTGTTTGGCGACAAACATGTCTATGACAGCGAGCAGCTGCGCGCCAAAGGTATCGCCATTGTGGAACGTCTGCGTCAGGCCGTGGATCAGTGGAAAGAAGAGACTGGCTACGGCTTTAGTCTGTACAGCACGCCAAGTGAAAACCTCTGTGACCGCTTCTGCCGTCTGGATACCGCCGAGTTCGGCGTGGTGCCGGGCGTAACCGATAAAGGTTACTACACCAACAGCTTCCACCTCGACGTGGAGAAGAAGGTCAACCCGTACGACAAAATCGATTTCGAAGCACCGTATCCGCCGCTGGCGAACGGGGGTTTCATTTGCTACGGCGAATACCCGAACATTCAGCACAACCTGAAGGCGCTGGAAGATGTCTGGGATTACAGCTATCAGCATGTACCGTATTACGGCACCAACACGCCGATCGATGAATGCTACGAGTGCGGCTTTACCGGCGAGTTCGAATGTACCAGTAAAGGTTTCACCTGCCCGAAATGCGGCAACCACGACGCCGCCCGCGTCTCGGTCACCCGCCGCGTGTGCGGTTATTTAGGCAGCCCGGACGCGCGTCCGTTTAACGCCGGCAAGCAGGAAGAAGTGAAGCGCCGCGTGAAGCATTTAGGCAATGGGCAGATAGGTTAATTCTCCGTTTGCAATGCGTAAATGCCGGATGGCGGTGTAAACACCTTATCCGGCCTACAACCGCTGGCTATAGTTCCAATTTCATGAGTTTCCTCTAAGCAGTTGGTGTTGTAGCAAGGCGGCAAACGAACGAATCCCAGGGAGCTTACATAAGTAAGTGACCTGGGTAAGTGAGAGCGGCCAACGCCGCTACAGCGCCAAATGCAACGAGGAAACATGAACTTTCACCAATATTACCCCGTAGACATCGTTAACGGCCCCGGCACCCGCTGCACCCTGTTTGTGTCAGGGTGCGTGCATGAATGCCCTGGCTGCTATAACAAAAGCACCTGGCGGCTGAACTCCGGCCAGCCGTTTACCAAAGAGATGGAAGATAAGATCATTGCCGATCTGAACGACACGCGCATTCACCGTCAGGGGATCTCGCTGTCGGGCGGCGATCCGCTGCATCCGCAAAACGTACCGGATATCCTGACACTGGTACAACGTATCCACGCGGAGTGCCCGGGGAAAGATATCTGGGTGTGGACCGGCTACAAGCTCGATGAACTTAACGCCGCACAGATGCAGGTGGTCGATCTCATCAACGTGCTGGTCGATGGCAAATTTGTGCAGGATCTGAAAGACCCGGCGCTTATCTGGCGCGGTAGCAGCAACCAGGTAGTGCATCATTTGCGTTGATCGCTAAAGCCGTTTGTTTGCATCGTGATAGACGGCTGAATGTTCTCGCTTGCCGACCGCGACAACAAACACAATCACAACGTCATCCCGAACCTGGTACACCAGACGATAACCGGACGATTTAAGCTTAATTTTATAGCAGTCAGGAAGACCGTTTAAACGGGCAGAGTCGATTCTGGGGTTCAATAGCACATCAGCCAACTTTTTCTTAAGCTGAGCCTTCACCGTATCGCCCAGCTTATGCCACTCTTTTAAGGCCCTCGGGTCGAATTCCAGTTCATAAGTCATCCAGACTAACCTTGATTCCCTTTTGCGGACTAGACAGCCTCTCCCGAACTGTCTGAATCAGTGCATCTTCATTGTCGCTAAGAGTGACAGTTTTCACTGGCATGCGCCCCGTTTCCGCGACGTACTGGAACAGTAATCGCACGGCTTCCGTTGGAGTAATGTTCAGTTTTTCCAGCACGGCATAAGCCTCATTTTTGAGTTTGTCATCCAGACGGACGTTCAGCGTGGCCATTATGCCTCCAGTAAAATCGAATGTGTAATGCAGTTTAGCATTACATTCGCATTACATCGAATTCTGGATAACGCCTCTCAAAAACGACTCACGCACTCCATCGCGACCGTTTTAAATTGCGTAAAATTCTGACATGCGCAGAGGCGCGTCATGGCGCGTTCGCGCAGGAAAGTGACGAAAATATCGTAGATGGCCATCGCCTCTTCATATTCACTTTTGCTGATGGCGAGTAAAAAAATAACGTGCGCCGTTTCGTCACCCCAGGCAATCCCCTGCGGCGCGAGCACCGTATAAACCACCGTTTTCTTCGCCAGCAGCCCCAGCGCGTGCGGCAAGGCAATCCCGTCGCCTAATAACGTACTGACGATAGCTTCACGTTCAATAACCGAATCGAGAAACGCCGCATCAACAAAGCCTTCCTCATGCAACTGATCGCACAGCGTTTTAAACAGCGTCTGTTGATCTATTTCCCCTTCCACAATGCGAAAATGCGAGGCATCGAAATATTTATCCAGCATCCACGGACGGGTTCTGTCCACCAGCACCAGCTTACCGATCTGCTCCAATTGATAGTCGGTAGGAAAGGGCGCGATCATGATGACCGGCTTATCTTTTTCGCCGATCCGCGCTGTGGAAATCACAAAATCCTCCACAATACTGTCCCGCGCCTCATAGTCGCGTAGTGTCAGAGTGCGGGCTATCTCAATCTGCGGGTATTTCCGCGCCAGTACCGCTTCAATCATCCGCACCATCGCATTACCAGCATCACACACCAGCAGTACCTGCGGCTGCCGCTGGTAGCCAATGTTGTAACTACGTTCCAGCCCAACGCCAATATGCAGCACCAGAAAACCGATTTCGTTTTCGCTAATGGTATACGGCGTGTATTTTCCCCAACTCGATATCGCCGCCAATGTCATATCCCACGCCATCGGATAGTGCTGCTTAATATTTTCCAGTAGTGGGTTGGGGATCATGATCTGGTAGCGCACGCGGGTGATCATCGTTTTGATATGGGTCAGCAAGTCCGCGTGAAGCTGTTTATCATTCAATAGGTTATAGTTGTACTGGGTATTAATAAAATTGAGGATATAGCGCACCAGCGCCTCTTCATCATCGGCATTAATGGCGCTGGGGGCAATCTCCTGTACCTGGCGGGCGGCAATATGCACCTTCAGCCAGCTTACTTCCGGCTCCGACAGCGGCTTGTCGGCCAGCTGTTGTAGTAGCTCCGCAATTTCATGCGCCGCATGGCGCACCTTTTCATCGACCTCCTCCGCCACACATTCCGATAACGGATACCCCTCGCGAATACGCCGTACCGCCACCGCGCAGTATAAACGCAGAAACAGCTCGCCCTCATCGGTCAGGCGGATTTGACAATGAGAGAAAATATCCGGCAAAAGAGACTGCAGCCGTTGAGACACCTCGGTGTTCAGCGTGGTACTAACAATTAACGGATGGGAGGGCTCCTGCTGCGCCAGCGTCCATAAAAGGTCGGTCAGACAGGCGCGAATCGCCATCTCTCCACCAAACAGTTTCATGCCATGACGCGGACGCGTTTCCAGCGTCAGATGATAACGCAGCAAATGCTCGCGCACGTCCGCCATGTCGTTCTGCAGCGTCGCACGGCTGACAAACCATTCATCTGCCAAATCCTCCAGCTTCAGCGAGAAGGCGGAGGTTAAAAAACGCGCCAGCAAATAGCGTATCCGCTCCTGGCTGGTGCGCGGACCGCGCGCCAGGGCGGGAGATTGCTGCGTTTGCAGGGATTGATAACGTGCCGGATCATCAATTTTGAGCTGATACCCGTTGCCGCGGCTGAGAGTAAATTGCGCGCCATGCGGCGTCAGCAACATGTTCAGCGCGGCGATATCCGCCCGAACGGTACGCGTGGAGACCGACAACCGCTGCGCCAGTTCGTCCTGCGGCAGCGTCTCGTTTTGCAGCATCGCAAATAGCTGCGCTAAACGTTGGTTGGGGAATCGCACGTCTCTCTCCTCATGATTAGCCGACACGCGACCGGACGATAGCGAGTAACTGACGCACATCGTCCGCACGAGTGTTGCCGCTCACCTTATCAATAATCGAACTATAAATGTGAGGAATGATTTTGCTTACACCTGCATCAAGGGCGATGTGCAGAATCTCGGCGAAGTTTTCCAGATCGATGCCGCCCGTCGGTTCCAGCCAGAAATCATGGCGGGCGCAGGCCTCAGCCACCGCTTTATACTCGTCGCGACAGGTGAGTCCTCCCATCGGAAAGTATTTAACGGAGCTGCCGCCCATGTCTTTGAGTAGCGCAATCGCCGTTTCTATGGGTACGATGCCGTCCGGCGCGCGGCTGCTTAGCGGGCCGGTGGAAATTTTCACCAGCCCCGGCGTGCCGGTCGGCGAGACAAGACCGTTAACCACCGTCTCATTTTGCCCCAGCAGCGCCCGGCTGGTCCCGACGCCGGTAAACACCTGGTTGACATGCTGCGGCTGTACCTGACGCGAGATTTCGCTCACCATCGCCGACTGGTTAGGATCGCCTGCCCCCAGTCCGACGGAGAGCGCATTATCGATAAGCGCCGCATATTCACGCATATCCGCGACTGCGCTTGCCACATCCGGATAGTTTTTGGAGAGCACGCCAACCAGCACATGACCTTCCGCCGCCGCGTAGATTTCCCGGGCGTTATCTTTCGAACCGGCCAGTACGTTCAGGCAAACGCGATCGCGGTAAAAGTTAGGGGTCAGTTTCATGCTTTTTTCTCCTGATTAATCACCTCGCCAATACGACGCGCCACAATCGCTAACTGCGCGCGATCGACGCTGCGGACATCCGCTTCAATAATTCCTTCGTTGGCTTTGTATCCGCGAAAGTAAATCGCGTATTCCCCTTGCTTCAGCGCGTCGACCAGTTCGCCTGTGGCGATGCCGGTAACGGCTTCATCAAACTTAATTTCCGTGCGCGCGATGTCGCGTCCGGCGCTGTCCCACACCACACGGGCGCTTACGCCGTGAAGCTGATTCAAGTTATTAATAAACGGCGTCATTTTCTCGACCATTTCCGCACCGCTCTCTTTCTGCGCACTGAGGTACAGTTCAATAGCGCAGGTCAGGCCAACAATTCCCTCTTTGCCGACCTTCATCGCCCGGCCAATGCCCGCTGACTGACGTTTTACCCACTCAACATACTGCGTTTTGCCAATCACCAGCCCGCTGGTCGGCCCTTCAATCGCTTTCGCGCCGCTATAGATAACGAGATCTGCGCCCACGCGGTAGTAGCACTGCAAATCTTCTTCCGCCGCCGCGTCCACAATCAGCGGGAGATTATGCGTGCGTGCCACTACCGCAGCCTGCTCCACACTAAGCATACTTTTCTGTACGCAGTGGTGAGATTTGATATAGAGAATAGCCGCCGTGCGCGGCGTAATGGCCGCCGCCAACTGCGCGGCGGAACATTCGTTGGCGTAACCGGCTTCCACCAGTTTGCCGCCGCCCAGCGCCACCATCGTTCCCACCGGCGCGCCAAAGTTGACGTTGTGGCCCTTTGGCAGGACGATTTCGTTATTTTCAATCGGTGTAACGTGCAGGTTTTCCAGCAGCCAGTCGCTGTCCTGAACCAGTACCGCGGCAACCGACTGGGCAAGGCCCGCACTGGCGCAGGAGACTACCGTCGCCCCTTCCACCTCCAGCAATTTCGCAATGTACTCGCCAGTTTTATTCACCAGATCTTTCATCTCGAAATACTGATTCATTCCGGCCATCGCCGCGTCTATCACTTCCGGGCGCGGCGTGGAGACGCCGAGCGCCGTCATACGTCCGGAGGCATTAATCACCTGTTTTAATTGATACTTCTCAAAAATCGAAGGCATGTTCCGCGCTCCCTTGTTCGGTCATATAGCCCTTGCCTGCGCGTATCGCGGCAAGCGGCGTCAGCAATTCTTCAGCCTGTAAGCTGTCGTTTTCCGCGTCTACCAACACGGCGGGCTGGCGTTTAAGCGTAAAGAGGGTCAGGTCGGCATCCAGACCTGGCTGAAGACGCCCTTTGGTTTTCAGATTCAGGCTATCGGCGGCATTGGCCGTCACGCACGCAATGACCTGCGGCAGCGACATGCCGATGGCGAGGAATTTCGACATCACATTAGCCAGCGAATGCACCGGGCCATTGATGCGGTTACGGCAGTAGATATCGGAACTGATGGTATGCGGTAAAATCCCCAGGCTAATAGCGCGTTTCGCCACCGCAAAGCTCAGGCTGGCGGTACCATGCCCGACGTCCAGACGCACGCCGCGCGCCAGCGCTCGTGTCACCGAGGTGCGCAGCTCGCCTTCCGGCGTCAGAATACGGTTCGGCTTACCGTTGTAACAGTGGGTAATGATATCGCCCGCCGTCAGACGCTCCGCTATTTCGTCCAGATCCGGCGGGTTATTGCCAATATGCACCATCAGCGGCAGGTTGCCGTTTTCTTGCTGCATGGCTTTAGCGCGTTCCAGCGGTGTGATGCCGTTAACGCCTACCACGCTGCTGCTCATCCGCGCCTTGAGGCCGACGATAAAATCCGGGTGGCGTTTTACCGCCTGCCGGACCGCATCGGCGTCAATATTGGCCATGTTAGCCAGCTCGTTTTGGGCAATAAGCCCAACGCGGGAAATATTCAATAGCGCATAAACGTCGGTGGTCGCCTGACGGGTCAAAGCATAGAAATCATCAATATCATCTGCGCCAGTGCTACCGGCATCCACCACTGTGGTAACGCCAGTGGCAATACCCACGCTATCCGGTTCGTCGTGGTAAATCGGCGATGTCGGGTAGCAGTGAACGTGCGAATCAATCCAACCCGCGCTAACGTAACACTCGCCGCGCAGGTCAATGGTTTTCAGCGCCGGACCATCAACGTCACCCAACGCCGCGATTTTGCCATCTTGCAGGGCAATATTAGTCAGCGTGTCATCGACCAGACGCGCATGGCGCAGGAGTAAATCAAACATCGTTCTCTCCTTTGCCGGATGGCGGCGCAACCGCCTTATCCGGCCTACAAATCAACAGTTAGCTAATCGCAATCGGGAAGATAGAACCGAGGATCATCGCGCCTAAAATCGCGCCGCCGGTAATCGGCTTCTGCCAGATATAAAACAGCAGCGCGCCCACCAGAGAGCCCAGACCAATGGGAATCGATGCCGTCATGGCGCTGAGGATAATCAACGGCCCCAGAAAACGACCTGAAGTGTTACCGGCCCCCATCATGACGTCCGCCCCGTACGTGGAGTCGCTCTGATTGATGGTGAACTTACGCGCCAGAATAATGATGTAGCCAATCGCCAGGCCAATCACCAGACCGGTTATCAGCGAAGCGATAAAGTTCGCCACCGGGAAGACAAAGCCAGCCCCCAGCAGTAACGCCGGAACCCCTAAGCCCACGCCAGTCTGAATTGCCCCGCCGATATCCAGAATTCCGACCAGCGAACCTTCGATAATGCGGGCAAATAAAAAGCTGGCGCCGAAAGCGGCGACCGCGCCGTAGACGCCGGTATCCATCCCCGCTTTCAACATCGCCACAAAAGCGACTTCGTTAAATGCGCCGATACCGTACAGATAGTACATATGCGTCCCGGCGAAAACGCCGGAGGAGAGCAGACCAACAAAGATCGGGAACGACCAGTCGGCATACCAAAAACCTTTATTCTCTTCCATTGTGGCCTCCGTTATTTGCCGCTGAGCGAGTTGTGGATCAGTTCAAGCCAGTTAGGTACCGTCATGTTGAAAGACTCGATCATTTTCATGTCGAAGCCGCGGAAGAAGCCGCTCAACACAAACAGCAAAACGATGGCGACCATCATCACTTTGGTGACATGGTTCCAGCCGCTCTCTTCTACGCCTTTACCGATCAAAATACCCAGCACCAGCCCCGGTACGGCGTTCCCCATGATGAGCTGCGCCGCGCCGCCGAAAACGGTGGCCCAGAAGCCCGATTTTTTACCGGCGTCGATCGCCGCTAACCAGAAGATCACAGGCATGACGATGTTGACCAGCAGGTTTGCCGCCGGTACCAGCACCTTAACCGCCGTCACCTGTAGCGCTTCTGGCACGGATGAGGCGGTCAGGTTAAGGAACGTCACGACGATCATGCCGATGACGGCGCAGGCGATCGCCATTTTTTTCGGGTCGTGCAGCGTCTCGCCAACGTTACGGTTTTTGATCATGAGCGCCGCCGCGCCCCAGTTAGGGATAATGCGGTGATCGACATCCTGGGTGAACGATCCGGCCGCCACAGACGACGCCCAGGCGTTAAAGAAGAAACCCAGTCCAAAGGAGAAGTGAGATGCCGGGTCGCCTTCACAAGAGTTGAGTTCGCCCAACGTACGGAACGCGCCCATCCCCTGCGTGGTTGGCGCGTGAAACATGCGTGCAGCCCCAGCGCCCACTCCTACGCCGACCAGCGCGCCGATAATGAGCGATTTAATTAGTATTATCAGGAACATAACTATGCCTTTTTAATAAAAATCAGCGTTTCGCGACGAAATCCACCCTGTCGAGATTGATGGCGGTCACGTTGACGGTCACATCCAGCTCCACGCTGTAAGTGCGTCGTTCCCGGCGCAAAAAGAAAAACAGAAAGGCCTCTTTACGCACCGACTCATGCGCCTGAACAATCCGCACATCCTGTGGCTCAATACGCAGTAAGATATACGGCGACTCTCTCATCACCGCCGACTGAACATGGTTCAGCGCATCGGCAAAGGCGCGTGCTTTGGCGTCGCCCTTGCCTTTTACTCTCACCGTGGTGGTGAATTGCTCTTTCATCATCAGGCGCCGTATTTCTTTTGCCACGCCTGCACCAGGCGCTCGCCGAGCTCTTCTTTATCCATAAAGCCGAAACCCAACACGTTGCAGCCTTCATTGATAGCGGTGACGCCTTCATCCACTGACCGCATTCCATATTTGGCTTTGTAGCCATGCTTGTTTTGCGCGGTGATAGCGCCCGCGCCGCCGCTGCCGCAAAATGAAATGCCGAAGGTGGCGTTTTCCGCTTTCATCACATCGCCCAGCTTCATGTCTGCCGCGACGCCCGGTACGACGACCGCGCGACCGCCCGCTTTTTCCACGCCTGCCGCCACTTTCTGGCCTTTACCCAGGCGATCGCCAATCACGACGGTAATCTGTTCCATTTTTTGCTCCTTAGAGGTTGTCTTTCGCGACTTCAAAATGTACCGATAATAGCCAGGCTTCTTCGTCAGGAAGGTTGCCAAACGCCGCCACGATTTCGCGGGCGAGCGCCATTGATTCGGCTGAGATTTCATCAAACAAGCTGGCATCGACTTCCGGTAAAGGCTCGCCGGTAATTGACCGGTGCGCCATCGCGCGAACGTGCGAGGTCAGCATTTGCGTCTGTACCGCATTGGGGACAATGTGATGCCGCCCCAGCAGGCTATCTACCTGCGTTAACACCTGTTCAGCCAGTTCGTTAATTCGCTCACCGGCATCGTGTTTTACTGCTCCGTTATCCACGCGTCTCACCCCGTTAATGGCAATGAGATAAAACTAGCGGCAAGGGTTAAAAGTTTGTAGCGAGTTATTTTCCACCTCGAAGTGGAAACGCGAGTGGGATAGGTGATCTGCGCCACAGAAAAGGCGGCATTAATGAATTATCGCCGGGAAAGTGTGAGATCTATCGCGGCATAAAGAGGAAATGGCGAAACAATGACGTTGTCGTATAAAGTGAGAAAGTGTGATGGGTATTACAGTTTGCCGGATGGCGACCTGCGGATAAAGCGAAGCCGCCATCCCACAAAGATTAACGATACTTTTTATGATACGTATTGCGGGTGGTTTTTAGCGCTTCCGCCGCCGCTTTCGCTTCTTTAACGTTACCTTCGTTCGCCAGCTTCAGCGCGCCATCAATTTGGCCGACCAGAATGTCAAAACCGTGACGAAAATCCTTCATTTCCGGGCTATCCGGCGCTTTATCTTCCAGCTTTGGCGGCGTAGCTTTTTGAGCATCCAGCGCGGCCGCGCGCATTTTGGTTAATGCCGCTTTCAGCTCAGGGGCACTATCCGTTTTCTCAACAACTTTCAGGTTATCATTGAGAATATCCATATTATCTTCAAGATCGGCAGCAAAAACAGCCGAACCGAATACCAGCGATGACACAGCAAGAATAGCTAACAGGCTTTTACGCATTGCTCACTTCCTTTTTTATTATTAACGATAAGTGTAATACCCTGAATAATTCGAGTTGCAGGCAGCCAACGCGCCTGCAGCCTGAAGTATGACGGGTATTATTGTCCGGCGATTTTCATCTCCGGTAACAATACCGAACCGCACTGTATATTACTGCGCGTTTCGATATCATCACCCACGGTGACAATATTACGCCACATCTCTTTTAAATTACCGGCAATGGTAATTTCACTTACCGGGTACTGGATTTCACCATTTTCAACCCAGAATCCCGCAGCGCCGCGGGAGTAGTCGCCGGTAATACCGCTGACGCCCTGGCCCATCAGTTCCGTCACCACCAGGCCGGTGCCCATCTCTTTTAGCAACTGCTCAAAGTTCAGCCCCTGCCCGGCGATACGCCAGTTATGAATGCCGCCAGCATGACCGGTACTTTTCAGCCCCAGTTTGCGGGCGGAATAGTTGGTCAGCAACCATTGCGTCAGTACGCCATCCTTCACAATGTCCCGGCGCTCTGTACGCACGCCTTCGCTGTCGAACGGTGAAGACGCCAGCCCTTTTAGCAGATGCGGGTGTTCTTCGATGGTTAACCATTCCGGCAGAATTTGTTTGCCCAGCGAGTCGAGCAGAAAAGTGGATTTACGGTATACCGCGCCGCCGGCAATCGCCCCGACCAGATGACCAAATAGCCCTGTCGCCACTTCATTGGCGAAAATGACCGGCGCTTTCATGGTGGAGAGCTTGCGCGGCGACAGGCGGGATAAGGTGCGGCGCGCGCACTCGGTCCCGACCCATTCCGGCGCTTGCAGATCCGCCATTGCCCGACCGATGGTGTAAGCGTAATCACGCTCCATATCGCCGTTCTCTTCGGCGATGACGCAGCTTGAGAGCGAATGGCGCGTGGAGCAATAGCCCTGCAACATGCCGTGGCTGTTGCCGAACACTTTAATGCCGTAATGGCTGTTAAAGCTACCGCCTTCGGTATTGGTGATGCGTTTATCCGCCTTTAGAGAAGCCTGCTCCGCACGCGCGGCCAGTTCAATGGCTTCGTCTGGCGTAACCTCTGCCGGGTGGAACAAGTCCAGATCCGGCGCGTCAAACGCCAGCAGTTCTTTGTCCGCCACGCCTGCGCACGGGTCCGGCGACGTGTAACGCGCGATATCCAGCGCGGCCTGCACGGTACGGGCAATCGCCTGCGGGCTTAAATCCGTCGAAGAGGCGCTGCCTTTGCGGTTCTGGTGATACACCGTAATGCCCAGCGCGCCGTCGCTATTAAATTCGACATTCTCTACTTCACCATAACGGGTGCTGACGCTAATGCCGGTGGTCTTGCTGACGGCGACTTCCGCCCCATCCGATTTGCCTGAGGCTAACTCCAGCGCTGTCGAAACTGCTTCTTCCAGAATCTTACGCTGCGCTTCAACTTGTGAGATTACTTTCATTGCAAATGCCATAATGTAGAGAGAGTTTCTCTGAAGTCTAACAGAGAACCGTTTTTCAGTGCGCATCTTAACTGGTAACATTAGCCTCTTTTTTTAAGGAGCCTGACATGACAAAGCAGCCCGAAGACTGGCTCGACGACGTTCCCGGTGATGACATCGAAGACGAAGACGATGAAATTATCTGGGTCAGTAAAAGTGAAATTAAACGCGATGCCGAGGAATTAAAACGCCTGGGCGCGGAACTGGTGGATCTGGGGAAAAACGCGCTGGATAAGATCCCGCTGGACGCCGATCTGCGCGACGCCATTGAACTGGCCCAGCGAATCAAAATGGAAGGACGCCGCCGCCAGTTGCAGCTTATCGGAAAAATGCTGCGCCAACGCGACGTTGAACCTATTCGCCAGGCGCTGGACAAGCTGAAGAACCGCCATAATCAGCAGGTGGTGCTGTTTCACAAGCTTGAGCATCTGCGCGATCGTCTGATCGTCGAAGGCGATGACGCGGTAGCCGAAGTACTGACCCTGTGGCCGCACGCCGATCGTCAACAGCTTCGTTCATTGATCCGCAATGCGAAGAAAGAGAAAGAAGGCAACAAACCGCCGAAATCAGCGCGTCAGATTTTCCAGTATCTGCGCGAGCTGGCGGAAAACGAAGGATAATTTTACACGTTGGTAGCATCTGCCGGATGGCGGCGCTGGCGCCTTATCCGGCCTACGGGAATGTACGTATTGTAGGCCCGGTAAGCGCAGCGCCACCGGGCATTTTTTACTCCACAACCAGTGCTTTTTTCGCCAGCCCATCCAGCAATTTCTGATGGATGCCGCCGAAACCGCCGTTGCTCATCACCAGGATGTGATCGCCAGGCTGTGCGGTTTTCACCACCATTTCCGCCAGCGTATCGACATCGCCACTCCAGTGAGCAGGCTGTACGCAGGCTTCAGCGACTTCCGCCACTTGCCACGGAATATGCGGCGGCTGCAGCAGGAACACTTCATCCGCACGCCCTAACGACGGTGCCAGGTCATCCTTGCATAACCCCATCTTCATCGTGTTAGAACGCGGCTCCAGCACTGCGATAATGCGCGCGGTGCCGCCCACTTTACCGCGCAGCGCCGCCAGCGTGGCCAGAATTGCCGTCGGGTGATGAGCAAAATCGTCATACACCGTCACGCCGTTCGCTTCGCCGCGCAGTTCCAGACGGCGGCGGGCGTTAATAAATGACCCCAGCGCGCTGGCCGCTTCTGCAGGCGCGACGCCCACGTGGCGCGCGGCGGCAATCGCCATCAGCCCATTATGCATATTGTGCTCGCCGACCAGGCCCCATTTCACATCGCCGACTTTTTCGCCGTCCAGCCACACTTCCCACTCGGAAGCATCCGTAGTCAGCTTCTTCGCCTGCCAGTGTCCCTGCTCGCCCACCAGCTCCTGCTCGCTCCAGCAGCCCAGAGCCATGGTCTGTTTCAGGTTGATGTCGTTTTCCGGCCAGATGATGCGCCCCTGCCCCGGCACGATGCGCACCAGATGGTGGAACTGCTTCTGGATCGCTTTCAGATCGTCGAAGATGTCGGCATGATCAAACTCAAGGTTGTTGAGGATCAGCGTCCGCGGGCAGTAATGCACAAATTTAGAACGTTTATCAAAGAACGCGCAGTCGTACTCATCCGCTTCGATAACAAAGAACGGGCTCTCGCCCAGGCGCGCGGAAACCTCAAAGTTGCCCGGTACGCCGCCGATCACGAAGCCCGGTTTGTACCCGCACGCTTCCAGTATCCAGGTCGCCATGCCTGCGGTCGTGGTTTTGCCGTGGGTACCGGCGACCGCCAGTACCCAGCGGTCGCGCAACACAAAGTCGTGCAGCCACTGTGGACCAGACATAAAGGGAATGTTTTTTTCCAGCACCGCTTCCACGCACGGATTCCCGCGCGTCATCGCATTGCCGATAATCACCAGATCCGGCTGCGGATCGAGCTGGCTGGCGTCATAACCCTGGATCAGATCAATGCCTTGCTTCTCAAGTAAGGTACTCATCGGCGGATACACATTGGCGTCCGAACCCGTTACTTCATGACCAAGCGAGCGAGCCAGCATCGCCAGCCCCCCCATGAAAGTGCCACAAATTCCCAAAATATGAATGCGCATACGTCACTATCCTTTTTTTATCTGCGAGCCATTTTACGCACATGTCTGGCAAGTGAGAAACGCATTTCAGGTAAATCTGTACTTTGCTGGCGCGATTCACCTGAGCGCATCATCTGAAATGTTTGTTAAGATTGTTACGGTCGCTTTACTCCAATCAATTGCAGGGAAAGTGTTATGAAAACGTTAGGTGAATTTATTGTCGAAAAGCAGCACGAGTTCTCTCAGGCTACCGGTGAGCTCACTGCTTTGCTGTCGGCAATAAAATTGGGCGCCAAGATCATCCACCGCGATATCAACAAGGCCGGTCTGGTCGATATCCTGGGTGCCAGCGGTGCTGAGAACGTACAGGGCGAGGTTCAGCAGAAACTCGATCTGTTCGCGAACGAGAAACTGAAAGCTGCACTAAAAGCGCGCGATATTGTAGCGGGCATCGCATCGGAAGAAGAGGACGAAATCGTCGTCTTTGAAGGCTGCGAACACGCAAAATATGTGGTGCTGATGGACCCTCTGGATGGCTCTTCTAACATCGACGTTAACGTCTCTGTCGGTACGATTTTCTCGATTTATCGCCGCGTGACGCCTGTCGGCACGCCGGTCACCGAAGAAGATTTCCTGCAACCGGGCAACAAACAGGTCGCTGCGGGATATGTCGTGTATGGCTCGTCCACCATGCTGGTTTACACCACCGGCTGCGGCGTCCACGCTTTCACCTACGATCCGTCGTTGGGCGTGTTCTGTCTGTGCCAGGAACGTATGCGTTTCCCGGAAAAGGGTAAAACCTACTCCATTAACGAAGGCAACTACATTAAATTCCCGAATGGCGTGAAGAAGTACATCAAATTCTGCCAGGAAGAGGATAGTTCAACAAGTCGCCCTTATACCTCACGTTACATTGGCTCTCTGGTGGCCGATTTCCACCGCAACCTGCTGAAAGGCGGCATCTATCTCTACCCCAGCACCGCCAGCCATCCACAGGGAAAACTGCGTCTGCTGTATGAATGCAACCCGATGGCGTTCCTCGCGGAACAGGCCGGCGGCAAAGCAAGCGATGGTAAAGAACGTATTCTGGATATCATTCCGGAAAGCCTTCACCAGCGCCGCTCGTTCTTCGTCGGCAACCGCCATATGGTTGACGATGTGGAACGCTTTATCCGCGAATACCCGGACGCGTAATCTTTACCACCATGCGGAATAACGCATGAAGCCGCCATTGGGCAATAACATGTCCGATGGCGGCGTTGCCTTATCAGGCCCGTGATTTTTTCGGTTCTTAACCTTTGTCATTCATGCTCCGCAACGACGCGCCAGATGAGGCGGAAACGAAAACAAGCGAAGACTTTCGGCGTGAGTTGGCTATAATACTCGCCACTTGTTTGTCATAAATTCAAAGGAAACAGACATGAGCTTACTCAACGTCCCGGCGGGTAAAGAACTGCCGGAAGATATCTACGTCGTTATCGAGATCCCGGCTAACGCAGATCCGATCAAATACGAAGTTGACAAAGAGAGCGGCGCGCTGTTCGTTGACCGCTTCATGTCCACCGCGATGTTCTATCCGTGCAACTACGGTTACATCAACCATACCCTGTCTCTGGACGGCGACCCGGTAGACGTTCTGGTCCCGACGCCGTACCCGCTGCAGCCAGGCGCCGTCATCCGTTGCCGTCCGGTTGGCGTACTGAAAATGACCGACGAATCCGGTGAAGATGCGAAACTGGTTGCCGTACCGCACACCAAACTGAGCAAAGAGTACGATCACATTAAAGATGTGAACGATCTGCCGGAACTGCTGAAAGCGCAGATCACTCATTTCTTCGAGCATTATAAAGATCTCGAAAAAGGCAAATGGGTGAAAGTTGACGGTTGGGACAACGCCGAAGCGGCTAAAGCGGAAATCGTTGCCTCCTTCGAGCGCGCAGCGAAGAAATAAGTTCGCTTTTACATAAGCGTCAAGATAAAGGCTCTCATAGTAATGAGGGCCTTTTTATTGGCTAATGAATAGAACACAATTTTTATCATTATTAGTTTAACATTCACGGAATGAATAAGACTTTACCTTATTTTTTATTAAAAAGGGTTGAATACGCTCACGGTTTCTCTAAAAAGCTCAAGATAATAATTGTTTTGTGAATGCCCCCAGACTCCCCTGGACTTACGCCCTAAATATTAGCAAGCGCTAAATTCTTATTTAGTGCATAAGCCCGATTACCTTTTTAATAAGGTATCCTAAGCTCTCCCTACCAATAATTGTATTTTTAATCCAACATAACATCCGCTCAAAACACACTTTTTAATATATTTTTAAGGGCTGCCATAATTATTTACTATTTTAAGAGATTATGATGAAAAATGATATATTAATTACCGGTGGACATATCATCGATCCCGCTCGTAATATTAATGAGATTAACAATTTACGCATCATTAACGATATTATCGTTGATGCCGATAAATATCCTGTAACTTCGGAGACCCGGATTATTCATGCCGACGGCATGATCGTCACTCCCGGTCTTATCGATTATCACGCGCATGTTTTTTATGACGCGACGGAAGGCGGCGTCAGGCCTGATATGTACATGCCGCCGAATGGCGTCACTACCGTCGTGGATGCAGGTTCTGCCGGTACGGCAAACTTTGATGCCTTCTACCGAACGGTGATTTGCGCCAGTAAAGTTCGAATCAAAGCGTTTCTGACCGTGTCGCCGCCGGGCCAAACCTGGTCACAAGAAAATTATGATCCTGACAATATTGATGAAAATAAGATCCACGCGCTGTTTCGCCAGTATCGCAATGTTCTTCAGGGATTAAAACTCAAGGTTCAGACTGAGGACATTGCTGAATATGGCTTAAAACCGCTGACTGAATCCCTTCGTATTGCCAACGATTTAAGGTGCCCCGTGGCAATACACTCGACTCATCCCGTCGTTCCCATGAAAGAACTTGTCTCCTTGCTACGCCACGGCGATATTATCGCTCATGCGTTTCACGGCAAAGGTAGCACCATTCTTACTGATGAAGGCGCTGTCTTAGCCGAAGTCCGTCAGGCAAGGGAAAGAGGCGTTATATTTGATGCCGCCAATGGTCGCAGCCATTTTTCAATGAACACGGCACGCCGGGCCATCGCCAATGGCTTTCTTCCGGATATCATCAGTAGCGATCTCTCAACCATCACTAAACTCGCCTGGCCTGTTTACGCCTTACCATGGATTTTATCGAAATATTTAGCACTCGGCGTCGCGCTTACCGATGTCATTAACGCCTGTACCCATACCCCAGCAGTTTTAATGGGTATGGCAGCAGAAATTGGTACGCTGGCCCCTGGGGCATTTGCCGATATCGCCATCTTTAAATTAAAAAACAGGCATGTTGAATTTGCCGATATTCATGGTGAAACGCTCACGGGGACGCATGTGCTGGTACCACAAATGACCATAAAATCCGGTGAGATATTATTTCGTCAAATTGATTTTGGCGCGCGGCCAAACGGAGTTGAAAAATGACCTCAATGCAAAAATGGCTACGGATCGGCGCGACATTAATGTTCGGCCTTTTTGTTGCTTATCTTGACCGTTCTAATCTTTCCGTTACGTTACCTACGATTACACACGACCTGAATATTGATGGCGCAACGGCCAGCATTGTATTAACCATATTTCTTATTGGCTATGCCTTTTCAAATATTTTTGGCGGCGTATTTACCCAGCGATACGATCCGAAAAAAATAGTCATTCTGATGGTGCTAATCTGGTCGATTGCGACCGTTTTTGTCGGATTTACCTCGTCAGTGTACGTTATTTTGATTTGCCGGTTGGTGCTTGGCATTACCGAAGGCATTTATTGGCCGCAGCAGTCCCGCTTCGCCAGCGACTGGTTTTCAGACAAAGAACGGACGCAGGCGAACAGCATTATCCAGTATTATGGACAGTTCCTGGCATTAGGCCTGGGATTTATGATTTTGTCCCCGCTGGATGCTGCCTTCGGTTGGCGAAATGTTTTTATTATCACTGGTGTGATCGGCATTTTTGTTGTGGTTCCACTTTATATAACAATGCTGAAAAAACAGGAAGAAGCGCCTTATTATCGTGCGCCGGCGCCAACAGAGAAAACTAAACTTACCCTGGAATCGCTGGGCGGAACCCCTTTCCTACTCCTTATTTTTACCTACATCACTCAAGGGATGTTGTTCTGGGGAATTACGTTATGGATCCCCATGGTTGTCAATTCTCTCGGCTATACCGGATTCAGTAAAGCATTGGTCAGTTCTCTGCCTTATCTGACTGCGGTTATACTGGCAATCCCTATCTCATGGATCAGTGATAAGACACAAAAGCGTGTACTTATTGCTTCACTGGGCCTACTAATCCCCGGCGTAATGTTATTTCTCTTGCCATTTGTCGATGCGCCGGGATTTAAAATCACGCTCATTACCCTGGCGATGGGTTATTATGCCGCCAGCTTTACCCCCAATATCTGGTCGATTATCCAGTCGAACGTTAAACCCCATGCGATTGGCCCAGCCTCCGGTATTATTAATGGCATCGGCGCCGGCGGCGGCGGTACGCTGGCAGGCCTAATGGTCGGCTATTTTTACCGGACAACCGGCAGCTACATGCAGGGATTTATGGTTCTCGGATGCATTGTTATCCTGGGCGGCGCGTCATTATTGATCTACGGCAGAATAAGAGCTCACCATGCCCGGCGCTAGCGCCATCAGCCAGAATGTAAAAAACAACGCCACCCGAGGGTGGCGTGTTCAGTTCAGGGCTGGTTTCTGTCTAACCAGTCACCGCTTTCAATCAGAGTTAACCCATCAACAGGACGTTGATATACATACATCCATGCGCTGCCGTAAGGCGTCTGGATTAACTGGCGTGCGTATTCACCGCCCCTGGTGCGCAAAGCATCAAGTTCGGCCAGCGTGGCGTTATCAATTCGATAAACTTCACCGTATACCGCTCCGTTTCCCGGAACTGCGCCTGGATAGTGGCCCAGACTATACAACTGGTAGTTATCGATACGGTAATCGCCAAGCAATTGGGCATTGGTCATCCAGTGACTGTTGCCTTGTTTCTGTCGTAAACTGCCATAGACAAATATTCGCATTGCTAAAACTCAAACTGATAGAGCAAATCAAGTGCCTGATCTACGCCAGACACTGCTTCCAGATATAGCTTAGGCATCAGGCGATAACGTAACGTGAGCGTCGCCAGAGAGTCAAATATCCCTACACCATACTTCACCTGTAGACCCGGCAGTACATAGCCGCTGACCACGACCTGAGACGAATCGCCCACCCCTTGCGTGTCCAGCGCCAGATTACTTACACCGAATGTCTCTCCGATTTTACCCACAACCTGACCACTTTGCGCAACCCCCAGGCCAATAAGCATGGAGGTCATTGCTGCGCTATCACTCTGATTGCTGTCCAACCCCTGCCCACGCAGCAGATAAGAAAGCGCTTCAGCCTGCGGCATCGCCGGATCGGAGAAGATTTCCGCTTTGGGTTCATCAGCAGTGCCTGTGACACGCACGCCCGCAATGACATCGTCTTCGGTGGCGTCAGGGTTACGGATCGCTTCGATATTGAGCAGCGGCTGATCCGGCGGGCCGGAGAACAGCAGCTCGCCTTTACGGACAAGCAGGTCCTGGCCGTAGGCGCGGAATCGGCCGTCAGGAATATTGATTTGACCATTCAGCCCCAGTCCCTGCTTATCCTGCGCGACTTTCAAATCGCCGGTCAAACGCGCTTTAAGCCCGAAGGCGTCGATGCGCACGTTGTTGCCGACGTGGACCGTCAGATTACTGTTGATGGGAATAGACGCTGTCTGCGGCGTTTCTGGTTGCAGGTCATTATTGAGCATAACCACATCGCTGGAGACGCCAACCGCACTCTCTGGCAGGTCGTGCACCACAATTCGCGCCCACGGAACGTCCACACGCCCATCCAACGTGAACAGCGAAGGCGTCGCGTCAAAGACCACATCCGGCGAGACATCCAGGCGCACCATCGGCGGAACGGTAATCCGCACCCGGCTGCCTTTCGCCGTCACCCGCGCGCGCCAGTTGTCAATCTGGCTCCAGTCGGCGTTACCGTTCAGGTTAATTTGCCCTTGTTGTGTTCGCACGATACCGGCGAGCGTCGAACGCGTACCGCTAAAGTTCATGGTGAGCTGGCTCGGCTGCATCTCAAACGGCATAAAGTTACCGTCAATATCCAGCGCGCTAAGCTGCAACTGGCCAAACAACTGCGGGCTTTGCACATCGCCGCCCAGACGTAGCCTGGCGTTTAACATTCCCGCCGCTTTTTCGCCGCGCGAAAAGACAGGGTTGACCATCGCCAGATTGAGATTGCGCATGTTGACGTTACCGCCGAGATTGCGCCGCCCCTGAGGATCGGTTACCTGCACCTGGCCATCGAATTGACCATTGTTCGTCAGGCGAATCAGCCATCCCAGCTCGGCGCGATTATTATGCAGTTCGGCGCTGAGGTTCAGCGTCTCAAACGCGACCGGTAACGGCGCGTCATTGACGGTCTGCGTGACCTTCACGTTACGACCGGAAAGCGTGACCTTCCCCTGCGGCAATCCCTCCTGGGTGGTATCCCACGACACGTCCGCTTTCCCGCTAAAGACCCCGCTGGCCTGAGTGGTATCAGGCATAAATGGCTTCAGCATCGCCAGATCAAAGCGGTTGAGATTGACCACCGCCCGTCCTGCGGCGCCCGCATCAATGGTTTGCGGTACGCACAGCTCGGCGTTCGGGTTCAGCCAACAATGCGGCCCGATACTGATTTTCTGTTCTTTATTACGGTAGTCCAGCGCAATCGCGCGGGTCAACGACCATGGCCCCACCGGCGTCTGGAAACGGGTGTCGCTTAACGTCCCTTTCCAGCGCGCCGCCTCGCGATCAAAACTGCCTGTCAGGGAGAGTTGACCGGATACCGGTTCTCCCTGAACACGGAGCTGTAGCTGATGCTGCTTCTCGCTGCCTTTGGCGTCAAGCGTCACCAGATTGATGTTAACGTCGGGCTGCGAAATCCGCTCTACGCGAACGTTGAGATGGCCCGCTATCTGATCGGTGGATTTAATATCGCCTTCAATGCGCGCCTGGGCGACAGACAGCTCCTGCCAGCGCAGACCGCGGGCGGTGATATCCGCCAACAGCTGCGGCGCTTCTACCGTACCGCGGACTTTAACGATTCCTTTTGCCATGCCGCCCAGTCCTGGCAGCGCATTATCCAGCCCCGGCGCATCGATGGCGGCGTCAAGATTCAGCTCCTTAACGCCAAGCTCGCCTTTTATATCGGCGCTGTTTGGGCCCAGCGCAAGGTGCAGCCCCGGGATCGTCCACTGCATGTAGCTGTTGCCCTTTAGCGTCCCGTTGACGTTAACGCTGTTCTGCTTCACATTGCCGGTCAGCTTGAGCTCCGGGACATCCATCTGCCAGGTGCCGCCGTAGAGGCTGCCTTTGGTTTTCATGACGCCGTTAAGCTTCGCGGGCCAGTCCGGGATCTCTTTAGCGGTATTGATGCCATTCAGCGTCAGTTCGCCACGCCAGCTAATCGCCTGCTGCCAGTCCACCAGCGCTTTCAGTTCGGTTTTTCCCTCCAGAGCGGCGACGGTGAGTTTATCGAGATTAATCTGCCGCTCATTCCCTTTGGCATCCAGCGTGATGGTCGCCTGCGGAATATCTTGTCCTTTCACGGCGGTTCGCATCGACAACGTATAGTCGGTCATCTTACCGCTCAGTTTGAGCTTCAGATCGTCAGCCTGAAACTGGGTATCACCCGTCAATGGCCAGGCAATGCGTTGGCTGACGACTTCAAGATTGAGCGGTAAACCGGCCTCCGCCAGCCGCGTCTGGGCGCGAAGCGCGACATCCATCGGCCCGGAAAGGTTCACCCCGACCTCCAGTTGTTCGCGTAACGCGCCGCCGACCTTGAGTTTTATCTTTTCACCCTTTAGCGGATCGATATTCAGCGTACTGTTGAGCGTAATATCAACCGGCCAGTTATTGGCGAGCTGCGCCGTACCGGAGGCCTTCACCGTGCCCTGGTTGGCGTCGATATCCAGAGTATCCAGCTTCATATTACCGTCGATACTGCTGACTTTAAGCAGCATCGTGCGCACCGTCAGATCGGTATCGCCGGTGATGCGTAGCTGCTCGCCGCGAAATGACTCGATATTCAGATTGAGCGGCAGGTGAACATCAGTCATCTCCGGCATTACCGGTTTTGCAAACAGATCTTTTAGCGTTTCGCCAAGCGGCTTTTCATCCGGTTGAGGTTTCTCGATTTTGGGTTCAACCACCTCTTCCTGCGCCACGTCAGCGACCTTCGGCAGCGCAATCAGCAGTCCCTGAAGCCGCGTCGGTTTCAGGGTCAGGTTCTTCTCCTGCCATGCCAGCCCGGAGGTAAAATCCAACACCGAAACGGTAGTGTCATCAATCTTGATATTGATGTTATTCAACGCCACGCGCGACAGCGTGATGGGCCAGGGGGTGGAGAGGTTCAGCGGTCCGCTTTCTTCCTCTTCTTGCGCCGGTTCGGAAGGCGGCATTTTTTTGCTGTCGATAGCGACATTGATGTCTTTTAGCGCCAGATCATTGACGCACAGGCTACTGCGCCACAGGCAATCAAGCCCGACGGCCAGATGAATTTCGCCCGCATTCACCGCAACGCCCGGCTGCTCATAGCGGATATTTTTTAATGATAAGTCCCGCCAGCCGCCGGTGACCTGCCCAATCTCCAGCCCCGGCACCCAGCGGTTCGCCGCACTGAATACCAGATGCAGCCCCGTCGTCGTCCCGACCAGAAACGCAACGCTCGCCAGTAACACCACAATGAAAATCAACACGCCGAGGCTTATTTTCTTCCATAAACTCATAATTCAGGCCCCAGACCGATATAAAACTGTAAACCGTGTTCGTCTTTGTCGCCGACCGGTACGGCAAAATCGAGTTTGACAGGCCCAACCGGCGACGCCCAGCGCACGCCGACCCCGGTCCCGGTTTTAAAATCGCTACGGCGAATATCACTCACCGCCTCGCCGCTATCGACAAACACTGCCCCCCACCATTTGCCGGTGACGTTATACTGGTACTCCAGCGATCCGGTTGCCAGTTTTGAGGCGCCTTTAAGATTGCCGTCGCTATCTTTAGGCGAAATAGATTTGTATTTATAGCCGCGAATACTGCGGTCGCCCCCGGCGAAGAAACGTAAATCCGGCGGAACTTTGTCGAAATCACCGGTTTCTATCCAGCCCAAATTGGCGCGCATCACAAAACGGTGGCGATCGTACAAAGTCCGAATCCAGACGTTTTGCGCCTGCAGCACGGAGAAATCCACGTCGGAGCCCCAGGCCGTATTCGAATAGTCTACTGAATAGCGCTGCGAATCGCCCCAGGTTGGCATCAGTCCCCCTCGCGAGCGGGTTCGGCTGATCATCACGCCCGGGTAGAACAGCATGGTGGTATTGGTGACGTTCCCTTGGGTAAAGTGGTCGAAACTCCAGCGCAGGTTAATCGCCCGCTGCCAACCGCTGGAAAGGTCCCAGTAACGCGACACGGCAAGCGTGGTCGAGTCCTGCTCCGTATCATTCAAATCGGTACGTTTAAAACCGCCCTGTACCAGATAGTATTGCTCCAGCGGGTTTTTCAGCAGCGGCATTTTATAACTAAAATCCAGCACCTGTTCCGGCGCAGAAATACTGGTGCTGGTGGTCAGGCTATGACCGTAGGAGTTCATCCACGGTTTTTTCCACGACGCTTTCACGCGCGGCCCGACGTCGGTGGAGTACCCCACCCCAGTTTCAATCGTGTTTTCGGTTCGCGGCGATACCACGCCTTTTAACGGCAGAATTTTTGTTTTACGCGATTTCTCAAATTCCGGCGCCACCACGACAGAATTAAACCATCCGGTAGCGGAAAGTCGGCGGTTTAGTTCCGCCAAATCTTTCGACTCGTACTCATCGCCCTCTTTAAACGGCAACAGATTTTGTAAATATTCATCACGAATCTGCGAACCTTCGAAGGTGACAGGTCCGAAGCGATAGCGCTCACCGCTATCATAATCAATATCCCAAAACGCCTGATGACGGCCCAGAGCAATTCCCAACTGACTTTTAACGAATTCGCTGTCGAAATAGCCTTTACGTAGCGACACGCTGGTTAACGACTTCTTAAAATTGTCATAGTCTCCCTGGTTCAGCACCGTGCCGATTGCCGGACGCGTTTTCAGTAAGGCCAGATAATCTTTGTCCGTGCGCGCGCCGCCGCGTAAAATGACTTCTGTACCGCCAATCAACACCGGCTGGCCGGGCGTAACCCTGGCGATTAATACCTGCCGTCCTTTCGCAGGCGGTGGAAGCAGGTCGAATTTGATAGTGGGTTCGTAATAGCCTAACGCTTTAAGCCCTTCGCGAATCGCATCATCAACTCGGGCGCGAAAGCGCCGATCCGGCGTCACCTCATCGCTCTGAATCGTAGAGAGCTGTGCGCGAACGTTTTTTTCCAGCTCTCCGGATAGCCCTTCGACTTTCAGACGAACATTTGCGGCTACCGCAGAACTGCTCAGGCACAGTAAGCTAACCCAACATAACTGACGGATATGTGGCACATTTTCTCCTGAATATCCCCTATTCCCACCCCTGGAAAAAATCACACTACCGCTCCGCGGCTTAACATAAAATCAACAATTTCGATTGAAAAGCAGACGACTGCCCAAATATTTCTTATGGTTAAATCCAGATACATTAATGTTGTTATTGTGTGCAAAGATGCGTCTCGTTACAACCTTAACGCCAATTAACGCTTTCGGGAGAATAGCTCATGAGTTTATTTGATAAAAAACATCTGGTTACTCAAGCAGATGCGTTACCAGGACGCAACACCCCGATGCCGATCGCCACTCTGCATGCGGTAAATGAACACTCTATGACCAATGTCCCTGCCGGGATGGAGATCGCCTACTTCGCTATGGGCTGTTTCTGGGGCGTAGAACGTTTATTCTGGCAATTGCCCGGCGTATATAGCACCGCGGCAGGGTATGCGGGCGGTTACACGCCTAATCCAACCTACCGGGAAGTCTGCTCCGGGCAGACCGGTCATGCCGAAGCGGTACGGATAGTGTACGATCCTGCCGTTATCCGTTATGAGCAGCTTTTACAGATTTTCTGGGAAAATCACGATCCAACGCAGGGGATGCAACAGGGTAACGATCACGGTACGCAATACCGTTCTGCGATTTATCCCTTAACGCCGGAACAGAGTGCCGCTGCTCACGCCAGTCGCGAGCGCTTTCAGTCGGCAATGGCCGCCGCCGGAAACCATCGCCCTATTACCACGGAAATCACCCATGCGACGCCGTTTTACTACGCCGAAGATGAACACCAACAGTATCTGCACAAAAATCCATACGGTTACTGTGGGATTGGCGGGATCGGCGTTTGCCTGCCGCCTGACGCGTGACGACGCTGGCGTAGGGGGAACTTGTCGGAGTTGAAAATGAACCCTCTGGCGACTTTACAGTAGCTTACGCTATACTAGCCCTGAACTTATCGGCTCACTGCTACGAGCCGGTTTTCATTAAACGTTACCACACGGATTTATAAACTTCCCTTCCGAGGATCTGGCGTTTCGCCGGATAAGATATGTTAAACAGTATATTCATTATATTCTGCCTGATCGCTGTAAGTGCGTTCTTCTCCATCTCCGAGATCTCGCTTGCCGCATCACGTAAGATTAAACTTAAGTTATTAGCTGATGAAGGCAGTATCAACGCACAACGCGTATTGAAAATGCAGGAAAATCCCGGCATGTTTTTCACCGTTGTGCAAATTGGCCTGAACGCCGTCGCTATTCTTGGCGGTATCGTCGGCGATGCGGCATTTTCGCCCGCCTTTTCCGCCCTTTTCTCGCACTATATGTCGCCAGAACTCTCCGAGCAGCTGAGCTTTATTCTCTCTTTCTCGCTGGTGACGGGGCTGTTTATCCTGTTCGCGGATTTAACCCCGAAACGCATCGGTATGATTGCGCCAGAAGCTGTGGCTTTGCGTATCATCAACCCGATGCGCTTCTGCCTGTTCGTTTTTCGCCCGCTGGTGTGGCTGTTTAACGGCATGGCAAACAACATCTTCCGCCTGTTCAAAATTCCAATGGTGCGGAAAGACGACATTACTTCTGATGATATTTACGCAGTGGTGGAAGCCGGCGCGCTGGCGGGCGTCTTGCGCAAGCAAGAGCACGAACTGATTGAAAATGTGTTTGAACTTGAATCCCGCACCGTACCGTCTTCCATGACGCCGCGCGAAAGTATCATCTGGTTTGATCTGCACGAAGACGAGCAAAGCCTGAAGAAAAAGGTCGCCGAACATCCGCACTCAAAATTTTTGGTGTGTAATGAAGATATCGACCACATCATCGGCTATGTAGACTCCAAAGATCTGCTGAACCGCGTGCTGGCGAACCAAAGTATGGCGCTGAATGGCGGCGTGCAAATTCGCAATACCTTGATTGTGCCGGATACGCTGACCCTTTCTGAGGCGCTGGAAAGTTTCAAAACGGCGGGCGAGGATTTCGCGGTCATTATGAATGAATACGCACTGGTCGTCGGTATCATTACGCTGAACGATGTGATGACCACGCTAATGGGTGACCTGGTCGGCCAGGGACTGGAAGAGCAAATTGTGGCACGCGATGAAAATTCCTGGCTGGTTGACGGCGGCACGCCGATTGACGACGTCATGCGCGTGCTGGATATCGATGAGTTTCCGCAATCCGGCAACTATGAAACCATTGGCGGCTTTATGATGTTTATGCTGCGCAAGATTCCAAAACGTACTGATTCGGTGAAGTTTTCCGGCTACAAATTTGAAGTGGTGGATATCGACAACTACCGTATCGATCAGTTGCTGGTGACGCGTCTCGACAATAAAAGCAACGTACCGGCACCGAAACTGCCCGATGCGCAAGGTAAAGAAGACAGCGCGGCCTGAAATCCGTTTGCCAGAAACATCAACGGCTCCTGATTCAGGAGCCGTTTTTTTTACTTTTTTAACCTACTGCATAGCACTTTTGGTTACGCCATCTCAGTTTGCAGACGCATAACCTGACGGTTAACTTCAGACATCACAGACAAGTGCTGCTTGTCTCTCACTTTTGGGATAAGAATCTTACCCTTATCGAACTCAAAAGCGCCAACATCCTTGATATATAACCGTCCACGGAACAGGATCTTCACGTACTTCGCCACCTGTAGCGGG
Organism: Salmonella sp. SAL04157; assembly: GCF_046551635.1. Taxonomy (NCBI): domain Bacteria; kingdom Pseudomonadati; phylum Pseudomonadota; class Gammaproteobacteria; order Enterobacterales; family Enterobacteriaceae; genus Salmonella; species Salmonella sp. SAL04157. The sequence continues at coordinate 485,765 of NZ_JBGDVS010000004.1, forward strand.
TTGTAGCGTTGGAAAATTTTCATTGTTGTCTCCTGCAGAGTATTACGCCCTTGCGGTGCCACAATCGGCCCAACAGTTTTAAGGCGCAAATTTTAATGCCATATGACTATAGACCATATCTACGTCGTTTCCAGTGTGCATAAGTATATTTACCTTTTGATTACAGTTATTCAGAATTATCTAAACATCAGCTCATTTTTCTCAGTATATGCCTTCATTTTTCACAGGAAGTGTGCGCCCGCCCGCAAACTGGCATCCCCTTTGCGGGAAAAAGCATCAATCGCACATATGATTAACTATCGGCCCAAAGTGGTCGGATCACCTGCAAAAAAATAAAGAAGGAATGACCATGACCCTACGTAAAATTCTGGCGATGTCGTGTCTGCTACTCCCCATAATGGCTTGTGCGCATAACCTTGAAGTTAACCAACGGGTGCCGCCGGTAGGCATTGCCGATCGTGGCGAACTGACGTTGAATAAAGATGAGTTTAGTTATAAAAACTGGAATAGCGCGCAGCTGGCGGGAAAAGTGCGCGTCCTGCTGCACATTGCGGGTCGAACGTCAGCGAAGGAAAAAAACGCCACGCTGATTGAAGCGATTAAATCAGCCAAGCTCCCGCATGACAAATACCAGACGACCACAATTGTGAACACTGATGATGCGATCCCAGGCTCCGGTATGTTCGTGCGTAGCAGTATAGAAAGTAATAAAAAGCTCTATCCGTGGTCGCAATTTATTGTCGACAGCAATGGCGTGGCGCGTAACGCCTGGCAATTAAAAGAAGAGGGGTCCGCCGTCATTGTGCTTGACAAAGACGGTCGGGTTCAATGGGTGAAAGATGGCGCGTTAACCCAGCAAGAGGTACAGCAGGTGGTCGGCCTGCTGCATAAGCTCCTCAGTAAATAGTCACCCGGAAGCCGGGGTTAAGGAACGATTCACGAGGGGTATAGTCCAGCGTTTTTCCCTGCCAGTCGTGAACGTGCGCCCCGGCTGCAACGGCAATGGCATGACCTGCGGCAGTGTCCCAGACGCTGGTCGGCCCAAATCTGGGGTAAAGCTGCGCCTGGCCTTCCGCCACAAGACAGAATTTCAGCGAGGAACCAATAGAAGTTGTCTGATGTTCGCCAAGCTGTTGGAGATATTCGGTGAGTTCATCATCCGTATGCGAACGGCTAATCACCACCAGCGGCGGGCGGGCATCCCGGACCTGAATCTGCTTACGCACCCCGCACTCCTCTTTCCAGGCCTTACCTTCCGCCGCGTAGTACATCACTTTCAGCACCGGCGCATAGACCACGCCCAACACCGGCTTGCCCTGCTCAATCAGCGCGATATTGACCGTGAATTCGCCATTGCGCTTGATGAACTCTTTGGTGCCGTCGAGCGGATCGACCAGCCAGTAGCGCTGCCAGTGCTGGCGCACTTCCCAGGCAGGCGGATCTTCTTCTGAAAGCACCGGAATATCCGGCGTGAGCGTGCGTAACCCTTCGAGAATCACGGTATGTGCGGCGATATCCGCCGCAGTGACTGGAGAATCGTCCTGCTTGCGGGCGTACTCCATCGGTTTGGCTCCATCATAAACCTGCATAATGGCATCGCCCGCGTTCCGTGCAAGCTGGCATACTTGTTCTAACATTCTCCACCTCTTTATGACGGGGGCGTTAACTCGTTGTTTTACTTATACCCGATCGTTAAGGGTTCCGCCAACTGTGATACCGTCTGCGGTTTTGATAATACCTTTCATGGCATGATTCACCCTTCTGTGAACACTCGCAAAAAATCGGCCGGATGGGGCGGTTTCGCCTTCTTCTGGCGACGGTCGGAACGATATCGGGTTTCACTGTTTATCATCGCTATTTTTCACTATCCGGCTTTTCTATTGCGTTCTTAAAAGGTGCCTCTGATGATTAAGTTTAGTGCAACGCTTCTGGCTACGCTGATCGCCGCCAGCGTGAATGCGGCCACCGTCGATCTCCGTATCATGGAAACTACTGATTTACATAGCAACATGATGGATTTCGATTATTACAAGGATACCGCAACCGAAAAATTCGGATTGGTACGTACCGCAAGTTTGATTCATGCCGCCCGAAATGAAGTCAAAAACAGCGTGCTGGTGGATAACGGCGACCTGATTCAGGGGAGCCCTCTGGGCGATTATATGGCGGCAAAAGGGCTCAAAGACGGTGATATTCACCCGGTCTATAAAGCGCTCAACACTCTGGATTACGCGGTTGGAAACCTCGGCAACCATGAGTTTAATTATGGTCTGGACTATCTGCATAACGCGCTGGCCGGCGCGAAATTCCCTTATGTTAACGCCAATATTATCGACGTTAAAACCCAAAAGCCGCTCTTTATGCCTTATCTGATTAAAGAGACGAGCGTTATTGATAAAGACGGCAACCCGCAAACTCTGAAAATCGGCTATATCGGCTTTGTTCCGCCGCAAATCATGATTTGGGATAAAGCGAATCTGAGCGGCAAAGTTACCGTCAATGACATTACGGAAACCGCCCGGAAATATGTGCCCGAAATGCGCGAGAAAGGCGCTGATATCGTGGTAGTCATTGCTCACTCAGGCCTTTCTGCCGATCCGTACCACAGCATGGAGGAAAACTCGGTTTATTACCTCAGCGAAGTTCCCGGCGTCGACGCGATTATGTTTGGCCACGCCCACGCCGTCTTCCCCGGTAAAGATTTTGCCGACATCAAAGGCGCGGATATCGCCAAAGGTACGCTTAACGGCATTCCTGCGGTAATGCCTGGCATGTGGGGCGACCATCTGGGAGTGGTCGATCTGGTGCTCAATAACGACAGCGGCAAATGGCAGGTTACGCAGGCGAAAGCACAAGCGCGGCCTATCTATGACGCCGCCGCTAAAAAGTCGCTGGCAGCGGAAGACAGTAAGCTGGTCGATATTCTGAAAGCCGATCACGATGCCACCCGCGAGTTTGTCAGCAAGCCCATCGGTAAATCCGCCGATAATATGTACAGTTATCTTGCTCTGGTGCAGGACGATCCTACCGTACAGGTGGTGAATAACGCGCAAAAAGCGTATGTGGAACACTTTATTCAGGGCGATCCGGATCTGGCGAAACTGCCGGTGCTGTCCGCCGCCGCGCCGTTTAAAGTTGGCGGGCGTAAGAACGATCCTGCCAGTTTTGTCGAAGTGGAAAAAGGCCAGTTGACCTTCCGTAACGCCGCCGATCTTTATCTCTATCCGAATACGCTGGTGGTGGTGAAAGCCAGCGGCAAGGAGGTAAAAGAGTGGCTGGAATGTTCTGCCGGACAATTTAATCAGATTGATATTCATAGCAACAAACCGCAATCGTTGATCAATTGGGATGGCTTTCGCACCTATAATTTCGATGTCATTGACGGCGTGAATTATCAAATCGATGTGTCACAGCCCGCCCGCTATGATGGCGAATGTCAGATGGTGAATCCGCAGGCGGAACGTATTAAAAACCTGACCTTTAACGGTAAGCCTGTCGACCCGAACGCTACGTTCCTGGTCGCCACGAATAACTATCGCGCTTACGGCGGCAAGTTTGCCGGCACGGGCGACAGCCATATCGCCTTTGCGTCTCCGGATGAAAATCGCGCCGTGCTGGCGGCATGGATTGGCGCAGAGTCAAAACGCGCGGGCGAAATCCATCCGGCGGCGGATAATAACTGGCGTCTGGCGCCAATCCACAGCGATACGGCGCTGGATATCCGCTTTGAAACATCGCCAGGCGATAAAGCCGCTGCCTTCATTAAAGCGAAAGGGCAGTATCCGATGAAGAAGGTTGCCGTCGATGATATTGGTTTTGCCATTTATCAGGTGGATTTGAGCAAGTAACGTGAGTCCCGTATGGCGCTGCGTTTATTCGGCCTGACTGGCAGGCCGAATAAAGCGCTAGCCGCCATCTGATAAACGCTCCCGCTGCGCCAATACCTGGGGCAAATTCAGTTCTATCCAGTCCGCCAGCGCGGCGACTTTATCGCTCACCTGCTCGCCAAGCGGCGTCAGGCTGTACTCCACATGCGGCGGAACAACTGGATATGACACCCGGTTGAGAAATCCGTCCTGTTCAAGCGCCTGTAGCGACTGCGCCAGCATCTTTTCACTCACGCCTCCCATCTTGCGACGCAGGTCGCTAAAACGGTGTGTACCGTCGCGTAACGCGACCAGAATCAGTACGCCCCAGCGACTGGTGACATGTTTTAACACCTCACGGGACGGGCACTGTTCAGCAAAGAGATTGCCTTCACGCAACTGCCGGGAAAGAGTATGAGCGCGCATTGATACTTACCTTTTTGTACGTACTTACTAAAAGTAAGTTTAGGTGGTAGCGTAATAAAACACAAGACCAACACTGAGGAGTTCACCATGATTGCTATCACTGGCGCAACAGGCCAACTGGGCCAACACGTTATTGAAAACCTGCTAAAAACGACGCCCGCCAGTCACCTCGTCGCGATCGTCCGTAACCCGAAAAAAGCTGCCCCGCTCAGTCAGCGCGGGATTGCCGTTCGCCAGGCGGATTACGCTAACGAAGCCGCGCTGACCACCGCCTTACAGGGTGTTGATAAACTGCTGCTTATATCATCCAGCGAAGTGGGACAACGCACCGCGCAGCACCGCAACGTCATTCAGGCCGCCATTGCCGCGAAGGTGAAATTCATCGCCTATACCAGTCTGCTACATGCGGATAAATCGCCGCTGGCGCTCGCCGATGAACATATTGAAACGGAAAAAATGCTGGCTGAGTCAGGTATTCCTCACACACTATTACGTAACGGCTGGTATACGGAAAACTACCTGGCGAGCGTCCCTGCCGCGCTGAAACATGGCGTCTTTATTGGTGCAGCGGGAGAAGGGAAAATCGCCTCCGCAATGCGCGCTGACTATGCCGCCGCCGCCGCGCGCGTCATCCGTGAAGAGGGTCACGCCGGGAATGTCTACGAGCTGGCGGGTGATGACGCCTGGACATTAAGCCAGTTGGCGGATGAACTTACTCATCAGAGCGGAAAAAAAATCGTCTACCAGAACCTGAGTGAAGTCGATTTTGCCGCCGCGCTGAAAGGCGCAGGCCTGCCTGACGGACTGGCGGATATGTTAGCCAATTCTGACGCTGGCGCGGCGAAAGGCGGCTTGTTTGATGACAGCCATACGCTGCGTAAACTCATCGGTCGCCCGACGACGACGCTCACAGAAAGCCTTCGCTCCGTACTGTAAGTGTTAAAATTTAGTTAATTTATGTGGCATCCTCATAGACCTTCTCTGATAATGACAGAACGGTTTATGAGGAGAATCTGATGATTAGCGGCGTGCTATACGCCCTGCTGGCAGGGCTAATGTGGGGATTGATTTTCGTCGGCCCGTTAATCGTGCCGGATTACCCGGCCCTCTTACAGTCAATGGGACGCTATCTGGCGCTGGGGCTGATTGCCCTGCCGATTGCCTGGTTAGGCCGCACGCGGTTACGCCAGTTGACGCGCAAAGATTGGTCCACCGCCCTGTCGCTGACCCTGATGGGCAATGTAATCTATTACGCCTGCCTCGCCAGCGCCATTCAGCGAACCGGCGCGCCGGTGTCGACGATGATCATCGGGACATTGCCGGTCGTCATTCCGCTTTTCGCTAACGTTCTCTATAGCCAACGAGACGGCAGATTATCCTGGCGGCGTTTAGCGCCCGCGCTGGCGCTTATCGGTTTTGGCCTGCTGTGCGTCAATATTGCTGAACTTAGTCAGGGATTATCCGATGTTAGCGGCTGGCGCTATGGTTCAGGCATTGTGCTGGCGCTGATTTCCGTAGCGTGCTGGGCATGGTATGCGCTGCGCAACGCCCGCTGGCTGCGGGAAAATCCCGACAAACATCCCATGATGTGGGCAACGGCGCAGGCGCTGGTTACGCTGCCGGTCTCGTTAATCGGCTACGCGGCGGTCTGTCTGTGGCTGAGTATCCAGAAACCGCTGTTTACCCTGCCCTTTGGCCCGCATCCCGCGCTATTTATCGGTCTGATGATCGCCATCGCGGTGCTGTGTTCCTGGGTGGGCGCGCTGTGCTGGAATATCGCCAGCCAAAAATTGCCAACCGTTATTTTAGGGCCGCTCATTGTTTTTGAGACGTTGGCGGGACTGCTCTATACCTTCATTCTGCGCCAGGAAATCCCGCCATTCCTGACGTTAAGCGGCATTGCGCTCCTGGTGGCGGGCGTGGTCATTGCCGTGAGAGCGAAACCGGAAAAAGCGACCGTCGTTCCGGTCACGGAACGCTAATCTCATCCTGGCTTAAATTATACGCACCCCGAAAGAGTTATAGCCTCGCCTTAAAGATGCATTTAAAATACAACTTATATTATTGCAAATGAGGTAACGGCAATGGCTTATCGCGATCAACCTTTAGGCGAACTGGCGCTCTCTATTCCCCGCGCATCGGCGCTGTTTCGCCAGTACGATATGGATTACTGCTGCGGCGGAAAACAGACGCTGGCGCGCGCCGCCGCGCGTCACGACGTCGATATTGACATCATTGAAGCGCAACTCGCGCAGTTGGCTGAACAGCCCATCGAAAAAGACTGGCGCGCCGTTCCGCTGGCGGACATTATTGACCATATCGTGGTGCGCTATCATGATCGACACCGCGAACAACTGCCGGAGCTTATCCTGCAGGCAACCAAAGTGGAACGCGTTCACGCGGATAAGCCAAACGTCCCACGCGGCCTGACAAAATATCTCACCGCGCTGCATGAAGAGCTTTCCAGCCATATGATGAAAGAAGAACAGATCCTGTTCCCCATGATCAAACAGGGTATGGGTCGCCAGGCAACGGGCCCGATAAGCGTAATGGAAATCGAGCATGACGAGGCGGGAGAGCTGGTAGACGTCATCAAACACGTCACCCAAAATGTAACGCCGCCGCCAGAAGCCTGCACCACCTGGAAAGCGATGTATAACGGCATTAATGAGATGATTGATGATCTGATGGAGCACATCAGCCTGGAGAATAACGTGCTGTTCCCACGCGCGCTGGCCGGGGAATAATCGCCAGCCAGGCATTTTGCCGGGTGGCGGCTGTAAACCGCGCCTTATCCGGCCTACAAATCAACGCTACGCTGTAAGCCCGGTAAGCGCCAGCGCTACCGGGCAAAACAATTAACGCATTCCCGCCATCCGTTTCTTACCTATCAACAGCCAGCCCAGACCCAACGCGATAAACCACAGCGGCGTCACGATCAGCGCCTGGCGCGTATCGTCTTCCAGCGTCAGTAATACCAGCACGAACGCAAAGAACGCCATACAGACCCAGCACATCAGCTTACCGAGCGGCATCTTATAGATGGATTTTTCATGCAAGTGGGGACGCTTTTTGCGGTACACCAGGTATGAACACAGAATGATGGTCCAGACAAACATAAACAGGATAGCCGAAACCGTAGTGATCATGGTGAATGCGCCAATCACGCTCGGGTTGACCATCAGCATAACCACGCCGCCCAGCAGGCAGATACAGGAGAAGGTCAGGCCTTTCGCCGGTACCGCGCGTTTCGATAGCTTAGCGAACGCTTTTGGCGCCACGCCTTCTTGCGCCAGGCCAAACAGCATACGGCTGGTCGAGAAGACGCCGCTGTTGGCGGAAGACGCCGCCGAGGTCAGCACAACAAAGTTGATCACGCTAGCGGCGGCAGGCAGACCCACCAGTACAAACAGCTCAACAAACGGGCTCTTATCCGGCACCACGGAACTCCACGGCGTCACCGACATAATGACAATCAGCGCAAAGACGTAGAACATGATGATACGGATCGGTATTGAGTTAATCGCGCGCGGCAGCGATTTTTCCGGATCTTTAGTTTCTGCGGCGGTAGTACCGACCAGCTCAATGCCCACGAAGGCGAACACCGCAATCTGGAAACCGGCAAAGAACCCGCTAATACCTTTCGGGAACCAGCCGCCGTCATTCCACAGATGCGCAAAAGACGCTTCAACGCCTGTCGGCGATTTAAAGTGCATCGCAATCATGACCAGCCCGACCACAATCAACGCCACGATGGCGACGATTTTGACCATAGCAAACCAAAATTCCATTTCACCAAACATTTTAACGGTGGCGAGGTTGAGGCTTAGCAGCAGGATCACTACCGCCAGCGAGGCGACCCAATCGGAAAGGCCGGGAAACCAGAACTGCGCGTAGGCGGTAATCGCCACCACGTCAGCCATACCGGTCACTACCCAGCAAAACCAGTACGTCCAGCCGGTGAAATATCCCGCCCAGGGGCCAAGCAGGTCGGAAGCAAAATCGCTAAACGATTTATATTCCAGATTCGAGAGCAGCAATTCCCCCATGGCGCGCATCACGAAAAAAAGCATAAAACCGATGATCATATACACAAAAATGATCGACGGTCCGGCGAGACTGATCGTTTTACCCGATCCCATAAACAGACCGGTACCAATAGCGCCGCCAATAGCGATAAGCTGTATATGACGGTTTGTAAGATTGCGCCGTAGCGACTGTTCAGCCGGAGCCTGTTCGTCGGCTGCGACTTTTACCTGATCTACCATGTTTTTCTTCCTGTACCTGTCTGTGTTGTGCGGGCTCTACGGCCTTTGGTCTATGATACGACGATCCTGTTATCAGGACTCATCGATATTAGGTAAGAATCGGCGGGATGAATACTAAGATTCAAATACAATGTTAATTTTATGTTTAAAATGAGTGTTATATCACTTTGATAATGCGAATTAGCTCACAAAAATACACGTAACGACGCCATTTGCAAAATAAAATATTGGCATCTGCTGAAGTCAGGGTTGCCGGATAAGGCGTTTACGCCGTCATCCGGCAAACCCGGGGCGCTTACAGAATTTCCAGCAGTTCCACCTCAAACACCAGGGTGCTGAATGGCGGAATAGATGCCCCGGCCCCACGCTCGCCATAGGCCAGCTCCTGTGGGATAGTCAGTTCCCATTTGGAACCTACCGGCATCAGAGTCAGCGCTTCAATCCAGCCGGCGATCACGCCATTTACCGGGAATTCAGCCGGTTCGCCGCGCGCGACGGAGCTGTCAAATACGGTGCCATCAATAAGCTTACCGGTGTAATGCACGCGTACGCGGTCGGTACGCGCCGGAATCGCGCCTTCGCCCTGCGTCAGAACGCGGAACTGTAAACCAGATTCAGTACTGTTCACACCGTCTTTTTCGCGGTTTTCTTCCAGGTATTTCACGCCTTCGGCCGCCATCGCTTTGAAACGCTCACGACGCACCGCGTCCGCACGCTCATGAATTTCACGCAGCGCACGATGCACCACATCAACAGGAACCGCCGGGTGTTTACCTTCCAGCGCATCAGCAATGCCTGCAACCAGCGCTTCAGGCAACAGCCCTTCAAGACCGGATTCGCTGAGCTGCTGCCCTACCTGCAAACCAATGCCGTAGCTCGCTTGCGCTTCAATAGTGTCAAAAGTCGGGGTGGCCATTATTTTTCCTTCATCGGATATCAAAAAAGTAGCGGGCAGCATAACAGCCACGCTTCTTCTGGTAAAACTTTGTCTCAGGGAGGATGACAAATCGCAGGGAAAAAGAAACAATAGATTATCCGTATTGATGTCACGAAAGCGGATAGCACTACCAGTATCATAGCGTTAGCCATCTATACTCTATGATTAAGGAACGAGATGCGGAGCAGGAGGTAAACCATGCCCGGGCGCTTTGAATTAAAACCAACCCTGGCGAAAATCTGGCACGCGCCGGATAATTTTCGCATCATGGAGCCGCTGCCGCCTATGCATCGTCGTGGCATTATCATTGCCGCTATCGTGCTGGTGATCGGTTTCCTGCTGCCCGCCAGCGAGACCAGCGACTCGCCTGTCGTCACGCGGGAAGCGCAATTGGATCTGCAATCGCAATCACAGCCGCCGACGGAGGCCCAGCTTCAGGCGCAACTGGTCGCGCCGCAAAACGATCCGGATCAGGTGGCGCCCGTTGCGCCGGAACCTATCCAGGAAGGCCAGCCGGAAGAACAAAACCAGCCGCAAACGCAGCCTTTCCAGCAGGATAGCGGCATCGGTCAACAGTGGCGCTCGTACCGGGTAGAGCCTGGTAAAACTCTGGCGCAACTGTTCCGTGACCACGGACTGCCCCCAACAGACGTTTATGCAATGGCGCAGGTAGAAGGCGCTGGCAAGCCGCTGAGTAATCTCAAAAATGGTCAAATGATTAAAATTCGCCAGAATGCCAGCGGGGTGGTGACAGGTTTAACGATAGATGGCGATAACGGCCAACAGGTGCTGTTTACGCGTCAGCCTGACGGCAGTTTTATTCGCGCACAGTAACGCCGGCTACGCCTTACCCCGCCTATACCCTATTCGTTCAGGTGAAGCATTACCGCTTCACCTTATTCACCCACCAAATCCCCGAACACACCAGCACCAGCGCAATCATGTATTTCCACTCCAGAATATTCTCGCCGAGGAAAATAGCCGAAAGAGCAGCGCCGGAAACCGGGATCAGAAAGTTAAACGGCGCAATCATCCCCACGCGATTATATTTGAGTAAAATGCTCCATAGCGCAAAAGCGACCGACGAGAGCAACGTCAGGTAGACTAAAATCGCCACCGACGAGAAGCCATGTATCGTCAGCGTACCGCCAAAAACGTAGCCGCCAATGACCAGTACCAGACCGCCAATCCCCAATTGATAGCCAGTCATGACCATCGGATCGACCGTCTGCGAGAGACGTTTGCCATACAACGTGGCCGCAGAAAGAATAAACGCCGCCAGCACCACGGAGCCTTCTCCCGGCAGATTAAAGCTGAAATCCAGGCCGTTGCTGACGTTCACCACCATGACGCCCGCAAAGCCCAGAATACAGCCGAGCGTTTTGTTGTAGCTCAATCGGTCGTTCTGATAAATAAAATGCGCCAGCAATACGCTGAAGAATGTGCCTGTCGCGTTCATGATTGAGCCTTTCACGCCGGAGGTAAACGCAAGGCCGATATAGAAAAAGAGATATTGCAGCGACGTCTGAGTCAGCCCCAGTAACGTTAACTGAGCAAACTGGCGCGGACGAAACCGACCAATCGGTTTACGCTGAAGCAACGCGAACAGTAGCAGCAACCCACCCGCAAACAAAAAACGATAACCAGCAAAAACAATTTTAGAAGGGATATCGTCGGTGGCTATCTGAAAGAGGTCATAACCGCTTTTGATGGCTGGATAAGCGCTGCCCCATAGCAGGCAACAAAATGCGGCACACACATAAACGACGTTTTTGCGGGCAAACGGGGAGGCCTGGCGTTGGGTATCCATTCTTTCACCAAGAAATTAAAATAATGTTTTATTTTTGATTATCGCGAAAAGAGGGGGAGATAGCCAGTCGAAAAGCGATGGGGTTAAAAAAGCAAAACGTCGGCGCTGGGCCGACGTTTCGTTGCTAGCAAAAACGAGAATGCCTGATTACTCAGCAACCACGTTGATGATAACTTTTGCGAATACTTCGCTGTGAACCTGGAAGTTCACTTCGTGTTCGCCAGTGGTACGCAGAACGCCGTTCGGCAGACGAACTTCGCTCTTAGCCACGTCAACGCCAGCTGCAGTCACAGCGTCAGCGATGTCGCGAGTACCGATGGAACCGAACAGTTTACCTTCGTCGCCTGCTTTAGACGCGATAGTAACGGTTTCCAGGGCGTTGATTTTCTCTGCGCGTGCATTTGCAGCAGCCAGAACGTCAGCCAGTTTAGCTTCCAGTTCAGCGCGACGTGCTTCGAAGTATTCAACGTTTTTCTTGGTAGCCGGAACAGCTTTACCCTGTGGTACCAGGAAGTTACGAGCATAGCCCGCTTTAACGTTAACCTGATCACCCAGGCTACCCAGGTTTGCTACTTTATCAAGCAGAATAACTTGCATTACCTTATCCTCTCAAAGTCGTATTAATGGACCGTGACCGATTACTGATGGCGATCAGTGTACGGCAGCAGAGACAGGTAGCGAGCGCGTTTGATAGCGCGAGCCAGCTGACGCTGGTATTTTGCACGGGTACCGGTGATACGGCTTGGGACAATCTTACCGCTTTCGGTGATGTAGTTTTTCAGCGTAGCGATATCTTTATAGTCGATCTCTTGAACGCCTTCCGCGGTGAAACGGCAGAACTTGCGACGACGGAAATAACGTGCCATATGGCTAGTCTCCAGAATCTATCAATTCAATCTGCTCGGCATGCAGAACCATTTTGCTCAGACCGTTCTTTGCCTTGTGGCAAGAGATAAACCCCTGAACGGTTATGCGGCTGCCGACCGTTATACTGTGAGTAATGGCCTGGTTTTCGTGTCCGCTAACAATAACGGGCATTTGGCACCACGCCTGCCGGTGAAAGCCGGCTTCCTCTTGCACAGAACGATGCTCAAGCACGAACTGGCAATGCGGAATTCCTGATGGACTGACCTTTCGAAGGGGGGCCCTGCACACGGTGCCGGACAACGCCAGACGGTTGGTCATCAGAAATTACTCTTCAGAATCCCCAGCTTCAGCATCATCTGCGGTTTCGTTAGCGAAATCATCGCGACGCTCACGGCGCTCGTCTTTCGCTTTAACCATCGGAGAAGCTTCGGTAACAGCGTGCTTAGTACGCATAACCATGCTGCGGATAACGGCATCGTTGAAGCGGAAGGTAGTTTCCAGCTCATCGATCACTTCCTGCGGCGCTTCAACGTTCATCAGAACATAGTGCGCTTTGTGCAGTTTGTTGATCGGGTAAGCCAGCTGACGGCGGCCCCAGTCTTCCAGACGGTGGATCTTGCCTTCTGCGCCAGTGATGGCGGCAGAGTAACGCTCGATCATACCCGGAACCTGTTCGCTCTGGTCAGGATGGACCATAAAAACGATTTCGTAATGACGCATCGAATTGCTCCTTACGGATTATTCAGCCTCCTGTCTGGGTCAGCCGCGGCCCATGGAGGCAAGGAACGTGTTAAAGGTCGGCTGAAAAATGACGCGTTATAATACTGACACGCCCGGCGAAACTCAAGGCAATAGTTCGATTATTTATGTGCCTGCCGATCAGTTCTGAAATGTAAAAGATTAAGGATGAGATACCGACCTGTTAACCACCATAACAGTTAGCGAGTTGACGATTTATCAGGCATCAGCGGGAAATGCGGTAATTTTTTGAACAACTGCATCAGAAATGGTCGCTATCGCTCCTGCTGGTAGCGATTAAAATAACATCAGAGGTTCACAAAAAAGGAGGCAGGGCCAGGTCAGCAACCGCCGCCGAGGAGGCCACTATGTTCTTCCGTATTTTCCCCCTTCTGGCTGGATTTTTGCTCAGCGTAAATACAATGGCAGCCATTGAAATTGATAATCGTCAGGCCAGAAATATGGACGATATACAGAGCTTAGGCGTGATTTACATAAACCATAATTTCGCGACCGAAAGCGAGGCCCGCCAGGCGCTGAAAGAAGAAACTGATGCGCGAGGCGCAACGTACTACCACCCGATTTTGTTACGGGAGCCCGGTAGTAACGGCAACATGCATGCCAGCGCGGAGATTTATCGCTAGTATCAGGAAAATGCCATAGTTTTGCCCCCTGGTCAGGGGGCATTTTTTTCGCTTATCGGGTTGTTAATGGCACTTCGGCATCCGGCTCATGCGTTATGCGGTTTCGCAGATCGCGGCGCATTAATTCAATCACCCAAAACCAAAATACATGTCCCAGAATTTCAGAAGCGTACTCGTCAAAAGGAAGTTGTGTAAGCGGAGGCGTTAAGTTCAGCGCCGGGCAGAATATGCCATGCACGACAACCGTAACAATCAGCCCCGCCAGTATCCCCTGCCATAATTTAACTTTCGGGAAAATTTCCGCGACGACGCAGTAACCTATTGCGAATACCAGCGAAAAGATAATGTGAGTTACCATCACAGGGTTAATAACATGCTCAGAAAAGGTATAAACCGTTTGTGTTGGGTCAATGCCTAAATAATCCCGCAAAAAAATATACGGTGGATTAAACTCATCGCGCCCGCCGGAAAACGTTCGCGGCGGTAAAGGAACTTCCGCGCCCCATTTTACAAATGCTGAAATAATACCCGCTGCAAAACCAATTAACGCAGCTACTCCATACCGACGCCGCTGTGGGTCAGTTTTAACAAACAATCCGTTGATAGACACAGTAGTATGATTCTATAGAGTGTTATGAAAGAAGCTCCGGAATCTGACCAATTACATCCCTGAGGGATAGGATCCCGGAGCGTTGTTTTACTTCTGCCCGTAATACGCATTCGGGCCATGCTTACGCATGAAGTGTTTATTCATCAGATAATCGTCGATGGGGTTGAGGCCAGGGTTAATACCGCGCGCAATCCACGCCATTCGCGCCACTTCCTCCATGACGACCGCGTTATGTACCGCATCGTGCGCATCTTTCCCCCAGGCGAACGGCCCGTGTTGATACACGACAATGCCTGGCGTATGCAGCGGTTCCACCTCGCCCAGCGTTTCGATAATCACCTTACCGGTGTTCAGCTCGTACTCGCCCTGCACTTCTTCTTCGCTTAACGCTCTGGTACAAGGAATATCGCCAAAGAAATAGTCCGCGTGCGTGGTGCCGAGCGCTGGAATAGCCATCCCCGCCTGCGCCCATGCCGTGGCGTGGGTGGAGTGGGTATGAACGACGCCGCCAAGCGACGGATAGCGTTGATACAGCGCCAGATGGGTAGCGGTATCGGAAGAAGGACGATAACCTCCCTCCACCACTTTGCCATCCATATCCACCACCACCATGTCATCTACCTTCATGGTTTCATAGGCGACACCGCTTGGCTTAATTACCACCAGCCCGCGTTCGCGATCGATAGCGCTGACGTTGCCCCAGGTAAACGTCACCAGTCCATAACGGGGCAAATCCATGTTAGCGTCAAATACCTGCTGCTTGAGTTTTTGCATTAGGCTGCCTCCACCAGACCGGCGCTGGCCATGCGCGCTTTCACCCAGTCACGCGCTTTCGCTACCTCTGCCGCCGGGTTCTCTGCTGTTTCGCTCCACATCTCAATCAGATAGGGCCCGCAATAGCCACTCTGTTTGAGCGTTTCGAAGCAGCGTTCGAAATCGACAACGCCTTCGCCAAACGGCACATTTTTGAACACGCCGGGTTTAGTATCTTTGACGTGTACCGCGACGATATGCCCGATTCCCGCCTGTAGCTCCATCTGTACGTCGTTATCCCAGGCAGACAGATTGCCGATATCCGGATAGAGCTGGAACCACGGGTTATTGAGGTAGTGAGCATAGCCCAGCGCTTTACTGATGGAATTCATCAGCGGGTAGTCCATGATCTCCATCGCCAGCGTCACCTGGGCGCGGCTGGCCATATCAACGCTCTCTTTTAACCCATCGCGAAAGCGGCAACGCGTTTCGTCGTTGGCCTGCTGATAGTAAACGTCGTACCCCGCCAGTTGAATGACGCGAATCCCAACGTCCTGCGCAAACTGAATCGCTTTACGCATAATCTCCAGCCCCTGCGCCCGTACCGCGTCATCTTCGCTACCGAGCGGAAAACGACGATGCGCGCTCAGACACATGGACGGCACGCGCACGCCGGTTTCAGCAACCGCGCTCACCAGCGCCAGACGCAGCTCGCGACTCCAGTCAAGCCGCGAAAGACGTTCATCGGTTTCATCGACCGACATCTCGACGAAATCGAAACCCAGTTCTTTTGCCAGCGTCAGGCGCTCCAGCCAGCACTCCCCGGCGGGGAGCGCTTTTTCATAGATGCCAAGCGGGATTTGTTTCGACAACATAGCCGCTCCTTAGCCCCACAGTTGAGCGATGGAACGTTTAAACTGACGCGCGGCTTCTACCGGCGATTCGGCATCACGAATGCTGCGGCCCGCGATAAAGACGTGAATCGGAATGCCTTTGAACAGCGGCAGGTCTTCCAGCGCCAGTCCGCCGGTCACGGTCACTTTAAAGCCCATATCGGACAACCGTTTAATCGCGGTAATATCCGCCTCGCCCCACGCCACGCCTGCGGCCTGCGCGTCACGGCTGCGGTGATAAACCACTTGCTGAATGCCTGCATCGCGCCACTGCTGCGCCTGTTCCCAGGTCCAGTAACCGGTCAGCTCGATCTGCACATCGCCGTTGAACTCTTTCGCCACATCCAGCGCGCCTTTCGCGGTGTTGATGTCGGCGCAGCAAATGACCGTTACCCAGTCCGCGTTGGCTTCGAAACACATACGGGAGAGGATTTTACCGGCATCGGCAATTTTGGCGTCCGCCAGCACAATTTTGTGCGGATAGAGCGCTTTCAGGTCGCGAACGGCGCGCACGCCTTCGCCCACGCACAGAATGGTGCCCACTTCAATGATATCGACTTCTTCGGCAATCAGGCGGGTGGTTTCATAGGCGCTATCCATAGTCTGGTTGTCCAGCGCGACCTGCAACATTGGTAATGACATTTTCAATTCCTTCTTAAGCTGCCGCGTTGGTGCGGTCAATGAGATCCAGGACTTCCTGCGCGGTACGGCAGGCGCGTAAACGGTCGAAATTGGCTTCGTCTTCAAACAGATTAACGATCTGCATGATGCCCACTTCCTGGTGAGTGTTGGCATCGACCGCCGCCATGGTGATGAGAATATCGACCGGGTCGTTATCTTCGTGGTTGAACTCCAGCGGCTTTTTCAGCGTCACCAGAGAAAAACCGGTTTTCTTGACCCCTTCTTCCGGGCGGCCATGCGGCATCGCCAGGCCGGGGGCAATCACAAAATAGGGGCCAAACTGCTCAACGCCATCGAGAATGGCCTGGTAATAGCGCGGCTCCACCACGTCGGCAGCCACCAGTAAATCGACGCCGATCTTGACGGCTTCCTGCCAGGTATTCGCTTCAGCCTGCAGGCGGATAGAATTATTCTCCGCCAGTGAATCACGTAATTTCATGTTGCATCCTTACTTCACATCTTGCGGGAAATGTTCTTTGATCACTTCCAGCAGTTTCGGGCCGAAGTCAGCTGGAGAGAGCATGTTGCGCACGCCAACCACATATTTGTTGCCGGTCACGCTGATTTCGCCTGCAATATGGGTAGAAGCGATGATGATATCCGCGCCGCTCAACTCGCTTTTGTACTCGCCAACCGCGCAGCTGTTTACCGTGTGGTCAATGTTTGATTGGGTTAAAAACTGGTCCACTTTCATTTTCATGATCATGGAACTGCCTTGTCCGTTGCCACACACAGCCAGAATACGTACGGTCATAATCAAAACTCCTTATTAAGCAGACTGTTCTGCCAGTTGTTTTTCTGCATCTTCTTCTGCGCGCAGTGCGCGGCCAGCGAAGAACATATAAGCCAGTGCAATTACAATGATGACGGCCATAAAGGCGATACCGAGGGAGAAGAAGCCCTGCATCATCGGCGGTGCCAGAATCGACCAGTCCGCCATACCCATCCAGGCACTCATACCGGTGAGTTTCACCGCCCAGACGCAACCAAAGATTTCAATCATCCCCATCACCAGACAAATTTTCAGCGCCGCACGCCAGCCGCCGAAGTGGTTAGCGAACACGCCGATAGTGGCGTTAGAGAAGAACATCGGGATAAAGCCAGGAATAATCAGGATCGAGGAGCCGCAGGCAACCAGGATGCCAACCGCAATCAGCTGGCCGATGGTGCCCCACATAAAGCCCCAGACCACCGCGTTAGGCGCGAAGCTATAAATAGCCGCACAGTCAATCGCCAGTACTGCGCCCGGAATCAGACGCTGGGAGATACCGTTAAAGGCCTCAGAGAGCTCGGCGACAAACATACGCACGCCCTGAGTAATAATGAAAATCGCCACCGCAAAGGAGAAACCGGTTTGCAGGATGTAGACCGTCCAGTGCACTTTGCCCGCCATCGCCTGCACGGTGTCGATACCGAAGGAGAGCAGAATGGCACCAAAGAAGATGGTCATTACAATCGCCGTGGAGACGATGTTGTCGTGGAAAATGTTCAGCCAGCCCGGCAGTTTGAGATCTTCAACGCTCTCCGCTTTTTTGCCCAGGAACGGCGCGACTTTATAGGCAATCCAGGAAGCAAACTGCTGCTGGTGACCGATGGAGAAACCGCAGCCGTCCGTCACTTCCTGAGTCGGCTTGTACATCATGTTGGAGGTAATACCCCAGTACAGGGAAACCAGTATCGCCGTGCAGATAATGGTGGTCCACATGGAATAGCCGAAGATATAGAAAGAGACCGCAATCAGCCCCGCCTGCTGGAACATGATGTGCCCGGTCAACATGATGGTGCGAATACCGGTAATGCGTCGCAACAAGACGTAACAAATATTCAGCGCCAGCGCGAGCAACACCGCGTAGCCTACCCAACTATACGCATCACCCATCCGCTCGATCGTTGCCATCATCGAAGCATAGGTATCGGAAATCGCGCCGTTGATGCCGTAGACCTCAGACATTTTCGCCACCACCGGTTTAAAGGTGCTGGTCAGAATGCCGGACCCGGCCTGTAGCAGCATGAAGCCAATGATGGTTTTGATCGTCCCTTTGATGATCACGCTGACGCTTTTACGCAGCAGGATATAGCCCAGGCAGGTCACAATACCCAGTAATAGCGGGGCATTGGTCATTACCTGATTAAAAAAAATGGTAAAGATGTTGTAGAGGATCTCCATAACGATCTCCGGTAGACAAGGTTGCTGAGTCGCAGGCGCTCAGAATAATGTCCCTCCACTGTAATTTTCAAAAGTAATCACAACAAGATTGAATTTGATTAAATGTGACGTAGCGCGCAAATAATTAGCACACTTAATACATGGTTTACTTATAAATAACTCATTTCTTCATTAAAATAAGTAAAATCATAAAGATGAATACATCCCCATGACGCCAGAAAAGATTAAGTTTTCTTCTGGCTGCGTTCTCCCCTACCCAAAAGTCAAAAAATAGCCCATTGCCTTCTTGAGAAAATAGTGTCAGGATTAATCAAAACAAATCACGTTTTGAACTATTTTGAACAAACATGAAGGTAAATGCGATGAGTAAAGTACAAAGCATCACGCGTGAATCATGGATTCTGAGCACGTTTCCGGAGTGGGGAAGCTGGCTGAACGAAGAGATTGAGCAAGAGCAAGTCGCGCCGGGTACGTTCGCTATGTGGTGGCTGGGCTGTACCGGTATCTGGCTAAAATCTGAAGGCGGCACTAACGTATGCGTCGATTTCTGGTGCGGTACCGGTAAACAGAGCCACGGTAACCCGTTGATGAAAACCGGCCATCAGATGCAGCGTATGGCTGGCGTCAAAAAATTACAGCCTAACCTGCGCACCACGCCGTTTGTTCTCGATCCTTTCGCTATCCGTCAGATTGACGCCGTACTGGCGACCCACGACCATAACGATCACATTGACGTCAATGTCGCGGCTGCCGTAATGCAGAATTGCGCCGATGATGTTCCGTTTATCGGCCCGCAGACCTGCGTGGATTTATGGGTTGGCTGGGGCGTGCCGAAAGAACGCTGCATCGTGGTAAAACCGGGCGATGTCGTGAAAGTGAAAGATATTGAAATTCATGCGCTTGATGCCTTTGACCGTACCGCATTAATCACCCTGCCCGCCGATCAGAAAGCCGCTGGCGTACTGCCGGACGGCATGGATGTACGCGCGGTTAACTATCTGTTTAAAACGCCGGGCGGCAATCTCTATCACAGCGGCGATTCTCACTATTCCAACTACTACGCGAAACACGGCAACGAACATCAAATTGATGTCGCGCTCGGTTCTTACGGTGAAAACCCGCGCGGTATTACGGACAAAATGACCAGCGCGGATATTTTACGCATGGCGGAATCGCTGAATACCAAAGTGGTGATCCCGTTCCATCACGATATCTGGTCGAACTTCCAGGCCGATCCGCAAGAGATCCGCGTGCTATGGGAAATGAAGAAAGATCGCCTGAAGTATGGTTTTAAACCGTTTATCTGGCAGGTTGGCGGCAAGTTTACCTGGCCGCTGGATAAAGACAATTTCGAATACCACTATCCGCGTGGGTTTGACGATTGCTTTACCATTGAACCCGATCTACCGTTCAAATCCTTCCTGTGAGTCGATATCATGCCGGGATTACCCGGCATTTTTTCCATTTACTTTAGTATTTCCAGGCTATTTCAAATATCATCTTTTCAAATCAATTTGTATCGGAATAGCTCATGACTGAAGCACAAAGACATCAAATACTGCTGGATATGCTGGCACAGTTGGGCTTTGTTACCGTCGAAAACGTGATTGAGCGTCTGGGGATCTCCCCGGCGACAGCGCGCCGCGACATCAACAAGCTCGACGAAAGCGGGAAACTTAAAAAAGTGCGCAACGGCGCAGAGGCCATTACCCAACAGCGGCCCCGCTGGACGCCGATGAATCTGCACCAGGCGCAAAACCACGATGAAAAAGTACGCATCGCGAAAGCGGCGTCGCAGCTGGTGAACCCGGGTGAAAGCGTAGTGATTAACTGCGGCTCCACCGCTTTCCTGCTGGGGCGTGAAATGTGCGGGAAGCCGGTACAGATCATTACCAACTATCTGCCGCTGGCGAATTATCTGATCGATCAAGAGCATGACAGCGTGATTATCATGGGGGGTCAGTACAACAAAAGCCAGTCGATTACCCTGAGCCCGCAGGGAAGTGAAAACAGTCTCTATGCTGGCCACTGGATGTTTACCAGCGGAAAGGGCTTAACCGCGGATGGCCTGTACAAAACCGATATGCTAACCGCCATGGCGGAACAAAAAATGCTCAGCGTCGTCGGGAAACTGGTCGCGCTGGTCGATAGCAGTAAAATTGGCGAGCGCGCGGGAATGCTGTTCAGCCGCGCCGATCAGATCGCTATGCTGATTACCGGCAAAAATGCCAATCCGCAGGTTTTGCAACAGCTTGAAGCCCAGGGTGTAAGCATACTCCGCGTTTAAAGATACTGTCGGAAAAACGCTACCGTCGCCGACAACGCTTCTGGCGTAATGCGATGCCGCACGCCTGCGGCCCATAAACAGGTCACATGCTTATCCAGCTTCGCCGCGGCGAGTGCCTGCTGGAGCCGGAAGGTTTCGATAGCAGGCACCACGTCATCCTCCTGACCATGCCACAACAGAAGCGGCCTGTCGGCCAGTCGCTCTAACTGATGTGTGACTTCCCATTCACGTAGCGGCGCGATGATATTGTCGAATTCCGCCTGCTGTGCCGGGTTCTGCGGGGATAACGGCGGGAAAAGCGTCCGGGCGAGCCCGGTAAAATAGCCCGACCCCATTAAACTGGCCCCGCATTTTACCTCCCGGTGACGCGTCATAATGCCCAGCGCCGTCATACCGCCCATGGATGCGCCGCCCACCGCTAACCGCCCGTCAAGTAGCCAATTTTCCGCCTGAATCGCCGCACGTAACGTCGTAAATTCCTGCATGTTTTGGTGCAGAATCTGCCAGAATCGGCGTATCCGTCCCTGTGAGTCGCCGCCGAAGCGAGCGCCATGCTCCGGCGCATCCGGCATGACTACCCGGAATCCTGCCTGTGCCAGGGCAACGGCAAAATAACTATAAACCAGGCTGGAGGAGGTGAAGCCATGATAGAACACCACACAGGGAAGCGGCACGGCGCGTTTCCCTTCCGGGAAGGCATGTAGTACGACGCCTCCGGCTAATTGTCGTGTTTCAATCGCTATCATTATTCTCTCCTTTCTATCCGGTATGCCACGGAGAAATACTTAACGCAAGTTTATGGATAGCGCAATAATTCATAATGTTTGAGAACTGGGTTACGCTTTCGCAACGTTTTCATTCGAAAATCGCGTGACAGGTAACACTTCGGGAACATTCCCCCTAAAGGGAAATCAATAAGGCATTACACTATGATTATCAGGAAACGAGATAGAGTTATGCGTCGGTTTGCTTCATTGATAGCAGCGCTGTTATTAAGCGCGTGTAGCGTGCTGCAGGGTACGCCGCAACCTGCGCCGCCTGTCGCCGATCACCCGCAGGAAATCCGTCGCGATCAAACGCAAGGACTACAGCGGATGGGGACCGTAAGCGCGCTGGTTCGGGGCTCCCCGGATGATGCAATAGATGAAATCAGAGCGAAAGCCGTCGCTGCGAAAGCCGATTATTACGTTATCTTAATGGTTGATGAAACGGTTGTAACCGGCCAGTGGTATTCACAAGCCATTTTGTATCGTCAATAACAGTAGATTGATTTTTAGTCAGTTTTACATTGCTTTGCGCCCCTATGCGTTTACCTGTGCACAATACACAAACAGGTTTACCGTGATGGAGCGTCCTGTTAAATGCGGGGTATGTAATAAGGAGCTGACGATGAAACAAGAACTTGCCTTATCCTCACTGCTGCTTTCTGCCGGACTGGTGAGTACGACGGCACAGTCTGCCGAATTCGCCAGTGCTGACTGCGTAACGGGTCTGAATGAAATCGGCCTGATCTCGGTCAGTAATGTTGCAGGAAACCCACAGGATGTGGAGCGGATTATCGCCCTGAAAGCCGATGAACAGGGTGCGTCCTGGTACAGAATTATTCAAATGTATGAAGAACAACAGTCGGATAACTGGCGCGTACAGGCGATACTCTATGCCTGATGCCGCGTGGCTCGTGCCGGATGGCGACGTCAGCGTCTTATCCGGCCTGAAGGATGGCATGTACCACAGGCCAAACGTTACCGCAGTCCCCCGGTCGCCCTTAACAGTAAATCATTTTGCACCTGGGCAGACAGCGGCATTTCGCCGCGTGTATCCAGCATCATCTGACACCACGCTTGCGCCAGCGGCGGCGAGGCATGACGCAGCATTTCCGCTCCGCATCCCAGCAAAAAAAGCTGCTGCGTAATCTCTCTGCCCATTGCTTCGTCCGGTTTGCGTAAACGTTGCTGTAGCTGACGTACCGCGCGGTCGTAATGGCGATCCTGACCTTTGACTTCCGCAAAAGCTTCACTCAATACGTCATAGACGCCGTGTTGTTTTGTCAGCACCCGCAGTACATCCAGACACATGATATTGCCGGAACCTTCCCAGATACTGTTCACCGGCATTTCACGGTACAGGCGCGGGAGTTCGCTCTCTTCGCAATACCCCATCCCGCCGAGAACCTCCATCGCCTCAGCCACAAAAGGGATTCCCTGCTTACAGATGGCGAATTTCGCCGCTGGCGTGAATAATCGCGCCCATAATGCCTCTTTCGCCTCGCGGCGTTGCTCCCAGGCGCGCGCCAGCCGAAACAAAAGCGCCGTCTGCCCCTCCAGGCATAGCGCCATACGACTTAAGGTTTGTCGCATCAACGGTTGTTCGATCAGCGGCTTACCAAAAGCCTGACGCTGATGAGCATGGTAAATCGCGACTGAAAATGCGCGCCGCATTAAGCCATGACTCCCGAGCGCGCAGTCAAGACGCGTCATACCGCCCATCTTTAAGATATGCCGAATCCCGTCGCCCTCTTCTCCCAGCCGCCAGCCGACGGCATCCTGAAACTCGACTTCGGCGCTGGCATTAGACCGATTACCGAGTTTATCTTTCAGGCGTTCAAGACGAACAGAGTTCCGTTGCCCGTCTGGCAGGAAACGCGGCACAAAGAAACAGGATAATCCTCCTTTTGCCTGCGCCAGCACGAGGTGCGCATCACTTTGCGGCACAGAGAAAAACCATTTATGTCCCACCAGCCGATATGAATCATCCGCCAGCCGCTCCGCGTGGGTCGTATTACTGAGTACGTCCGATCCGCCCTGCTTTTCCGTCATTCCCATGCCGATAAGCAGGCCCCGTTTTTGCCCGCCCGGCAGCAAATGCGAATCGTAGCGATCGCTGCGCAGCGGCACCAGCCAGTCATGGAAAGTGGCGGGAAGCATCTGCAATAGCAACGGTGTCGCGGCAAAGGTCATCGTGACAGGACAGAGTGTTCCCGCTTCTACCTGAGCATGTAATACAAAACGCGCCGCCCGGGCGACAAAACTTCCCGCCCTTGCCTCCTCCTCCCAGGCCAGGTTATGTACCCGATTAGCGCAAAGCCCCTGCATCAACAGGTGCCAGGCGGGATGAAAGCGAACGTCATCCAGGCGCTGTCCCTGGGGATCGTAACGCAGCAACTCAGGAGGATGCGCGTTCGCCAGACGACCCAGTTCCAGTGATTCCGCCGTTCCCAGTTGTTGGCCAATGCTGGCGAGAAGATCGCTATCCCATCCCGCTCCTTCCCGGGAAACCGCTTCACACAGCGCGCCATCAGACAGGAATAAGTTACTGTTATTGAGCGGAGCTGGTTGATTAAAAACGGTATGTGTTTGCCAGGACATGGTGTCTCCCTCCTTCAATGGCGCTGAAGTCAAGTATGGTCATGACTGCGCCATTGACGCCGGAGCAAGATCACAAAAGTATGATTAACCGGCAATATAATGTGGGACGAAACGGGAAGTGTCTTTGGTAATCAGCGTATTGTCCTCGCGAATCCCCATTCCGGAGGCTTCATCGTCAATGATCCAACTGCCAATCAGCGTATAGCTATCGCCAAAGCGCGGCAAAGGCTGAAACGCCTGGTAAATCATCGGCTCGTCAGCGTAGTCGCCGTCGGCATGATCGATAACATTTTGCCGCTCGTCGAAAATCGTGACGTTGCCGCCTTCACGTGAATAAATCGGCTTCCGTACGCTGCTTTCGCCTGGCGCTGCGAGCGATTTTTCGCCCTCAAACCAGGCCGGTAGCAGATTCGGATGGCCAGGGAAAAAGCGCCACAATAACGGCAACAGCCCTTTGTTACTCAGAATACTTTTCCACAATGGCTCAATCCATTGCTCACGCCGTTTTCGCAGTAGCGGGCCGTTGTCATCGCGCATCATCCATTCCAGCGGGTAGAGCTTAAAGGCGCGGCGAATCACGTTATCGTCCAGATCGGTCAGCACGCCGCCTACGCCAAGCCCCAGTTCTTCAATATAGATAAATCGCGTTTCCTGGCCCGCCTGCTGCGCGCAATCCTGAAGGTACAGCACCGTCGTACGATCTTCGTCGGTATCTTCACAACAGCAAAAGTAGAGCGGTTCCCGACTGTACAGCTCGCTGAAGCGGGCGATCAGCCGCTCCTGTATCGCGTTGTATTGATCGGCATCACGCGGAATGGCGCCGCTACAACGAGCATCCTCCAGCCATAGCCATTGAAAGTAGGAGGATTCATAGAGCGATGTCGGCGTATCCGCGTTGTATTCCAGCAATTTAACCGGATCTTTGCCGCACCAGACGAAATCCATCCGTCCGTAAAGCGAAGGATCGCGGCTGCGCCAACTTTCGGCGATGACATCCCAGTACAATGGCGGGATCGCCAACTGCTGCATGATCTGCTCATCCCGGACGGCCCGCTCGACAATCTCCAGACACATCTGATGAAGCTCTGCGGTCGGTTTTTCGATCTGTTCTTCAATTTGCCGTAATGTAAAACGGTAGGCCCGGCTTTCATCCCAGTAAATTTCGTTATCGATAACATGAAAGTCAAAACCGTGATCGCAGGCGATCTTATCCAGATCCCGGCGTACCGGTACGTTATGTCGTAGCATGGTTAGCCTCCCCAGTGCCCGCGGGCGCTGGAAGAACGGCCATAGCCGCCGCGGGAGACGGTGGACGCTTTCCGTGTGATATAACCAGGGCTGGTCGCGGTATCGCTTTTCCCGGTACCGCTGCGCCACGCATAATCGCCGGACGTGGTGCGCCAGACGGGACGGGAGGCGTAGGATGAACCGCCGCTGCTATAGATGTATTGTTCGTCACGGTTTTGACGAATCGCGCGGCTGAGCAAAAAGCCGCTTAATACCGGAACCCAACTCCGATCGGTGCTATCAAAGTAGCAATCGCCAAACTGCGACTGACAGCTCTCCTGCGTCAATTGCTTAGGCACATTCGCGTAAAATTCTGTTTTCGCATTATTCCAGCCGTCAGCGCAAACGCTGGCACTATTGCCATCGTCAATACAGTCGTTCACCGTGGCGTAAAACGTCCCATCGCCGTCGTTGTCACTATTGCCGCCATCACCGCACCCTTTCAGGAGAAAAAAGGCCGCTCCGCCCATAATCGCCAGCGTCAGGCATTTTGGCGTGTAGCGATTTCGTTGCCGCTCAAAGGGATTAACCGGTTCGGCTATCCGTCTTATTGCCGAATGGCCTACGCCGGATGTTCTTCTGGATTTTCGTTTTTTTGCCATGATCTTCCGTTACCATGTCATACAGGCAGCGTTAAAAATACCGCCAGCCAGCGCTGCGGTTCCCATAAATAGCCCCGCCGCCACGTTGTGATGAATAATTTTTTCGCTCAGCGTAGGCATGTATAACCTTACGCAGCCATAAATCAGCAGTTGAATCACCAGCGCAATGCCGCCCCAGGCAAAATAGTCCGGGATGCTGACCGAGTTTATCGCCGCGCTGGATAAGGGGATGACATAGCCCAGCAACGTACCGCTAAAGGCCAGCGATGCCGCAGTATTGTTATTTTTTATCAACTGCCATTCATTATGCGGCGTTATCTTTGAGTAAATAAAAAGAAATGCGATGACCATTGCCGCGCCAATAAAAAAATAGGCGCCGAAAGCCAGTAATGCGTCCAGTATATGCATAATTGTCCTGTATGTGCTTAACTAATAACCGTCAGTGAGGTGAGCGGGATATCCACGCCGAGCGCGCGCGAAAACACCCATTCAGGCTCACCGCGTTCGTTAAATGATTCTTCCCCGTTCAATAGAAGATACTCCCAGGCGTCATCCGTCACCTGGCGCTGGAAGCCCATCGTAAAATTGTGAACGTCCCATTTCTCTGCCTGCTGATTTTCAACCTTTTCCAGCATGTAGACAGGTTCAATATTGCCCGGCTCTTCATGGTTAAAAAAGCGCTGCCAGCGCCGTTCTTGCCAATTGAGCGTCATCGGCCCTATTGCCGCTGGCGCAATGGCTGAACGCCAGTGACGTTCCTCGTTAATACCGAAACTTTCCTCATATACAAAGAGTTTGATGTCATCAATGTCGTCAACATCCGTGCCGCCAGTGGTGTTAATTTGTAGAAACTCATCGCCAGAGGTGTAGTAGCGAAAAATCTGACTGCCGCCGCCTAAATCTATGCGACTCACTGCCGCGACAGTGTATTTTTCACCCGGTAGCGCCACCAGCAACGACGACTCCAGTAGCCGGAATGCCAGCGTATCCAGCGTGAAACCGGCGTTAAGATGTAATCCTAATGGTCCGCGAATCGGCGCTGGCGCGCTTGTTTTACCGAGCAAACGCTGAAAAAATTGCATCATAGGGGAACCTCTATCTCTTGCCATGCGACCTCTTCAGCCAGAATGCGATTGTCGTTAGGCATAATGCCATTTGAGATCGCGCATTCATGTGCCGTCTCGTATGAAAGCGACGAAGCTCAGCACGGTAGCGCGCTACCGATAGCAAAGCAGATACTGCCCGATAAACAGGCCCAGCAAAGCGGGCCAGGTCAGTCTGGACAAATGACGCTGGCAGGTTTTGACAATCCACGTAAAGAGCATTATTCGCCTTGTTGACGCTGTAAACGCGCCAACACATCCTGAGCATTGCTTTTATTGGTTGCGCCAATACCGGCCTGCGCCAGTTTTTCATCCAGATCGCGTCCATCGGCGACTTTTTCCAGCTGCGCGGCGGCATCCAGCCGGGCCTGGCGTTCAGCCTGACGCATTTGTAAACGTTTAAGCGACTCCGCCGCCGTAGACACATTCGACGCGGCTCCGACGGTCGAGGTCGTCACCGCCTGCTGCGCGCGCTGCATGGCTTCTGTCGCCTTAACCACTTCAAGTTGCTGCTCAAACTGCGCAATCCGCTGGCCTGTTGCCGTTACGGCCTTCTCCACCGCATCGCGAGAGGCTTCCAGATTAGTCAGCACCTGTTCTTCGGCAAGAATGGTATTTTCCAGACGGGCTATCTCTTCCGCCACTTCGTTGAGTAAAGCGGCGTCGACATTCTTACTCATTGCCGCCAACGCCCGTGTTTCAAGGCTGGCTTTACGCTCACGTAAATCATTCAGCTTGTCATGGCTTAGGTTCACCCGCGCCAATAAATCCACTCTGGATTTACCCGCTTTATCCAGCTCGGCTTTTGCGTCGCGAATATGCTGCTCCAGCATACGTACACCCTGTGCTTCATCAATGGCTTCTTCTGCCTGAGCAACGAATGATTTACCTAACGTGAACAAACTTTTTAAAATTCCCATGTAAGCCGCCTGTATTATTCCTGTGAATAGACTTGTGTTATTTCAGCGATATCCAACGCATTTTCTACAAGCGTGGTGATTTCCAGCGTCACGTCGGCAAGCGACGAATTTAACGACAGCGCGCCAAAAGCGACATAATATTCCTCCTGTTTTACCTGGGTAATACCGACCGAAGACAGCGGTAAAACCTTCTGATTTCTCAATAAGAAAAGATTAAATTCCGCTGTATCTCTAATCGTATTTACCGGACAGATATAAGTCTCGATAACTATTTGTTGCGAGGTAAATAAAACCGCCAGTGGTAAATCGCCATAATCATTCATTTTTATTATTAATGAAGATTCATTATTTTCTATATCAATATTTAATTCAGCGATGTTGTTTAATGCATCCGCCAGCGTCCGTGGAGCCCATGCCATATTATTATCTCTATCTCTTTTTTATAAAAAAAGGAAATTACAGGGTAGGTTTTGTTTTATATATTACCAGCCAAAGATAAAAAAAAACCATCCGATTATGGATGGTTTTTTCTTAAAAAATACTATTAGCGTCAGGTGCGCTGGCGAACGGCTTCAAACAGACAAATCCCGGTCGCAACAGAGACATTCAGCGACGACACGCTACCGGCCATAGGAATGCTGATCAGCTCATCGCAGTGCTCACGGGTCAGACGACGCATACCTTCACCTTCTGCGCCCATGACCAGCGCCATGCGGCCAGGCATTTTGCTCTGATACAGCGTATGGTCAGCCTCGCCCGCCGTTCCGACAATCCAGATATTCTCTTCCTGCAACATGCGCATCGTGCGCGCCAGGTTGGTGACGCGGATCAATGGCACGCTTTCTGCTGCGCCGCAGGCGACTTTCTTCGCCGTCGCGTTAAGTTGCGCGGAGCGGTCTTTCGGCACGATTACCGCATGTACGCCAGCGGCATCGGCGCTGCGCAGACAGGCGCCAAGATTATGCGGATCGGTGACGCCATCGAGGATCAACAAAAAGGGGCGATCGTGTAATGCGATCAGATCCGGCAGATCGTTTTCCTGATACTGCCGGCCTGGCTTCACGCGAGCGATAATGCCCTGATGCACGGCACCGTCGCTTTTCTCGTCGAGATATTGGCGGTTTGCCAGCTGGATAACCACGCCCTGGGACTCAAGGGCGTGAATCAGCGGCAACAGACGTTTATCTTCACGGCCTTTTAAAATAAAGACTTCCTGAAAACGTTCAGGGACGCGCTCCAGCAGGGCCTGCACTGCGTGGATGCCGTAAATCATTTCGCTCATTAATGTACTCATTGTTTACGTTTTGCCGGGGGCGCTACGCTTGCCCGGCCTACAGATAATTCACTCTCTTCTGTTTGAAGAGGGTATTGCTCACTCTGCCGCTTTTTTCTTCGCCGCACGCTTCGCTTTGGTCGCTGCGGCTATTTTCTGCGTTTTAGCCGATGGCTTTTTTGCTTTTCTCGCGTCTTTTTTCGCTGCTTTCGGCTTCGCTTTTTTCTCGCCGCGGAAGGCGCTATCAGGCTCGAAGTTAACTTTTTTACCTACCTGACGACGTTTACCGGCGTTTTTACTTTCACCTTTTTTCGCTTTTTCACGCGCCGTTTTGCCGACGTTACGCGGTGCGCGCTCGCTGGAGATCAGGCTAAAGTCAATTTTCCGTTCGTCCATATTCACCGCTTCGACGCGTACCTCGACCCGGTCGCCCAGGCGATATGTCTGCCCGCCGGACTCGCCAATCAGGCGTTGCCCTACCTGATCGAAACGATAGTAATCGTTATCCAGTGAGGAAACGTGTACCAGCCCATCGATAAACAGTTCATCAAGACGGACAAAGAAGCCGAAACCGGTGACACTGGCAATCACGCCCTTAAAGACGTTGCCTACCTGATCCAGCATAAAGTCACATTTCAGCCAGTCGGAGACATCACGCGTCGCTTCATCAGCGCGGCGTTCCGCCATCGAACAGTGTTGGCCGAGCTGCAACATCTCTTCCATCGAGTAGTGATAACCGCCCGTTTCTGTGGTGTTGCCCTTGTTCCCTTGCTCTTTCGCCAACAGGTACTTAATGGCGCGGTGCAAAGAAAGATCCGGATAGCGGCGAATCGGCGAGGTAAAGTGCGCATAAGACTGCAACGCCAGGCCAAAGTGCCCGCGGTTTTCCGGATCGTAAATCGCCTGCTTCATTGAACGCAGCAGCATAGTTTGCAGCATTTCGGCGTCCGGCCGGTCGGCAATCGATTCAAGCAGTTCGGCATAATCGCGCGGTTCCGGTTTATTTCCGCCCGGCAGCTCCAACCCCAGCTCCGCCAGTACGGAGCGGAATGAGGTGATCGCTTCGGTGGTGGGCTTATCATGAATACGGAATAGCGCCGGCTCTTTAGCTTTTTCGACAAAGCGCGCCGCCGAGATATTCGCCATGATCATGCACTCTTCGATAAGCTTATGCGCGTCATTACGCTGGGTCTGTTCGATACGCTCAATGCGACGTTCGGCGTTAAAGATAAACTTCGCCTCTTCGCTCTCAAACGAGATCCCCCCGCGCTCTTCACGCGCTTTATCCAGCACTTTGTAGAGGTTGTGCAGCTCTTCAATATGCTTCACCAGCGGCGCATATTGTTCACGCAGATCCTGATCGCCCTGCAGCATATGCCAGACTTTGGTATAGGTCAGACGCGCATGGGAGCTCATCACCGCTTCATAGAATTTGTAGCCGGTCAGCCGACCTTTCGCCGAGATGGTCATTTCACAGACCATACACAGCCTGTCAACCTGCGGGTTTAGCGAACACAGGCCGTTGGAGAGCACCTCCGGCAACATTGGGACAACCTGTGACGGGAAGTAAACCGACGTGCCGCGATTGCGCGCCTCGCGATCCAACGGCGTTGGCGGCCGTACATAATAGCTCACGTCAGCAATAGCGACCCACAAACGCCAGCCGCCGCCGCGTTTTTTCTCACAGTAAACCGCGTCGTCAAAGTCACGGGCATCTTCGCCATCAATCGTGACCAGCGGCAAATCGCGCAGATCGACACGACCGACTTTCGCCTCTTCCGGCACCTCTTCTTTCAGCCCGGCGACCTGCTGCTCTACCGCCTGCGGCCAGATGTAAGGTATTTCATGGGTACGCAGCGCCATATCAACCGCCATACCGGTGCCCATATTGTCGCCCAGCACTTCGACGATTTTCCCTACCGCTTTAGTACGGCGAGTTGGACGTTGGGTCAGTTCAACCACGACCACGAACCCCATCCGCGCGCCCATGACGTCTTCTGGCGGGATAAGAATGTCGAAGCTGAGACGGCTGTCGTCCGGCACTACAAAGCCGACGCCCGCATCGGTGAAATAACGCCCGACTATCTGACTGGTTTTCGGTACCAGTACACGGACGATACGCGCTTCGCGGCGACCTTTACGATCGGCGCCCAGCGGCTGCGCCAGCACCTGATCGCCATGAATACAGGTTTTCATTTGCTCGCTGGAAAGATACAGATCGTCTTTGCGGCCTTCGACACGTAAGAAACCGTAACCATCACGATGACCGATCACGGTGCCTTTCAGCAGGTCGAGGCGTTCCGGCAGCGCATAGCACTGGCGGCGGGTAAAGACCAGTTGTCCGTCGCGCTCCATCGCGCGCAGGCGGCGACGCAAGGCTTCAAGCTGCTCTTCGCCTTCAATATTCAGTTCTACGGCCAGTTCTTCGCGACTGGCCGGTTTTTCACGTTTCGTTAAATGTTCGAGGATAAATTCCCGGCTCGGGATAGGATTCGCGTATTTTTCTGCTTCGCGTTCCTGGAAAGGATCTTGTGACATTGAGGTTCCTCCATTGTCATCTCTAATGAAGTTTACTTCACTCCACCAGTAATAATTTATAAAGCGGTTGATTCTCTTCAACCAAATCGGCAAGCGTGTAGTTATCCAGCTCCTTGAGAAAACTCTGCACGGCCTTAGAAAGCGCCTGTTTCAGACGACAGGCAGGGGTGATGTGGCAAAATTCGCTGCTACAGTTGACCAGTGATAAGGGTTCCAGCTCACGCACCACATCGCCAATACAAATAGTATTAGCCGGTTTACCCAGGCGGATACCGCCATTTTTTCCCCGAACGGCGGTGACAAAGCCCGCCCGGCTAAGCTGATTGATAATTTTGACCATATGATTACGGGACACGCCGTAGACTTCTGTCACCTCAGAAATGCTGGTCATTCGTCCATCTGGTAACGACGCCATATAGATTAGCGCACGTAAGCCGTAATCGGTGAAACTCGTTAACTGCACATCAACCTCAGGAAAAGGGAAAACGGGATATAACTTATCTGTATTGATGATAAACCAGCCACCTGTCAGGCTGCTAATTTATTTCGGTTCAGGAAGGAAAAAAGCGGGGAACAATGACGCATTTGAACCGAAGGGTGATGCAAAGCATCTTATCCGGCTATCAAATGCGTACTCATCATAGACCCGGTAAGCGTAGCGTTACCGGGCATCATCCATCAATTACGCGTCGAACGGATCGCGCAGAATCATCGTCTCAGTACGATCGGGGCCGGTAGAAATAATATCAATCGGCACGCCGGTCAGTTCTTCGATACGCTTGATGTAGTTCAGTGCCGCCTGCGGCAGACCGCTACGATCTTTCACGCCGAAGGTGGATTCAGACCAGCCCGGCATGGTTTCGTAAATCGGCTCTACACCTTTCCAGTCGTCAGCTGCCAGCGGAGTGGTAGTCACTTCGCGACCATCCGGCATACGATAAGCCACGCAGAGTTTCACCTCTTTCAGGCCATCCAGCACGTCCAGTTTGGTCAGGCAGAAGCCAGACAGGGAGTTCAGCTGTACCGCACGACGAACGGCAACGGTGTCCAGCCAGCCGGTACGACGACGACGGCCGGTAGTGGCGCCATATTCGTTACCCTGCTTGCAGAGGAACTCGCCGGTTTCATCAAACAGTTCGGTCGGGAACGGACCTGCACCTACACGAGTGGAGTAAGCTTTGAGGATACCCAGAACGTAATCAACATAACGCGGGCCCAGGCCGGAACCGGTCGCCACGCCACCTGCAGTGGTGTTAGAAGAAGTTACGTACGGATAAGTACCGTGGTCGATATCCAGCAGGGTACCCTGCGCACCTTCAAACATGACGAAATCGCCACGCTGACGCGCCTGGTCGAGCAGGTCTGAAACGTCAACAACCATAGAAGTCAGGATGTCGGCAACAGCCATCGTATCATCCAGAACTTTCTGGTAATCAACCGCTTCAGCTTTGTAGTAGTTAACCAACTGGAAGTTGTGATATTCCATCACTTCTTTCAGTTTTTCAGCGAAGGTTTCTTTGTCGAAAAGGTCACCAACACGCAGACCGCGACGTGCCACTTTATCTTCATAAGCAGGCCCGATTCCACGACCGGTGGTGCCGATCGCTTTCGCGCCACGCGCTTTCTCACGCGCGTTATCCAGCGCAACGTGATAATCAAGGATCAGCGGACAGGCTTCAGACAGCAGCAGACGCTCACGAACGGGGATGCCACGGTCTTCCAGTTCTTTCATCTCTTTCATCAGCGCGCTCGGAGACAGCACAACACCGTTACCGATGATGCTGGTTACATTCTCGCGAAGAATACCTGATGGAATAAGATGGAGAACGGTTTTTTCACCGTTGATTACGAGAGTATGGCCTGCGTTGTGACCGCCCTGGTAGCGTACAACATATTTAGCCCGTTCAGTCAGAAGATCGACGATCTTTCCTTTACCTTCGTCACCCCATTGGGTGCCCAGTACGACGACGTTGTTACCCATTTTTCAAAATCACCGTTTGCTTAAAAATGGATTCTACCATCGCTTTTTCAGATATACAGCACTTTTTGCACTCAACATGCGGCAAATCCGACCACTTTTTGCTCAGCCAATCGTTTTCCTCAACATGTAGTAGACCACAACTCCCGCGACCACAAGTCCGCCGCCAAAACGACGTAAAACATTTTCCGGCAGTTGCGCCAGTGCCGAAACCATTTTTTTCCATGCGCCGGGATACAGCATCGGTCCCAGCCCTTCGAGGACTAATACCAGAGCAAGCGCCAACCAGATTGTTGAATTCATTTATCGCCCTTATAAAAGAAAACCACCGGCATCCTTTGGATGCGGTGGTTTTGCTGGTCTAAAACCGCTGACGCTATTTTAGCGTGTCGTCGAACTCGGTGTCTTCATGTAGCGGAAGAAATCGCTGTCCGGGCTCAGTACCATCACGTCCTGATTACCTTCGAAGCTCTTCTCGTAAGCGCGCAGACTACGAATGAACGCGTAGAAATCAGGGTCCTGACTGAACGCGTCGGCAAACAGCTTCGCGGCTTCAGCATCACCTTCACCACGCATGATACGCCCCTGACGCTCGGCTTCCGCCAGAGTTTTCGTCACCTCATAGTCAGCAGCCGCACGCAGTTTTTCCGCTTCTTCCTGACCTTGTGAACGATGACGGCGCGCGACCGCTTCACGCTCGGCGCGCATACGGTTGTAAATCGCCTCAGAAACCTCGGTCGGCAGGTTGATCTGCTTAATACGCACATCGACCACTTCGATACCCAACGCCGCCATACTGTTCGGGTTGATGACCGGTACTTTACCTTTGGTTTCCGCCGTGACGCGTTCCGCCGCTTCGGCAATCGCGTCATCCGCCGCCGGGGTCGCCACTTCATCATCGGTACCGGCTGAACCGGAGTTCAGCGCGTCGCGCACTTCCAGAGTCAGACGACCACGAGAATCGGTCACGATGTCTTTTACGTCCAGGCGACCAATCTCAGAACGCAAACGGTCCGAGAATTTACGTTTTAACAGCACTTCGGCTTGCGAAATATCGCCGCCGCCGGTCGCCAGATAGTAACGGCTAAAGTCGCTGATACGCCATTTGATGTAGGAGTCGACAATCAGGTCTTTCTTCTCTTTAGTCACAAAGCGATCGGCCTGGTTATCCATCGTCTGGATACGCGCATCAAGCATTTTCACTGATTCAATAAACGGGATCTTAAAGTGCAGACCCGGCGCGTAAACCAGCGGTTTGTTCTCATCGTCACGCAGAACTTTACCAAAACGCAGCGTAATGCCACGCTCGCCCTCTTTGACCACAAAGACGGACATGTAGAGCACTACCAGCACGATGATGATAATCGCAATAACTGACTTACGCATCGTTATTCCCCCTGACGCTGGTAGTCGTTACGCTGCGCATTCGCGCGGCGTTGGTCCATAATATCGCCCTGATTTGAGGACGACGTGTTGCTTGCTCCGCTGGCGTTAGACTTTGTGGACGGCGGCAGGCGCAGCAGGTTGCTGGCGCTATTGTCGCTCTTTGCCGCCGGCGCATTCCCGCCTTTCAGCATCTGATCTAACGGCAGCACCATTAAATTACCGCTCTTGTCGTTAACCAGTACTTTACGGGTATGGCTCAGCACTTTTTCCATCGTTTCAATATACAGACGCTCGCGTGTAATCTGCGGCGCGGCTTTATATTCCGGCAAAATCTTCGCAAACCGGGCGACTTCACCCTGCGCTTCCAGGATAGTCTGGGTTTTATAGGCGCGTGCCTCTTCCAGAATACGCTGCGCCTGACCGTTGGCGCGCGGCTGAACTTCGTTGGTATACGCTTCCGCTTCACGAATGTACTGCTGCTCGTTTTCACGTGCGGCAATCGCGTCGTCAAAGGCGGCTTTCACCTCTTCCGGCGGACGCGCAGCCTGGAAGTTCACGTCCAGCAGGGTAATCCCCATGTTGTACGGTTTGATAGTCTCTTCCAGCTCGCGTTGGGTATCGCTACGAATAACGGTACGACCTTCGGTCAGGATGCGATCCATCGTGTATTTACCAATGACGCCACGCAGCGCGCTGTCGGTGGCCTGACGCAGGCTATCGTCCGGGCTGGTCACGCTAAACAGATATTTCTGCGGATCGGTGACGCGGTATTGCACGTTCATTTCAACGCGCACGACGTTTTCATCAGACGTCAGCATCACGCCTGACGCCGCCAGTTCGCGCACCGCTTCGACGTTCACCGGCGTGACGTCGTCAATAAATGTCGGCTTCCAGTTCAGACCTGGCTCTACCAGATGGCTGAATTTACCAAAACGCGTCACAACGCCGCGCTCGGCTTCTTTAATGGTATAAAAACCGCTGGCCGCCCAGATAATGACTACTGCCGCCGCGGCGATGGCGACAATACGGCCTCCCAGTTGCGGACGCGGGCCTTGCGATGAGCTACCGCCGCCGGAACCGGTGCCTTTACCGCCCCCAAAACCACCGAGTTTTTTACTCAGCTTACGGAAGATATCATCCAGATCGGGAGGTCCCTGATCGCGGCCACCTTTGTTTCCATTTCCCCCAGAGTTGCTGCCAGGTTTGCTGCTTCCCCACGGGTCGCGGTCCTGTCCGTTATTACCGGGCTGATTCCACGCCATGTTTGTGCTCCATATTTGTTATGCGGTGATCCCCGTTGTCTTTCGACCTCAGAGGATAAGGCGAAATTACTCCATGCTTCAGACGAACCGCCGTTACAGACATCATCTTTCAGACTGCGTCCTGAGTGGCGGCTTTTTTACCCCAGGTCACTTCGTTGTGAGCTCCTGAAATTCTCTCAGCTACCGCTTCAATACGACCTGAATGACTTCGCGTCTAGATCACGTATTCGATCAACGCCGGTTCTTGTTTACAGAGGCGACGCCAGTCGACAATCGGCATTCGTACCTGCAGACTGACGCTACCGTCTTCCTCCATCCACTCTTTTTCTATTGCCTGAAGCTGATAAAACCGGCTTCTCAGACGCCCTTCCTGCGGCGGCAAACGCAGCGTATGCTGCGCCACCTCGCCGGAAAGACGCTCCGTCAAAGCCTGAAAAAGCTGTGGTATTCCCACGCCGCTTTGCGCTGAAAGCCAAACGCGGATGGGTTTATTCTCTTCATCTCTGTCGATACGCGGTTCAAAGTCGTCCAGCATATCGATTTTGTTCATCACCATTAAGGTGGGGATTTCGTGAGCGTCAATCTCTTCAAGAACGGTGTTTACCGCCTCGATGTTTTCCTGCACACGAACATCCGCCGCATCGACCACATGCAGCAGCAGCGTCGCCTGACGCGTCTCCTGCAGGGTAGCTTTAAAGGCAGCCACCAGATCGTGCGGTAAATGGCGGATAAAGCCTACCGTATCCGCCAGAACGGTTTCACCGACATCCGCTACATCAATACGACGTAACGTGGGGTCCAGCGTCGCAAATAGCTGATCTGCCGCATAGACCCGCGCTTCAGTGATCTGATTAAAAAGGGTGGATTTTCCGGCGTTGGTATAGCCCACCAGCGATACCGTCGGAACGTCGGCCTTGATGCGCGACTGCCGCCCCTGCTCACGTTGCTTCTCAACTTTCTCCAGGCGCGACTGAATCTGCACAATGCGATTACGCAGTAAACGACGGTCGGTTTCGAGCTGGGTTTCACCCGGACCGCGCAAACCAATCCCGCCTTTCTGACGTTCAAGGTGGGTCCAGCCACGCACCAGACGCGTAGCCAGATGGCGTAGCTGCGCCAGCTCAACCTGCAACTTACCTTCATGGGTACGCGCACGTTGGGCAAAAATATCTAAGATAAGACCGGTGCGATCGATAACCCGGCACTCGCACAAACGCTCCAGGTTTCGCTCCTGGGCTGGACTCAATGCATGATCAAACAATACGACCGCTGCGCCAGTCGCTTTCACGGCTTCCGCAATTTCAACTGCCTTACCTTCACCTACAAAGTACTTCGGGTGCGGTGCTTTACGGCTACCGGTAATCACCTGCATTGCTTCGACACCGGCGGAAGAGACCAGAGATTCAAACTCCTGGAGGTCTTCCATATCTTTGTCTTGCGAAAAATAGATGTGTACCAGTACCGCCTGCTCACCGGCATCATAACGGTCAAACAAGCGTAAACCCTCTTAATAACCAGCGGGGGCGATTATCCGACGCCCCCGACATGGATAAACAGCGCGTGAACTTATTCAGTCTCTTCGCTGTCCTGTTGCGCAGTAGAACCCTGCGCGTTGCTACCGTGATGGTAGTTATTGCTGGCGCCGCCACCGGCATTGTTGCTGTGATGGGAAACCGGGCGAGACGGGACAACAGTAGAAATCGCGTGCTTATAAACCATCTGGCTGACCGTGTTTTTCAACAGGATCACGAACTGATCAAAGGACTCGATTTGACCTTGCAGCTTAATACCATTCACCAAATAAATAGAAACTGGAACACGTTCCCGACGCAATGCGTTCAGGAACGGATCTTGTAAAGATTGCCCCTTAGCCATTCTCTTTTCCTTATATGCTTATTTGTACTTTGAACCTTTCGATTCTGAAAAATTGCGCACGATACGTCTCAATTGTACACATTCAGTCTGCGATAGCACCAACAACCTGTAATACTTCTTTTCGCGCCCGATCGGGATTCTCACTGTCAAGCCAGCGCACCCCTTCCCAACCGCGCAACCAGGTCATCTGGCGCTTCGCCAACTGTCTCGTGGCGCAAACACCTCTATAAACCATTTCATCATATGAGATTTCGCCCTCAATGTATGACCACATCTGGCGGTATCCCACACAACGGATGGAAGGCAAGTCCGTATGCAAATCTCCTCGGGCAAAAAGCGCCCGGACTTCTGCTTCAAAACCTGAAGCCAACATCTGATGAAAACGCAGTTCAATGCGCTGATGGAGCAGTTCACGGCTCGCCGGGGCGATAGCGAACTGATGCACCTGGTACGGTAGCGCGTCTCCTGACGTTTGCGTTAGCTCCGTTAAAGTTTTACCCGAAATGAAAAAAACTTCCAGTGCCCGGGAAAGTCTTTGCGGATCATTTGGATGAATTCGCGCGGCGGCAACCGGATCTATCTCCTGAAGTTGCTGATGCAACGCCTCCCATCCAAGCTCCGCTGCTTGCTGCTCTATCCGGGATCTGACTTCCGGATCTGCTGAAGGCAGCGGCGATAACCCTTCCAGCAATGCCTTAAAATACAGCATGGTACCGCCCACTAACAGCGGGATACGCCCCGCAGCGGTGATCTCCGCCATTTGCGCTAACGCGTCGCGGCGAAAATCCGCCGCCGAATACGCCTGCGACGGGTCGCGTATATCCAGCAGTCGATGCGGCGCCGCTTTCAGCTCATCGGCATTCGGCTTAGCCGTGCCAATATCCATTCCCCGATAAATGAGGGCGGAATCAACGCTTATCAACTCTACTGGCAAAACTTTACGCAGTTCTATCGCCAGCGCCGTTTTGCCGGAGGCCGTCGGCCCCATCAAAAATATCGCCTTAGGCAGGCTCGCCTTACTTACATCATTCATGCTTCAGGGCGTTCATCGCCGAATGTAAATCAACAGGTTGTAACAGGCCACCCGGCGGCGCTTTTACCAGCTGCGGACATAGCCGCTCAACATCCGCCAGCAGCGATATGGCCTGCGCCATTGACCACTGCGGATGTTCGCTCTGCACATTACGCGCTATCCATTGTGCAATATTGACCGTTGCAAATGTGGTCTGTTGCGCCAGGTAGCCTATCAGTTCAGGAATCAAGATTTGTAAATTTTGTTGTCGTAAGGGTAAAGGCACCGCCCGAATGGTCACATGCTGCGCATCTGACTGAAATTCAATACCCAACTCTCCCAACAAAGATTGGGCTTGTTGCAGTGCGGCTTTTTCATCGGCGCTCACTTTTAAACGCAGCGGAATCAGCAACGGCTGCGCGCAAACCGGACTTTGACCCGGTGTAAGCTGCGCCTGACGCAGCCAACGCTCCGCAACCGGCAGCGACAAGAGCTGGATAGTCCCCGCGTGTTCCAGCAACGCGCAGTCACCGCCGACTATCGTCAGTACGCGACCAAAACTCTGGCTATGTCCGTCAAGCGCAGGCGCAACCGGCTCCGGCGCGGGGCTCGTCGTCGGCGTCTGTAAAAGCGCGCGATAAACCTCGCCCTGCTGCTTCTGATAACCTGGCTGCGCGTGCGGCCAACTACCTGCGGACTGACGCCCGCCGTTGCCGCCCGATGCGCCGCCGGAATAACGCGGTGTCGCGGACTCGCGCGCCGCAGTTGGCTCGGCGGGTACAGCAAAATGGTTGCGCCCGGCGGCGATACGGTTTTCCGGGACATGCCGCGGCGCTGGCGCAATCTCCTCCAGCGGCAGCGTCGTTTCCGTCTGCTGTTGCAGAACGCTCAGCACCCCTTGATAGATGAAGTCGTGCACCAGCCGGGATTGATGAAAACGCACTTCGTGCTTGGCGGGATGAACATTGACATCCACCTGATGCGGGTCAATCTCCAGATACAACACAAACGCAGGCTGTTGGTCCGCGCCCAGTTTATCTTCACAGGCCTGGCGAATGGCATGGTTGATCAAGCGGTCGCGCATCATGCGGCCATTCACATAGCAGTACTGGATCTCCGTTAACGCCGTGGTGGTGTGATTCGGATCGGCGACCCAACCGCGCAGGGTCAGATCGCCATGCTGCCACTCGATCGCCAGTGCCTGTTCGAGAAACGGCGTCCCGCAGATGGCGCCTAACCGGCGCTCTTTTTGCCCGTCCTTTGCGACAGCGCGATACTGCCGTACCAATTTGCCGTTGTGCGACAAGTTAAGCGTGACGTCAAAGCGGGCCAATGCAATACGACGGATGATTTCATCGATGTGATTAAATTCCGTTTTTTCGGTACGCATGAATTTGCGCCGGGCGGGCGTATTATAAAAGAGATCCAGAACTTCCAGGGTGGTGCCGACCGGGTGCGCGGCGGGTTTTACCGTCACGTCCATGTCGCGCCCTTCCGCATACGCCTGCCAGGCTTCCGCCTGCTCCGCCGTGCGCGACGTTAGCGTCAAACGCGAGACCGAACTGATACTGGCCAGCGCTTCGCCGCGAAATCCCAGACTGATAATCGCTTCCAGATCGTCAAGCGAGGCGATTTTACTGGTGGCATGACGGGCCAGCGCCAGCGCCAGCTCCTCTTTTTTAATGCCGCAGCCATTGTCACGAATACGAATAAGCTTCGCGCCGCCACGCTCGATGTCGATATCAACGCGGGTGGCACCTGCATCCAGACTATTCTCTACCAGCTCTTTAACAACCGACGCAGGGCGTTCCACCACTTCGCCAGCGGCGATTTGGTTCGCAAGCTGCGGCGGCAGAACCTGAATCGGCATGAAATCTCCTTAATTCGCGGCGGTTATGGCGCCAGGCTGGTTGGTACTGGCCGTCTGGCCTGGGCCGCCCTGCGGCGCAGACTGGATCGGATGCTCTGCAAAGTACTTACGCAACCCCCGGTATATAGCGTCAGCAATCTGCTGCTGATAGCGGTCGCTCGCCAGCAATCGCTCTTCGCCGTGATTACTGATAAAGCCCGTCTCCACCAAAATGGACGGGATATCCGGCGAACGCAACACGCCCAGGCTCGCGTGTTCCGGGCGACGTTTATGCAGCGACCCCACGCCGTCGAGTTGGCTTAGTACGTTCGTCGCCACATCATACCCTACCCGCTGCGAATGACCGAATTGCAAATCCAGTACCGCCTGGCTCAGGTAAGGGTCTGACTGACTGTTCGCCAGCACATCGCCAGCGCCGCCTAACAGTTCGGATTGCTTCTCATGCTGTTCAAGCCAGTTTGCCATTTCGCTGTTCGCGCGACGATTGGACAATACCCAGACGGAGGCGCCGGTGGCGTCGCGATTTGGCGCGGCATCCGCATGAATAGAGACAAGGAAGTTGGCGTTTTGCTTACGCGCCACGTCAGACCGCCCCATCACCGAAATAAAATAGTCGCCGTCACGCGTCAGCACGCCTTTAAACATCGGATCGTTATTCAGTAATGTGCGTAACTTACGCGCGATAGCGATGGTGACATTTTTCTCGCGCGTACCGCCCGGGCCTATTGCGCCGGGGTCCTGGCCTCCATGTCCGGCATCAATAGCAATCACCACTTTATCGCCAGCGCCTGCCGACGCGCGCGCCGCAGGCCGCGTAACGGTATTGCTGCTGGTTACGCCGGTCAGGCGATCATCAGAAGATTTAAACGGATTACGGGCCGGCTCCGTCGGGCGGGGCGCGCTTTCAACCCGTTTCGCGACGACAGGCGGTGGCGGCGGCGGCGGAACATCGGCATTAATGGTGAAAATGACCGTATAGTTGCCGCCGTTTTGCCGCTTCACAGCCTCGGTTTTACCATTTTCCGTCAGATCGACAAGCAACCGTAAAGATTGCGCATCTTTCGGCGTTCCGGCACGGATCGTTTTCACCAGATTGTTACCGCTAAACTGAAGCGGCAGCCCCTGAATCACGCCGGTCTGCCTGATATCCAGCGCCACGGTACGTTTACCGTCCTGTGAGTAAGCATATTCCGGCTCGCCGATAAAACTCAGCGTAATGCGCGCCTGCTGCT
Organism: Salmonella sp. SAL04157; assembly: GCF_046551635.1. Taxonomy (NCBI): domain Bacteria; kingdom Pseudomonadati; phylum Pseudomonadota; class Gammaproteobacteria; order Enterobacterales; family Enterobacteriaceae; genus Salmonella; species Salmonella sp. SAL04157. Next base: position 528,415 of record NZ_JBGDVS010000004.1, read on the forward strand.
CGCCGTTGGACACCTGAATATCAGAGAGACTGGCGGCGCCCGCCTGCGCGCACAGCAGGATTAAGGCTGCTATTACGGCATTTTTGATGCGATAAATCATCCCGCCACCTTTATAGCTAATCGGCTAAACGCGCCAGTAACGAATGACCCGATGAGGATACCGCGCTTACGCGAGCCTCACGCCCCTGCGCCTGGTAATCAATATGGATTTCGACGTCCGGGTCGGGGAGAACGCCTTTACCTTGTTGCGGCCACTCCACCAGACAAATGGCGTCGTTGGCGAAATAATCGCGAATACCCATAAACTCCAGCTCCTCCGGGTCCGCAAGACGGTATAAGTCGAAGTGATATACCATCATGTTATCAAGCGCATAAGGCTCTACCAGCGTATAGGTGGGGCTTTTTACATTACCGTTATGGCCTAACGCCTGTAAAAATCCCCGGCTAAACGTCGTCTTACCGGCACCTAAATCGCCATACAGATAAATAACGGTCGCGCCATCGCAGGCGTTGGCTACCCGTTGCCCCAGGTCTAGCGTCGCCTGTTCGTCAGGTAGCGGAATTACTCGATTCATCATGGTTTACGTCAATCACATCAGGGTTAACAATACGCCGCAGCGTAGTAAAAAGATCGGTCGCCAACATGCCGCGAGCGCCATAACGCGCTGCCAGTAAGTCCGCCGCCGCGCCGTGAGCCACACATCCCACACATGCCGCATCATACGGGGTAAACTTCTGTCCGAGCAATGCGCCGATGATGCCGGACAGGACATCGCCCATTCCGCCGCTCGCCATCCCCGCATTACCAGCGTCAATGATAGCCAGAGGGTGGTGTTCAGCGGCGATAATCGTTCCTGCGCCTTTTAACACGACCACGCCTCCGTACCGTTTTACCAGACGCTGTGCTGAAAGTAAGCGATCACTTTCAATTTCTGCCACAGAACATCCTAACAGGCGGGCCGCCTCTCCCGGATGCGGCGTAATCACGCGATTGTGACGTTTATCAGGATTGATTGCCAGTAGGTTCAACGCATCCGCATCCCACAGCATAGGTTTACGGACGTTTTCTACTTTCTGTAAGGCTTTTTTGCCCCATTCCTGCTGCCCAAGCCCCGGGCCGATCACCACAACGTCAGCCCAGGCCAGGCTCTCTTCCAGCGACTGAGGCGTGAGTTCATGTACCATCAGTTCCGGGCGGGCCGTCAGCAACGGCGCGATGTTTTCACCGCGGGTCAGTACTCTGACCAACCCAGCCCCCGTACGCAGCGCCGCCTCGCCAGCCATCCGAATTGCGCCCGCTGTTCCCTGGTCGCCGCCGATAATCGCCAGACGACCATGATCGCCCTTATGCGAGGTCGGTCGACGCGGCGTTAACCATTGCCCCAACTGCGTCGCGTCAAAACGCCGGAGCGGCGGCGTCTGGCTCGCCAGCCAGCCTTCCAGTCCCAACGCGTCATAATGCAATATGCCGGTAACGTCACGCGCTTTGCCGGTCAGCAAGCCTGGTTTCAGGGCGATAAACGTGACCGTATGCGCGGCGCTTATCACCGCGCCAGGCGTGGCGCCCGTTTGCGCCAGCAGGCCTGACGGGATATCGACGGCGACAACCGGCGCAGGATGGGCGTTCGCCTGTTCAATCAGACCGGCTACCGGGTCGCGCGGCGCCTGGGCTATACCGGTGCCAAGCAGCGCGTCGATAATTAGATCCGTCGCTTCCGGCCAGATAATATCGGCAGCATGGATAATGCCGCCGGCATTCAGCCAGGCATCGCGCGCCTGCGCCGCTTCTTCAGGCAACGGTTTGTCGCTCTCCTGCGCCAGCAACGTTACGCTAATGCCCGCCGCTTGCGCTAGTCGCGCCACGACGTAACCATCGCCGCCGTTGTTGCCATGACCACACAACACCAGCCAGTGTCGGGTGTCAGGATAACTGTCACGGGCTACCCGAAATGCCGCGTCGCCAGCGCGCAGCATCAATTCATAGAGTGTGAGTCCGAAGGCATCCGCCGCATCGCGTTCCAGCCGTTTGATGTCATCGGCGGGCCAAATGGAGTGTGGTATACTTACAGGGTTTTTCTTCATGTTATGGTCCATCATGTCAAAGCCCCTCGATCTCAATCAGTTAGCGCAAAATATTAAGCAGTGGGGGCTGGAGCTGGGCTTTCAGCAGGTCGGTATTACTGATACCGATCTGCGCGCATCCGAACCTGCGCTGCAGGCGTGGCTGGACAAACAATACCACGGCGAGATGGCATGGATGGCGCGCCACGGTATGATGCGCGCCCGGCCTCATGAACTCTTACCCGGTACGCTACGTGTCATCAGCGTGCGCATGAACTATCTGCCCGCCAACGCCGCGTTTGCCAGTACGTTGAAGGATCCCACGCTGGGCTACGTTAGCCGATATGCGCTGGGGCGTGATTATCACAAGCTGTTACGCAGCCGCCTTAAAAAACTGGGCGAGCAGATCCAACAGTACTGCGGTTCGCTGAATTTTAGACCGTTTGTCGACTCTGCGCCTATTCTTGAACGCCCATTAGCGGAAAAAGCCGGACTTGGCTGGACGGGTAAGCACTCACTTATCCTTAATCGGGAGGCAGGCTCATTCTTTTTCCTGGGGGAATTGTTGATTGATTTACCGCTGCCGGTCGACCAGCCGGTCGAGGAAGGTTGCGGCAAATGCGTCGCCTGTATGACCATTTGCCCGACCGGGGCGATTGTCGAACCGTATACGGTGGACGCGCGGCGCTGTATTTCTTATCTCACCATTGAGCTGGAAGGCGCTATTCCGGAAGCATTTCGCCCACTGATAGGCAACCGTATTTACGGCTGCGATGACTGCCAGCTTATCTGTCCGTGGAATCGTTACTCTCAGTTGACCGACGAAGCAGATTTTAGCCCACGCAAGGCGCTGCATAACCCAGATTTGCTTGAGTTGTTTAGCTGGAGCGAAGCGCAGTTTCTGAAAGTCACTGAAGGTTCTGCGATTCGGCGCATTGGCCATTTACGCTGGCTGCGCAATGTTGCCGTCGCGCTGGGGAATGCGCCGTGGAGTAATGCCGTCATTACGGCGCTGGAAAGCCGCAAGGGTGAGCATCCACTTCTTGATGAGCATATCGAATGGGCGATTGCGCAACAAATTGAAAAGCGCAACGCCTGCATCATTGAAGTGCAGCTACCGAAAAAACAGCGTCTGGTCAGGGTGATTGAAAAAGGGCTGGTGCGCGATGCCTGAATTATTCACAGGCTGTGTATAAAAATAAAAACACATTGCGATTCAAGAGGGAAAAAAGGAACAGACAATAACGCTAACGTTTTGAAATCTTATTTTTTCTATACTTTTCAGTAAATTATAGAAATTCTACGCGTCAGGTATGATTTTTTGCATTCCAGGAGTAATGGGCCGTCCTGTGGATAAGTCTGTTTACAAGGATCTGACGAAAGCGGAACAAAACGTGCCCCAACGCGATATTCGTTGTGGATAATTTCACTGTAGATAAGAATTGGAGCGGGAAACGAGACTCGAACTCGCGACCCCGACCTTGGCAAGGTCGTGCTCTACCAACTGAGCTATTCCCGC